>NZ_JASJXA010000007.1:0-171654 GCF_035018905.1 Glaciimonas sp. Gout2 | reverse complement strand
AGCTGTCAGTCGGGAATTGTTGGAAGACATGTTTGAGCGTAGCGAGTTGGTCTTTCAACCCGACTGGCGGCTGAAATGCTTGGGAACCCGCAGGGCAGCGTCAGTTGCGGTCGCCTTCTTTTTGGTTACGTTTTCTTGGCGGGGGGCGCCGAGCCAAGCAAGAAAAAGTAACTGGCTGTCGGGCCACCCCCGACAAGCGTCCACGGAGTAGAAAATTTATTATTTAACGA
The DNA here is from genome assembly GCF_035018905.1 of Glaciimonas sp. Gout2. NCBI lineage: Bacteria > Pseudomonadati > Pseudomonadota > Betaproteobacteria > Burkholderiales > Oxalobacteraceae > Glaciimonas > Glaciimonas sp. Gout2. The sequence continues at coordinate 171,424 of NZ_JASJXA010000007.1, read as the reverse complement.
CGACTGAACTGAACTGAACTGAACTGAACTGAACTGAACTGCATCCGCCCCACCCAATCAACCCAACCTAAAATAAATAATCCAAAAACCAAATTAACGGATCAACACTAGATGCAAAAACCACCAATGCTCACCGTAACGGCTGCACTAGATCTCCTACTAACCGCCGCAAAACCAATAACCGACATAGAGATCACCCCAACGCTATCGGCCAACGGTCGCATCCTGGCAAGTGCACAAACGTCACAACTAAACGTCCCCCCAGCCGACAACACCCAAATGGACGGCTACGCAGTACGCGCAGAAGATTGCGTGAGTGGCGCTGCACGATTGCCAGTATCGCAACGCATCCCGGCAGGACACGTTGGGCAACCGTTACAGCCCGGCACCGCCGCAAGGATATTTACCGGCGCGATGATTCCTGCCGGTGCCAACGCGGTCGTGATGCAGGAAATGTGCACCACAGACGGCGATGCAGTGATAATCAATCACGCACCCAAGTCTGGTGAATGGATACGTCGCGCAGGCGAAGACATTCAGGCTGGCAAAGAAATTCTTCCAATGGGTACACGACTGCAAGCACAACATCTTGGATTAGCGGCATCGGTCGGATTGGCACATTTGCCAGTCTTACGTAAATTACGGGTCGCGGTGTTTTTTACCGGTGACGAATTGGCGATGCCCGGCGAGACGTTAAAAGCCGGTGCAATCTACAATTCAAATCGCTTCGTGTTGCGCGGGCTACTGGAAAATTTGGGATGCGAACTCACCGACTACGGCATAGTTCCCGATTCGCTCGCGGTGACCCGTGACACATTACGTCTGGCTGCAGAAAAGCATGATCTGATTATTACATCTGGCGGCGTATCCGTTGGAGAAGAAGACCACGTTAAACCAGCGGTAGAAGCGGAAGGCCAACTAAATATGTGGCAAATCGCGATGAAACCTGGCAAGCCATTGGCTTTTGGTGAGATCAACCGGATCGGTGACGACCGTGTTGGCACTGCGTTTTTTATGGGTTTGCCTGGTAATCCAGTATCCAGTTTCGTCACATTTTTATTGTTTGTTCGACCTTTCATCTTACGTTTGCAAGGTTGCAATAACGTAGCGCCGGAGACCTACGCGATGCGCGCAGATTTTGCCTGGACAAAGGCTGATCGTCGCCAGGAATTTTTACGCGTAAAATTCAATGCAAGCGGTGGTCTTGATCTATTTCCGCATCAAGGTTCGGGTGTGCTGACGTCGACTGTCTGGGGCGATGGTCTGGTGGATAATCCCGCTGGAGAGACCATTGCCGTTGGCGATGTCGTGCGTTTTTACCCATTTTCGGCGTTACTGCGCTAGAGGAATAACCTTGATTTACCTTTGTTATTTAAATCAACGACCTTGCGTGCAAGCAGGTCACGCTCGATTATCAAGTTGGAAAATGCCATGAAGATTCAATTACGTTTTTTTGCCAGTGTGCGTGAAGCCTTAAACCTGACGCAAGAGACGATCGATGTGCCAGAAGAAACCGTGCATACGGTCGGCGATGTCCGTGTTTATTTACGCGCGCGAGGCGGGGTGTGGGAAGATATTTTGGGAGATGGCAAGGCGTTGCGGATGGCTTACAATCAAATCATGACGACCGCTGATCAGCCGTTGACTGAGGATTGTGAAGTGGCGTTTTTCCCGCCCGTGACCGGCGGTTAAGTAGTGGATAAGTAGAAGATGAGTAGTGGCTAAAGAATGGTTGTTGATTGATTGAAAAACAATTAAAAGCAACAGGATGGCGTCAGCTCATGTCTTTTTTAGCCGTAGTATTTTGCGTAAAATAAGGTTGGCCAAAGGCATACTATCAATCTTGTCCTTGGCGCGTGGTATTTTTTCAATCTGATTTGGTAAGGATCGTATGCAACTTCAAGCGTGGCTTTTTTATCTTGCTGCTGTGGCCGTTTTGGTAGCGACGCCCGGCCCAACGGTCCTTAATTGCGTCACGAATGCGGTTAATTTTGGCGTGCGCCGGGCGCTGTTTGGCGCATTTGGTAGCTTGACAGCGGTTTGTCTGGTGATGACCGTGTCTGCTTTTGGATTGGGTGCTGCCTTAGCGACCTCAGAAAAAATATTCTTGATTATCAAGTGGTGTGGTGCCGCGTATTTAATTTATGTAGGTGTAAAAGCCTTTCGCTCGCGCCAATCAAACTTTGAGGTCGAAAGTGACAATGCTGAAGTCAAAACAACTTCGCCACGATTGCTATTGCGCTTATATTTAAATGGTTTTTTGGTGGGCGCTAGTAATCCCAAAGCGCTTCTGTTTTTTACTGCGCTATTCCCTCAATTTTTGAATCCGCAAGCACCACAAGTGCCGCAATTCCTGATTTTGGGTTTGACCTTTATTTGCTGCGAATTGGCTGGTCTGACGTTTTATTCCAGCTTTGCCGTACGGGCCGCACCGTGGTTGCGTGCGCAAGGGCGCGCCCGCCTGTTCAATCGGGTCTCAGGATGTGTTTTTATCGGGGCCGGTGCCTTGTTGGCGACTGTGAAGCATAGCCCTAAGTAATTCGGCTGTATTGGTTACGTTGGATCGCATGTAAACTATTTAAAAGGATCACCGTTCAGGTTCGCACTATGTCTATACGTATTCAAACCGCTGATTTTGATCTCTCTGCAGAATTGCTTGCATTGCGGCAGAGCAATCCAAAAATTGGTGCGGTCGTCAGTTTTGTCGGGGCAGTGCGCGATATCAACGCTGGCAGCGCTGTCGCAGAGATGACGCTTGAGCATTATCCCGGCATGACCGAAAACGCATTGACGGCAATAGTGGAGCAAGCCCGAATGCGCTGGGAGTTTGTTGACGCGTTGGTCATTCATCGCGTCGGACCGCTATTGCCTATGGATCAGATCGTGCTGGTGGCGGTTGCTTCGTCGCATCGCGGAGAGGCTTTCGCCGCTTGCGAATTCATCATTGATTATCTGAAAACCGAAGCGCCGCTCTGGAAAAAAGAACGGACGCCTGAAGGCGAGCGATGGGTTGATGCACGCGAGAGTGATGACTCCGCTCTACAAAAATGGCGCTAAAAATGCGTAAGTAATGCTAAATAGTACTTAATTACGCTAAGCAATAATAAGTGCCGATAAAAAATTTAAAATTTAATATTTGGCAACTATACTTTATCAGCATGCTTGAAAAGCATCGTTGAGCCCCAATTTTCTGTCTAGATGATGTAATAGACTCTATGTAGCGGACATTTTGGAGGGAACCATGCGTTTCGATAAACTCACCACAAAACTGCAGGAAGCAATTTCGGATGCCCAAAGCCAGGCAGTCGGAAATGATAATCAATATATAGACCCGATTCATGTCCTGATTGCGTTGCTTAATCAAGATGACGGTAGCGCTCGTTCGCTATTGCAACGCGCAGGGGTGAATGTTGCCGCGCTGTCAAGCGGATTAAAGGCCGCGTTGGAGCGGTTACCAAAGGTTTCAGGCAACGGCGGTGAAGTCCAGATTGGTCGTGAATTACTCGGCTTGCTGAATCTGGCAGATAAGGAAGCGCAAAAGCTTGGCGATCAATTTATCGCTAGTGAAATGCTGCTGCTTGGATTGCTCGATGATAAATCGGACGCCGGTAAATTGGCGCGCGAGCACGGACTGACGCGTAAGGCCCTTGCGGCGGCGATCAGCGCCGTGCGCGGTGGCGATAATGTGGCCTCGCAAGATGGCGATGGTCAGCGCGAAGCGTTAAAAAAATACACACTTGATCTGACTGAACGTGCACGTCAGGGCAAGCTTGATCCCGTGATTGGTCGTGATGATGAAATCCGTCGGGCGATTCAGGTTTTGCAACGCCGTAGCAAAAACAATCCAGTATTGATAGGCGAGCCGGGCGTCGGTAAAACTGCCATCGTCGAAGGATTGGCACAACGCATCGTCAATGGCGAAGTGCCGGATAGTCTGAAATCCAAGCGTGTATTGTCGCTGGATATGGCTTCGTTGCTGGCGGGCGCAAAATTCCGTGGTGAATTCGAAGAGCGTCTAAAAGCAGTGTTGAAAGAAATCGCGCTCGACGAAGGGCAGACAATTGTTTTTATCGATGAACTCCACACCATGGTTGGCGCTGGCAAAGCAGAAGGGGCGATGGACGCTGGCAATATGCTGAAACCCGCATTGGCGCGGGGCGAGCTGCATTGTGTCGGCGCGACGACGCTGGACGAGTATCGCAAATATATTGAAAAAGATGCTGCGCTGGAACGCCGTTTTCAGAAAATTCTGGTGGATGAGCCGTCCGTGGAGGCGACGATTGCGATCTTGCGCGGTTTGCAAGAAAAGTATGAAGTTCATCATGGCGTGCAAATCACCGACCCTGCAATCGTTGCTGCGGCTGAATTGTCGCATCGTTATATTACGGATCGATTTTTGCCGGACAAGGCTATCGATCTGATCGACGAAGCGGCAGCCAAGATCAAGATCGAAATTGACTCCAAACCGGAGGTCATGGACAAACTTGACCGTCGTTTGATTCAGCTTAAGATCGAGCGCGAGGCAGTAAAAAAAGAAAAAGATGAAGCTTCTCAAAAGCGCTTGAGTTTGATCGAACAAGAAATCGAAAAATTGGGGCGAGAATATGCGGACCTGGAAGAAATCTGGAAATCCGAAAAAGCCAGCGCCCTTGGTAGCCAGCATCTGAAGGAAGAGATTGAGAAGTTGCGCCTGCAAATTGATGAGGCGACGCGTAATAGCGATTGGCAAAAAGTTTCCGAGTTGAAATACGGCAAGATGAATGAGCTTGAGAAGGCGCTGGAAGTGCAGCAGAGGCAGGATGCATTTGCAGAGGCGCACCCTGATTCAGGCGCTAAACCGCGTTTGGTACGGACGCAGGTTGGCGCCGAAGAAATTGCAGAAATCGTTTCGCGATCTACCGGTATTCCGGTCTCCAAGATGATGCAGGGCGAACGAGAAAAACTGCTGAAGATGGAGGATGAATTGCATCGCCGCGTGGTGGGCCAGGATGAGGCCATCGTCGCTGTATCGGATGCGATCCGTCGTTCACGGGCGGGACTCAGCGATCCGGATCGGCCTTATGGTTCCTTCATGTTTTTGGGGCCAACCGGCGTCGGAAAAACCGAGCTGTGCAAGGCGCTGGCTGGTTTTTTGTTTGATACGCAGGATGCGATGATCCGTATCGACATGAGCGAATTTATGGAGAAGCATTCGGTCTCGCGTTTAATCGGTGCGCCGCCGGGCTATGTGGGTTACGAAGAGGGCGGCTATTTGACCGAGGCGGTGCGTCGCAAACCGTACAGCGTGATTTTGCTGGACGAAATTGAGAAAGCGCATCCCGACGTTTTTAACGTTTTGTTGCAGGTGCTGGATGATGGGCGCATGACCGATGGTCAGGGTCGCACAGTCGATTTCAAAAATACGGTGATTGTGATGACGTCAAATTTGGGATCACATCGCATTCAGGCCATGGAGGGTAGCGATCCGGCAGAGGTGAAATTGGAAGTTATGGGTGAAGTCAGGAATCACTTCCGTCCTGAGTTCATTAATCGCATCGATGAAATTGTGGTCTTCCATGGCCTTGATGAAAAAAATATCGGTGCCATCGCCAAGATTCAACTGAAAATTTTGGAGCAAAGGCTTGGCAAGTTGGATATGCAACTTGATATTTCCGAGAGTGCTTTACAAAAAATCGCGGAAGCGGGATTCGATCCGATATATGGCGCTCGACCACTAAAGCGCGCCATTCAGCAGCAAATTGAAAACCCGCTGTCCAAGCTCATATTGGAAGGGAAATTTGGGCCTAAAGATAGTATTCACATCAACGTTAAGGATAGTGAACTGATTTTTAATAAGGTGTCTTAAATCCTGAGCGCATTGCAGGAAACGGAGTCGATAAACTGATCTTGTCGAAATCGTTCAATCGTTAAAACAAAGAGCCACGAGATCCAACTCGTGGCTCTTTTTTTGTTTCATATTTCGCTGTCAACAGCCGGTTGCCATGCAAAGGGTAGCTAATGCGCATAGCCTAAAAAGACGACCGAAAAAATGACATAAATCCCGCCCGTAAGAAAATGACTGTCCAAAACGCTGTTTTTTTCGTCCATCAATTGCTAGCCTGAATTGCAGTTCGCCTCTTGCTAAAAACGAATCTGACTTTTCAGCTACACTTCAGCGCTTTGCTCGGAAAACCGCGATATTAAACTTCATTAACGGACAAATTAGTCATTATGGCCATTACTCTCAAACATATTGTTATGTGGAAATTGAAGGATCACGCCGAAGGTGCCGATAAGGCGACCAATGCGATTAAGTTAAAGGCATTGCTGGATAGTTGTGCGGCGATAGTTCCTGGCATTCTGCTATTTGATGCCGCAATTGCACAGGACGGCTTAGAGGCGACTTATGACGTGATATTAAACGCGGAATTTGCCTCACGCGAAGTACTGGAAGCGTATCAGAATCATCCCACGCACATTGCGATCAAGGCGTTCGTTGGTGCGGTGCGTGAAGCGCGACAATGTTTCGATTACGAGAGCTAAAATGCGCAATCGTCGTTGAACGCTACATTTCGGTAGTATCCGTTATTTCTGTGGTGTCCCATCGTTTTTTGCGTCAATTTACATCACTTTTTATAGTTAGCCTCTATGTTTCCCAAAGAAGTTTTCCCGCTCGATAATCCCTTTTTGAAGTACATCGGCGTCGAGTTTGTAGAGATGGGTGAGGGGACGGCAACACTGCAGCTGGATTTGCAGCCGCATCATATGAACAGCGGTCAGGTAACTCATGGCGGCGTGACGATGACCATGCTTGATGTGGTGATGGCGTTAGCCGGACGTACGCTGAACCCTCAAGCAAGTACTGCTGTCACCGTTGAAATGAAAACCAGTTTTTTGCAGCCGGGCGGCCGCATCGGCGGTCACCTTGTTGCTAAAGGCAAGGCTTTTCATCGCTCTGCGACGATGTGTTTTTGCGAAGCGGAATTATGGAATGATGAGAAACTGGTCGCAAAGTCGCTGGGTACTTTTAAATATCTGAAAAATATAACCAATGATCGCAAGGTTCTGCGCGAGTTTGATGGCGGAGCGGATGCCTAACAAAGGACAGACAAGGGGCTAGCTAAGCTTTCTATAGGCGCTTTGGGTTTCGTTGATTTATGGCGTTATATATTTCCCATATTTGCATACGCCACGTATTTGCCTGAAGTTAATATTTAAACGGTTACGGCAGGCAATCCACCCTTTTGATTGCGGTCGCTACCTGCCCCTTTTTGCCGCTTGCCCTTTGTTGATTAATGCACCGGCCGCTCGTCCAGTACAGCCGTGCCGCACGCGTGCAGTTTTACTAATGTTGAGGTACGCGTGCCGTAATCTGGCGAGCTAATAAATACCGAGGATAGCAAACGCTCCTTTTCGATGCCCACTCCTGTCGATGGCAAGCGGCAATCACCAGCGATCGTGGTGTCGGTCAGCATGTCAAAGTAGGTTTCGTCCGGTGCGCCTTGACATAGCAAGCTGGCAAATTGCGCCTTTGTTCTGACCACTTTCGGCCAGCAGACATCCAGCAACGCGTTAGACAAACCATATATGCCGGCGGGCAATGGCTTCCCGTTTCGTGGGTCGGCCTCGCCTTTGTTGGAATACCAAACTAAGTCCTGGCCATCATGAATAAGCAAGTTAAAGCCGTTATAGTCGTTTGCACCCACGCTGATCTGCGCAATATATTCTGCTGCGGTTGCTTTACTGCTGAGAAAATCAGCCACTAATCCGCCTCGGCTGGGCGCGTTCTCATGGCGTTCTGCCGGCGCGCGAACATTCGTTATCGCGGCGAATCGGCCGGTTCGACTAATACCAATCCAGGTCCCGCCATTTTGGAGGTCACGTCCTGCATAAATATCGGGACGATCTTCCCACCAGTTTGCAGGTGCGCTGGGTCGTGCGTAAAACTCGTCACGGTTGGCGGCTGCGATTAACGGCAGGCCCGGAACGACTTTCCAGGAAAAAACGATTAGGCACATAATGAACCAGTAGCAAAAGATTCAGAAATAAAAAATTCGGTGTGACGTGGGCCTTCAATCAAGGTAATCACGCCACTTTGCACAACCGCTTGCGCGACATGCGACGTAAAATTGTCCGGTACTTCCAGATAAACCTCCATCCAGGTATGTTGCCCGTTTTCGGCCTCCGGTCGCCGTTTTAACGCACAGGAAATCTGAAAATCACGAGACAGTTTAGTCTGCATCGCGGTCGCCATTTGCATCAATTGCGTAGCATTGGTGGCCGCTACGCGGTAATAAATATAAAGATCCATACTGATCCAACATCCTGTTGCGATAGACGTTTATGACAGCTTGACGGCCGGTGCCACAGGATCCGGCATGGCATAAGGTAGCGGAATAAAGCTTAATTGCGGTCCGCTGGCAGAGCCAATATGCACGCTTCCATTGTCTAGTGCCGCCAGTTTGATTTCCAGGAGGCAGGTGGTTGTTTTGCCATTCGGGTCAAGTCGCTCCGCGTTGACAATCATGCCGCAAGGTTGCAAAGGGTCGGCGCTGGAGAATACTTCGGTACCAGCGTCTACGTCAATTGCATCAACGTTTGCCAGTACTGCGCGGCGTTTGAGTTTACCTAAATATTGACTGCGCGCGACGATTTCCTGGCCGGGATAACAGCCTTTCTTAAAATTGACACCGCCTACCACTTCATAGTTGATCATTTGCGGGACGAACTGTTCTTGCGTCGCCAGCGTAATTTGTGGAATCCCGGCTTGAATCTGCCCGAGACGCCATACGCGATCATCCACTACCGGCAATGTTTCGGACAATGGTGTCCATGCAGCGATAGCGATTTGCTGCGATGCGATCCATTGATATCGGGCTACGTCATTGGCATCGCTGCAGCGGATTAACGTACCGTTTGCGTTGTCGATTTTGGCATAAGGGGCAGTTGGTAAGTCAGTGAACCATGGTGCTAAAGCAGCGCCAACTGCCGTCCCGCCAAGCCCGATCACCGCATACTCTTCGGTGACGTCCGCTAATTTTGCCTTGGAGCGCATCACAAACATTTGCAGGCGCTTCTGGACCGCTGCCTGAATAGTTCGCGGAAGTTGCAGAAAGATGGTCTGATCGCTCTTCCACATTAACAAAGTCGCCAGCAAACGTCCTTTTGGCGAACAGTAACCCGCAAGCCGGATTTGATCCAATGGCAATTGCGCTACATCGTTAGTCAATTGGTTATGCAAAAAATTGGCAGCTTCGTCGCCAGTTAGCGCGATCAGCCCAAGATCCGTTATCGGAGTAACAAAATTACCTTCTGCATCCGGCATTGTTTGCAGATTGTTGGTGGACTGTTGGTTCAAAAACTCTTGCCAGGTGGTTACAATTTTAGTCATAAAAGTGGGGCATTTTCAATTCAGCGATTATCATGTTGGGTTGATTATAGTGATGTCTCAAAAAGGCGTCGGGTTTAACCGATTTTCGACATCCTGAACTGATTTAGAAAAACCGCGGAGCGATTGACTTTGTTTAAGAAATTAGTGTTAAGTATTGTTGTACTGGCATTGCTTGCCGTTGGCGGTTTGGCTTATTGGGGCAGACAACCGGTGTTTGAAACTGGCGATCCGATACCCTTCACGATTAAATCGGGTAGCGGGCTGGATAGTGTCGTGCAGCAAATCGCCAGCGCAGGCGTTCCCGTCAACCCTGAAATATTAGGTATTCTGGCGCGATTAACAGGGAAAAGCGGCAAGCTTAAGGCAGGTAGTTATGAAATAAAGCCCGGTACCACGCCTTTGCGCCTGATCACCCAATTAGTGCGCGGCGAATTTGCGCAAGAGTCATTGACGGTCATTGAGGGATGGACTTTTCGTCAAATGCGACAAGCAATTGCGGCACAGAGCGCGCTGAAGCACGATACGCAATTGCTGTCGGACGCTGAACTGATGGCCAAAATCACACCTGACTACACACTGCCGGAAGGCCTGTTTGCACCGGATACTTATTTGTTCGCAAAAGGGTCGAGCGATTTGCAGGTCTATAAACAAGCGCATGCACTGCTATTAAAAAGGCTTAATAGTGCATGGGAGAATCGTGATCTGTCTGTCCCTTACAAAAGCCCGTATGAGGCACTGATCATGGCGTCGATAGTCGAAAAGGAAACGGGACGCAAAGCGGAGCGTACCAATATCGCCGGTGTATTTGTGAATCGATTACGCCTCGGAATGTTGTTGCAGACCGATCCGACGGTAATCTACGGCATGGGAGAGCAATATGAGGGACGCATCCGCAAGCGCGATCTCACCACCGACACGCCTTACAATACCTATACACGTGCCGGTCTGCCGCCGACGCCAATTGCGTTGCCCGGAGATGAGTCATTGCACGCTGCCATGAATCCCGCCAAAACGGATGCGTTATTTTTTGTCGCCAAGGGTGACGGCAGCAGCCATTTCTCAAGCAGTCTTGGTGAGCATAATCAGGCCGTGAATAAATATCAGCGATGACTTCGGTGCTGAATCGTTGCGGCTGCCGTTGCTACTATTCAGCGTTAATCAAAGGGCAATCAATGGTATTCATCGACATTGCAGGACATTGCCTTGCATTATCACGTATTTGGTCGGTTACACTATGACAAACAAAGAGTTACTTACGGAAATGTTCAGAGATCTATGACATCTGCAAAATTTATTACCTTTGAAGGTATCGATGGGGCGGGGAAATCAACGCACATCGGCTACGTTACTGAATTATTACGCAGTCGTGGACTGATCGTAGTTACGACCCGTGAGCCCGGCGGAACGGCACTGGGCGAAGCATTGCGTGAATTGGTCTTGCATAAAAAAATGCATCTTGAAACCGAGGCTATGCTGATGTTTGCATCCCGCCGCGAGCATTTGGCGCAAGTCATTGAGCCGGCATTGGCACGCGGCGATTGGGTCGTTTCTGACCGTTTTAGCGATGCGACGTTTGCCTATCAGGGCGGCGGCAGAAAACTTTCTCTGAATAAATTGGATGTTTTAGAGCAATGGGTACATCCACATTTGCAGCCGGATCTAACGCTATTGTTTGACGTGCCATTAGAAGTGGCGCGGGCACGTTTGGATGCGACGCGTGATCTGGATCGGTTTGAACAGGAGAAGGCAACATTTTTCGCCGATACGCGTGCGGAGTATTTGCGTCGAGCGGCGCAGTTTCCTGCCCGTTTCCGGGTAATCGATTCGACACAACCTATTGCTGACATTCAGCGAGGCCTGGAAAAAATCATCGCGGCTTTGTAACGGGGCGTGATTGCCGGACCGGTGGTCTAGTATTAGCGTTGGCGTACACTTGCCGAGTTGCCAACAAAGTAATTAATTAATGGATTGAGTGATTGTTAAATTAATGAGTAATTTGATATTCCCATGGCAAAGTAATGCTTGGCAGCAGCTGCAAGCAATGCGCGCCCGCATGCCGCACGCGATCTTGTTTCACGGTGCTGAAGGAATTGGTAAAACCATTTTTGCCGAGCAATTTGCACAGTCGTTATTTTGCGATGCGCCACTAGCGGATGGTCACGCCTGTGGCGTTTGTCCATCATGTGGCTGGTTTGTTCAGCATAATCATCCTGATTATCGTCGGGTGCGGCCAGAAATTTTGGAGGATGAGGATGCACGCGATGTCGGCGACGGGGCCGACGATGGAGGGGATAGCAAAAAAACTGCAAAGTCGACTAAAGCGCCATCGAAAGAAATTAAGATTGATCAAATTCGTGCGTTGGCCGGATTCATGAATATTTCTACGCATCGTCAGGGGCAACGGGTAGTGGTGCTGTATCCAGCAGAAGCGCTAAATGCCGCCGCCGCCAATGCCCTTTTAAAAACCTTGGAAGAGCCACCGCCGAACACTGTATTTTTGTTGATTTCGAATAGCCTGGATCGGTTGTTGCCGACGATATTATCGCGCTGCCGTAAATTTCCAATGCCGGTTCCTTCACGTCAGGAGGCGCTTCTCTGGTTACAACAACAAGGTGTCGCTGATGCTGATATGTGGCTAGCCGAGCAGGGTGGCGCGCCGTTGACCGCACAGATTCAGTCACAAAGTGAAGGGCGTGAACTGATCAACGAGTTGTTAGCTTATCTGAGTGCGCCCGGTATTGATGGGGCGCTGAAATGCGCGGAACGCTTGCAGAAAACGCCCGTGGTAGAACTACTCGGTTGGCAGCAGCGCTGGCTCTATGATTTATTTTCGCTGAAAATGACCAACACCGTTCGCTATTATCCGCGCCATCAAAAGGCTCTGGTTACCCTTGCCGCAAGGACACAAACGGGTGATTTGTTGCGTGGATTAAAGGCTTGTAACGAGCGACGGGCGATTGCGGAGCATCCGTTATCTGCGCGGCTTTTTATTGAAGATATGCTGTTGGATTATGCAAAAATATTTGCCTGAGTCTTGTTCTCGGCATTAATTTCAGAAGTATCGACAGATTGTTCCGACGCGGTTTATTGAGAACTTACTGATGAAGACGGTATGATGGTACGTCAGGCTGATGCCACTTGTGCGATGTCGCTAGTAAGTGAAGTGAACGCAATGTTGCGATCGGGGGTCACATTGCCAGCAAACATGCGTCATGCAATCGCGGGTTTTAATTATTCGAAAGGGAAAGCACATGGCAGAAAATTCAATCGTTGGTGGTGGTGTAAGGTTAGCCAGACCCTCGGTTTTATCCCTGGCGATCAAGGAGAAATCGGCTTTATATGCGGCTTATATGCCGTTTTTAACCTTTGGTGGGGTGTTCGTGCCGACCAACAAAGCGCATGTTATTGGAGATGAGATTTATTTGATTCTCACTTTGATGGAAGACCCCGCAAAATATCCGATTGCTGGCAAAGTCGCCTGGATTACACCATCCGGCGCAAATAATAACCGGGCCCAGGGGATTGGCGTTCACTTTCCAGATGATGATGGTGGACATAGATTACGTACTCGTATTGAAGAAATTCTTGGCTCCGCACTGAGTTCCAGCCGACCTACTCACACTTTATAAATATGAAATATCATCACAGAATCGCCACGCAACAGGATCTCATCGCCATAGTTGCAATCTACAACAGTACCGTCGCCTCGCGTGAGGTGACGGCCGATACAGAGCCGGTTTCGGTTGAATCGCGTCAAGCCTGGTTCGATCACCACAACGCAACTTTGCGTCCGTTATGGGTTGTTGAGCAGGAACTTGATCAATCCGTCGATCAATCGGTTGATGATGCCGCCTCGCCTGCCATCGTTGGATGGTTGTCGTATTCTGATTTTTACGGTCGTCCCGCCTACGCTGGAACTGCTGAAATTTCGATCTACATACATGAAGTCGCGCGTGGCAAAGGGATTGGCCGTTATCTGATGGAGCAGGCTCTGACTTATGCACCGCAAGCTGGGGTTCACACTTTGCTGGGTTTTGTCTTCGGTCACAACGCGCCAAGTTTGAAATTATTTGAAGTATTTGGGTTCGAGCGCTGGGCCAACATGCCAAGGGTGGCAACGCTTGATGGCATTGAGCGCGATTTAGTAATATTAGGCAAGCGCGTCGCATAAATTTATGCTGGTTGTGCGAGCGCTATTTGTACTATCCATTTGTTTTGCTTGATCGCGGGATTGCCAACTCGTTAGATAAATCGATACAAATCAATTCCACGTCCAGTAATAATGTGCAGCATGTCTATCCGCAGCCTCCTGTCGTGTTTCATCTGTTTTCGTTGTTCAGATGATTTTCTACTCCGATTTGCCCTGTTTTTAATCTACTTATATCATGTACATCGACTCTCACTGTCATATCAATTTTCCCGAGCTTGCTGCGAAAATGCCAGAAATATTGGCTAAGATGGCAGAAAACAAGGTGACGCACGCGCTGTGCGTCTCTGTCGATTTGCCTGATTTTCCGCAGGTTCTGAAATTGGCAAAAACTTACCCGCATATCTACGCCTCAGTGGGTGTTCATCCCGACTACGAAGATACGCCAGAACCGACGGTGGATGACTTGGTCAGACTTTCCGATCATCCAAAAATCATCGCTATTGGTGAGACCGGTCTGGATTATTTTCGGCTTAAAGGTGATCTTGAATGGCAGCGTGAACGTTTTCGTCGTCATATACGCGCCTCCCGAGCAACCGGAAAGCCATTGATTATCCACACACGCGCTGCATCGGAAGATACGATAAAAATTATGCGTGAAGAGGGCGCGGGTACGAATGCCGGTGGCGCTGGCGGCGTCATGCATTGCTTTACCGAGTCATTGGCGGTGGCTGAAGCGGCGATTGAAATGGGATTTTATATTTCGTTTTCCGGCATCGTTACTTTTAAGAGCGCAAAAGACCTGCAAGCCGTTGCTTTGGAGGTCCCGTTGGAACGTACCTTAATTGAGACCGACTCGCCGTATCTCGCTCCTGTGCCGTATCGTGGCAGGATGAACGAGCCCGGATTAGTGGTGCATGTAGCAGAATATCTGGCCAACCTGAAGGGTTTGCCCGTGGCCCAGGTTGCCCAGCAAACCACAGATAACTTCTTTACGTTATTCAAACTGCCTCAAGAGATCGCCCATGCTTAAATTTGTTGAAACCGTCAATGCAACGGCCACGCGTCGTCGCTTTTTGTCGAGCGCCAGTGGCGGAATACTGGCAATCATGTTGGGCGCGTTTCCGATGGTAAGCAAAGCTGCCAACTCGGACGAATTCTTCAAGTTGGTCCAGATGGATGATTATCGTCGTCTACCCAAATTGCTTGCGACCGGACTGGATCCCAATATTGTTGAGAGCAAACGCGGTGAGACCGGTTTGATGTTGGCAATACGTGAAGATGCAATGAGGTCGTTCAATATATTACTAAATGCACGCGGAATTAACCTTAACGCACGTGCGCACAATGGTGATACTGCCCTTATGGTGGCGTCGTATAAGGGAAATGTTGCTGCAGTAAAAGCCTTGCTGGATAAAGAGGCTGAGCCGAATAGTACTGGCTGGACTGCGCTGCATTACGCGGCGACGATTGGCAATGATGAAATTGTGCAATTGTTATTGGATGCATCGGCCTACATTGATGCAGGCTCGCCAAACCAGACGACACCGTTGATGATGGCGGCGCGTGAAGGCAAAATTCTGACGGTCAAATTGCTGTTGGATTCAGGGGCCGATGAAACCTTAAAAAATGATGTGGGTATGAACGCAATTGATTTTGCGAAGAAATTTGATCATCAGGATATCGTTGATGGATTAATGTCTCGATTGAAGAAAGCTAGACAGCGATAAACCGAAGGGAACATGATAAATAAGAACAAATAAGAACAAATAAGAACAAATAAGAACAAATAAGAACAGCAAGGACAAACACGCACTAGCTGGTCAAGGTCAGTTATAACCGATTTCACTTTCAGTTATTGCACTAAGGGAAAAAGTGTCGTGCGCCTCAAGCGATGCCAAGTGCAGGTTGACACGTTATTCCTGTGCTCCAACCATCATCACTATCTCTTCAAACTTCTTTTCTTTTCGCCTCCTTCCCGTCCGCTTATTCCGGCACTATTCCGCTCTATTCCCAATCGTTTACGGCTCTATTCGTAGTTCGATCAAGATGCGATTATTGCGTGTGCGGTGCAACATGCAGAGTATTTTGCACGTTGTCAAATTTGTACTACACTAAATTCATAAGCGCCCCAAAAAATGATTTAGCTGCTCGCCCATGCACGTTCCAACGTTGCTCTTACATGGCGTTGTTAATGTGTTTTTAGGTGCTGTCGCTGTGTTCAGGAGATCACTATGGAACTTCATATGCATACTCATCATCTGGAGTCGCGGGTGCCGGATTGGATGGCGGCTGTGGTTGCCGGATTTGTTGGCGGTGCAGTTGTGATGGTTTTAGAATTGCTCTGGTCGTCACTGATCGGGAGATCTAGTCCATGGGCAATATCTCACATGATTTCCGCTATTGTCATGGGACCTGACGTCCTCCAATCCACTGATTTCAGCGTATCGGTGGTCGCCACGGCGTTGGTGACGCATTATGTGCTGGGCATCGTTTTTGGTCTTGTTTTATGCGGGATCATTGCGCCATTTCATTTCGATTCCAGCATGGGCATGGTATTTCTGACAGGTACCGTGTTCGGTTTGTTGTTGTATCTGTTTAACTTTTATGTCATGTCGCAATTTTTCTCGTGGTTCGACGGAATGCGCGGCTGGGCGTCTTTGGGGACGCATCTGATTTTCGGCATGGTGACGGCAGTCTCTTATTGGACGCTCGAACGGAGAAATGGACATCGGTAGGACCTTACGTTCAGTGCTTCAAGGAGTATTCGCCTGAAAGGAGTCACCGCAAGTGCGCGTGAGATCGTGAAAATGTACACAATAAATCTGAATCTTGATTGACCTGTCGCCGCCTATTCGCTTGGTGGAGTAATGGCAGCGGAAGAGGGTAGATATGACTATGGCCGTCGTACTTATCGTATTGGTGGACCTGTCGGTCCTCTTCCACTTATTGAGTCCGTGGACGGCAACGCCGCTGGCCTCGAACTGGCAGCAGATGGACAACACGTTAACCATTACGCTGGTGATCACCGGTTTTGTGTTTATCGTGCTTAATCTTTTTCTGGTCTACATGTTGATGCGCTTCGGCCATCGCAAAGGTAGGCGTGCAGCCTATCAACCTGAAAATAAAAAGCTGGAATTGTGGCTGATAGGGATCACCACGATCGGAATTATTGCACTGTTGGCGCCGGGATTGCTGGTGTATGCCGACTTTGTTAACGTGCCTAAAAATGCGCTACAAGTTGAGGTATTGGGACAACAATGGCAGTGGCGTTTTCGGTTTGCCGGTGCTAGCGGAAAATTTGGTCGCACGAACGTTCATTTGGTCAGCGGAGCCAACCCATTTGGTATTGATCCAGCCGATCATGCTGGCAGCGGCAATATACTTATCAATAGCAACGAACTACATTTGCCGCTTAACTATCCGATTCAAATGGTGCTTCGATCGCAAGATGTATTGCACGACTTTTATGTTCCACCCTTTCGTGCCCGGATGAACATGGTTCCCGGTACCGTCACCTCATTTTGGTTCACCCCAACTAAAGTGGGACGCTATGAAGTGTTGTGCGCACAACTATGTGGAGTGGGTCATGCCAACATGCGCGCTTATGTCGTGGTGGAGGATGTGGCCAGCTTTAAAAGCTGGTTACAGGGTCAACCGACATTTGCGGTGTCTATGTTGCCGCAAGCGCGTACTCAAGCGGGCAATTCAGGTGGCGGAGTTAGCCTCGTAGCGGAAGGTAAGGCGCTCGCCGCTTCCAAGGCCTGTATTTCTTGCCATACGGTCGACGGTAATCCCTTGGTCGGGCCAACCTGGAAGGGATTATTTGGCAAAATGGAGATCATGGAAAACGGCAGTACCGCGTTGGTCGATGAAGCCTATTTACGGAATTTTATTCGTAACCCGCAGGAACACGTCGTCAAAGGATTCACGCCGATCATGCCCAAGATCGATATGAGCGATGCGGAGCTAACGGCACTCGTCGCGTATATAAAATCATTTGGCATTGCTGCGCAGGGATCACCGCAAAAACAGGCAGAAGCGACAAGCGATAGCAGTCAATAAGCAGTCCCTATCATATGAGTAGCGGCCTTAACGTCGCCAGCGTTTAACGGGGAAGTCCATGACTAGCACCGAAGAGATGATCACACACCAGAATGATGAGGCGCACCAGGCGCCTCAGAGCTTCTTTTTGAAATATGTCTGGAGTCAGGATCATAAGGTGATTGCTATTCAGTATTCCTGTATCGCTATCTTCGCTGGTTTGGTCGGTGTTGCGCTATCAAATTTGATGCGTCTTCAACTTGGCTTTCCTGGTCGTTTTTCTGGAATCGATGCGACGCATTACTACCAGTTCATGACCATGCACGGCATGATTATGGTGATTTATCTGCTGACAGCTTTACTGTTAGGCGGCTTCGGCAATTATCTGATTCCATTGATGGTAGGTGCACGTGACATGGTATTTCCCTACTTAAATATGCTGAGTGTCTGGACCTATTTTTTGTCGGTAATCGTGTTGATGGCGAGTTTCTTTGTGCCAGGAGGTCCGACTGGCGCTGGCTGGACTCTTTATCCGCCGCAAGCTATTTTGCCCGGTACGCCCGGCTATGAGTGGGGCATTATTCTGATGCTGGTGTCGCTATTGATATTTATCGTCGCTGCAACGATGGGTGGATTAAATTACGTGACGACCGTCTTGCAGGCGCGTACTGAGGGTATGACGTTGATGCGCATGCCACTGACCGTGTGGGGTATTTTTGTCGCGACTATTTTGGCGTTATTAGCTTTTCCTGCGTTGTTTGTCAGCGGCATCATGATGTTGCTTGATCGCACGCTCGGCACCAGTTTTTTTATGCCTGCTTTGCTATCAATGGGCAAAGCTACTAATTACAACGGCGGAAGTCCGCTGCTGTTTCAACATTTATTCTGGTTCTTTGGTCATCCCGAGGTCTACATCGTTGCATTGCCAGCATTTGGCATTGTCTCGGATTTGATCAGCGTTCACGCCCGAAAGTGTATCTTCGGCTACCGCACGATGGTGTGGGCGATACTTGCTATTGGTGTCCTCAGTGTGGTGGTATGGGCGCACCACATGTTTGTTAGCGGCATGAATCCGTATTTCGGATTTTTCTTTGCCACGACAACTCTCATTATCGCGATTCCTACTGCGATCAAAGTGTACAACTGGTTGCTGACGTTATGGGACGGGGATATTCACATGACCGTGCCGATGTTGTTTGCGCTGGCTTTTATCAGTACTTTTCTGATTGGCGGTTTGACTGGTTTGTTTCTTGGCAATGTCAGCGTTGATATTCCGCTATCCAACACATATTTCGTTGTTGCGCATTTCCACATGGTGATGGGGGTATCGCCGTTATTGGTGATTTTTGGCGGTATCTATCACTGGTTCCCAAAAGTATCAGGACGCATGTTGGATGATCGGCTGGGAAAGATTCACTTCTGGCTTACCTTTATCGGTACTTATGCGATATTTTTTCCAATGCATTATCTCGGCATTTTGGGCATGCCGCGGCGTTACTACGTTTTTCAGGGATATAAATTTATTCCATCATCGGCGCAATCGCTGAACGTTTTCATTACCGTGGTGGCACTGGTGGTAGCGGCGGGGCAACTCGTATTCATATTTAATCTGGTGTGGAGTACGTTCCGGGGCAAGCGAGCGGAATCCAACCCATGGCGCGCTGCTTCTCTGGAATGGCAGACACCAAAAACGCCACCAGAACACGGTAATTGGGGGCCGCAATTGCCGGTCGTCTATCGCGGTGCTTACGCCTACAGTCTTCCAGGCGAGAAGGAGGATTTTGTCGCGCAGAATGCGCCACCTGCACTGGACACGCCGCTACCCGTTGTGAGTAAAGGGGCATTAGCGTGAGTACTTCTCATACATTAAAAGTCACCAGACGCGACTCTGGTCGAATGACTATACGGGCCAGAATTACGCGCCCGTCAACAATCGCTGCTGTCAGCGTTGCACTGTGGGTTTTTATTGGCGTGGCCACTGCGTTATTCACCTTGTTCATGGCGGCGTATGTGATGCGAATGGATGGTAGTGACTGGTCGCCTATTGTGATGCCCTGGCAGTGTTGGCTCAGTACCATTTTGTTGTTGGCGACGAGCTTGATGTTACATGGTGCAAATAAAGCTGGCCGACCATTAACGACGCGTAAGTTTTTAGTAATGGGCGGTTTTTTCGGATTTGCGTTCATAGGATGCCAATTCTGGAGCTGGCATGCCCTCCAAGCAAACCACATAACGCCAATGGGTAATCCGGCGGGCAGTTTTTTCTTCTTACTCACCGCGATGCATGGCGCGCACGTTCTGGGCGGTTTGGTCGGTTGGCTACGAACAGTGCGTTTTGTACGATTTGGCCCCGTATTGGATAGCGCCATGTTCGAGTTGAGATGGCGCGCCCGACTGTGCACCCGTTACTGGGATTTTTTGCTAGCGGTATGGGTCGTGCTTTTTGCAGCGTTACGCTGGCTGACACCGGAAGTAGTCCGGTTCATTTGTGGCACGCGTTGATACGGCATCAAAAAGAGGAAAGGGAGGGCGAAATGAACCTGTCGATGAGCGGACAAAAGTCAGAAGACCTATCCATTCGGACCGCGCAAGAACCGGTGTTGCTGACGAGGCCGGTGTCGTCGGCATCTGGATGGCGGCAGTTGGTGAATGACTGGTCGGCAGATCGGGAGGCATTTCAGGTCTCTTGGGGCAAGGCCATGATGTGGATATTTTTGCTCTCCGATACCTTCATATTTAGCTGCTTTCTGGTCGGCTACATGACGGTGCGGATGTCAGGTACGACAGTCTGGCCGAATACCAGTGAAGTGTTTGCATTACATATTGGCGGGACGCCGGTGCCGTTGCTGTTGATCGCCATTATGACCTTTGTGCTCATCAGTAGTAGTGGCACGATGGCAATGGCGGTGAATTTTGCCTATCGTCGTGAACGCGTCCGTGCTGCCATTTTGATGTTGGTCACCGCAGCCTTCGGTGTGGCGTTTGTCAGCATGCAAGTCTTTGAATGGACTAATCTAATCGTCAACGAAGGCGTGCGGCCATGGGGAAATGCGATGGGCGCGCCGCAATTTGGCGCGACGTTTTTTATGATCACAGGATTTCATGGCCTGCATGTTTCCATCGGTGTCATTTATCTGGTAACGATCGCTGTACGTGTATTGCTTGGCCGGTACGAACGCAGTGGTAACTATCAGATTGTCGAAATTGCCGGATTGTATTGGCACTTTGTAGACTTGGTGTGGGTGTTTATATTTGCACTATTTTATCTTTGGTAAGAGGCCGTCATGGAAACACACAGTTCTCATACCGGACAGCAGCACCCCACGAGTCTTTACCTTAAGATTTGGGGCTTGCTATTCGTACTCAGCACGCTTTCTTACATGGTCGACTATTTGCAGTTTCATGGCTATTTGCGATGGACGCTGATTTTGTTGCTGATGTTGCTGAAAGCGGGACTGATAGTCGCTTTTTTTATGCACATGGCCTGGGAGCGGTTAGCGTTGGTGTATGCCATTCTGATCCCACCACTTTGCTTGTTGGTGTTGGTGGCGTTAATGGCGGCAGAAGCGCATAGTACATTTTTAACGCGATTGCTATTTTTTCGCTGAGAAAGTATTTTTGGCGTGCTACCCGGTCGTAGGCGAGCAAGATTGGTATGCAAGTTTGCGTACAAATCACATGGTTTGAAGCAAAGCCGCGCTTGGCCAAGATTGGCCAGGCGCTTAATCGCATTTAGCCGCGCGTCAAAATCTGCGGTCCAACATCGTTAATATTTTTGGTCCCGGTCAGGGCCATGCTGACATCCAGTTCCTGGCGCATGATCTCCAGCATTTTGGTGACGCCTGCTTCGCCCATCGCGCCCAGGCTATACAAGAAAGCGCGACCGATCATCGTTCCTTTGGCGCCCAATGCAACGGCTTTCAGCACGTCTTGACCACTACGAATACCGCCGTCGAACCAGACCTCGATCTCATCACCGACCGCTTCGACGATAGCCGGAAGTGCCGAAATAGACGACACAGCGCCATCAAGTTGACGGCCGCCGTGGTTGCTGACGACGATCGCATCAGCACCGCTGGCGGCGGCGATTTTGGCATCCTCGACATCCAGAATGCCTTTCAGTATCAGTTTGCCGCCCCATTGTTCTTTGATCCAGGCAATATCATCCCAGCACAAAGTGGGATCGAATTGACTGGCAGTCCATTTGCTCAATGTCAAAATTCCATCAGCACCTTTGACGTGACCTGCCAGATTACCAAATGTTTTACGACCACTTAGTGCACGCAATGCCCAAGCTGGTTTGCTCGCCAGGTCAATGATGTTTGCCAACGTTAACTTCGGCGGCACGGACATCCCATTTTTAATATCTTTATGGCGTTGGCCGAGAATCTGCAAATCCAGCGTGAGAACAAGGGCCGAACATTTCGCGGCCTTGGCACGCTCAATCAATGATTTGACGAAGCCACGGTCACGCATCACGTAAAGTTGAAACCAGAACGGCTTGGTCGTCACGCTGGCAACATCTTCAATTGAGCAGATGCTCATCGTCGATAGCGTAAACGGGATTCCAAATTTTTCGGCGGCAATCGCGCCCAGCATTTCGCCGTTGGCCCATTGCATGCCGGTTAATCCGGTCGGGGCAATCGCAACCGGCATCGTCACGTTTTCGCCTATCATGGTCGTGGCGGTACTCCGCTCGTCGACGTTGATGGCGACGCGTTGACGTAATTTCAAGGCGGCCAGATCGCTGCTATTGGCGCGATAAGTGCCTTCGGTGTACGAGCCGCTATCGGCGTAATCGTAGAAGGCTTTTGGTACCCGTTTCTGTGCGAGTACGCGCAGATCTTCGATGCAGGTGATGACGGGCATTATTTCTCCGTGAATGTGATGGGTGAGATGCTGAAAATTTTCAGCTGATTTTCTGAACCCTTAGTATGCTAGGGCAAAATGCACCGTCGTTGGGAGAAAATGATATGGTTTTTAGATGAAGACTTTTCAAGTCATCAGCCCGACGGGTGTATTGCGCCGGGTGATTTAGGAAATCTTGGGATTAATTTTGGATTAATTGCGGGAATAACATAACGCGTAGTTATTAACTATTGCAGAGAAAATATGTAACATTTTAGAAGGCTGTTGATTGACCCGCTGTTCGGACCTGATTTATTAGGTATTCCCCGTCAAGGTGAAGTCTTGCTCTTTAAGCCAACTAGCGCTGCCGCCTGATTGCCACTCCTGACGGCCGACTCCAGCGTCGCGGGATAGTCGCTGATCGTATAATCACCGGCCAACCATACACCGTCCAAGCCGCTATTATTGTCAGGACGGACGAGGGCTGGTGTACAGGCGAAGGTTGCACGTTTTTCAGAAATGACTTTGGTCCAGCTTGGATGTGCCAGTTCAGGCTGATTGAATACTTTAGCTAGTTGCGCGGTGATACCAGCGGTTAATGCCGCGTGACCATCGGCAATTGCTGCGCCAGAACTACTGATGACAACTGCCAACATGCCAGCTTGTGTCGCATCAAGTTGACCGCGATCAAATACAAATTGGCCCCAATCACCGACAGCGCCATCCTCAATCAGTGCGAAAAAAGGACGTGGCAAGGAGGTTGTCGGGGCGTACTGTAAATAGCAGGTGGTAATTGGCTCATAGGAGAAGTTTTTGAGTAGCGTCGTATCCGTTAAAGGGCCGAGCAAGTTGGCTGCAATGTCAGGCGGCGTCGCGATAACAACGGCATCAAAATCCCCTTCGTAATCAGCGGAGCTTAACCGCCAACCGGTGCCGTTAGCCTGTAACCGTCTGATGTTACAACCAAGATGAACAGTGCCGCCTTGCTGTCTGACAAAATCGGCTGCCCTATCGGGCAACAGACTGCTCAGATCGCAGCGCGGTAATAGCATGTCCGAAGCAGAGCGACGCGCACCCAGGCTATCACGCAACACCGCCAGAAAAACTTGCGCTGATGCGCGATCCGGTGGCGTGTTCAGTGCGGCGACACACAATGGATGCCAAAGTAATCGTGTCAATCGCTCAGTCTGATCAAATCGCTCTAATAGCGTGCTAACGGTGCAATCGTCATGTAATTCCCAGCCCATCCAACGCGCAGCGGAATTGAATCGTGCCAGCGCTATTTTATCTTCCCTGCTTAACCCATCGGCACGCCACAAAGCTGCGAGGAGATGAAATGGTGCGGGTAGGGCGGGTGCCACAAAGGTGATGCCGCCGCTGCCTTCGGGATAACACATTTGGAGCGGTAGGCGCAGCAACGCTGTTTTAGCATCGATCCCGACCTTGCGCATCAGTTGCAGGGTTTGCTTGTAGGCGCCAAGCAAGATGTGTTGACCGTTATCGTGCGGTATATCTATAGTCGCTTTGTCGCCAAAGACCGGATTAGCAACATGGCTAATCACGCGCCGGGCCCGCCCGCCTAATACGCGGCTAGCTTCGAATAGCGTGACCTGATGCTGGCTGCTGGCGAGGGCGACCGACGCTGCACAGCCCGCCCAACCGGCTCCGATAACGGCGACTTTTTGTTTGACTGTGCTCATGGCAGTTGAAGCTGATTCAAAAAGTGCGATGATGATTGAACGGACATATCAGCCACGGATATAAGTCTTCCACGCCAGCCATAATTTGCGAATTGGTGTGAGTGAAATACGCTGATTTAACACGTGATAACCATCGCGCTCAATTTCGTTTAACAATGCGCGGTAGATGGCTGCCATCATCAATCCGGGTCGTTGCGCGCGATGATCTTCTTTCGGCAGTAAGGCAAACGCTTCGTCGTACATTTGTTGCGCGCGTGCCACTTGAAAACGCATAAGATTTTCAAAGTTTTCGCTATGCCGCGCATTCAGTATATCGGCGGCGGTGACGTGAAATTGCTGCAATTCGTTGACCGGCAAATAGATGCGCCCTTTGCGACCATCTTCGCCCACATCGCGAATGATATTCGTGAGCTGAAAGGCGAGTCCGAGTTTTTCAGCGAATTGCAGTGTCTGCGGCTGCGTAACGCCAAAGATACTCGCCGATAAAATACCCACCACGCTTGCGACGTGCCAGCAATATTGCTTGAGACCGGGATAGTCCAGGTAACGAGTTTGATTCAAATCCATTTCCATACCGTCGATGATCGCCTGCAAGTGTTGACCATCCAGTTTGTAGCTCAGCAGATGGGGTTGCAGGGCACGCGTAACAGGATGCGACGGGTTACCGGCAAGCATTGAAGCAATCTCTTTGCGCCACCACATCAGTTTTGTGCGTGCCACCGCTTCGTCGGTGCAGTCATCGACGGTGTCGTCAACCTCCCGGCAAAATGCATAGAGAGCAGTAATTGCACGACGCCGTTCAGCGGGTAAAAACAGAAAGCTGTAATAAAAACTTGATCCGCTCTGGGCGGCTTTTTGCTGGCAGTAGTCGTCAGGAGACATGAAGGATCTTTTGTATTCTTGTTTCAGGGCAACCGAAGTTGTCGTAGTTATGTAGTCTTATTTAAAGCAGAATGTAAAATGTGGTGTGCAAAGTCGCTATGCTATCCGAGTGTGCAGAGCAGGACAAACGGAATGCGCTCAAAAAACTGTTATTTAAAAACGTTAATCGCCTTCAAGAATTTTCTATAACGAAAAATTGTTAAGGCTAACGCTATAAAGAAAGAGATATAAACAAATATCTATCTATAAATAAATACTATAAAGCGAAGTCTATGTGACTACACTGGTAAAAATGATGGCGATAAGTGTTAGCAATTTAGCGCATACGAATCGCCCGCACCGCCAAAATACACCAATCGAACTTGCCCAACTTTGGGCGACGCCGAAAAACATCGTAGTCAACTTTTTCCAACAGCTCCAGAATTCGCAGTCCTCCCTGGACGACAAGGCGCAGTTCCCAGCCGATTCGCCCTGGAAGTCGCAAGGCGAGTGGTGCGGCGTCCAGCATCATTTTCCTTACCCGGAAGACTTCGAATTGCATCAAATCTCGCCAAGCCTGGTTGTCGCTGGCTGTGTCAATCTGAGCCTCGCTAACGCCGAAGCGGCGTAAATCTTCTAGCGGTAAATAAATGCGCTGCTTATCCCAGTCAATGGCGACGTCTTGCCAAAAGTTAATCAGTTGCAAAGCCGAGCAAATCGCATCCGAGTCGCGCATGTTTTGTGCCGTCGCAGCGCCGTATAGATGCAACATCAGACATCCGACCGGATTGGCGGAGCGTCGGCAATAATCGCTTAAATCTTCAAAATTGGCATATCGCGAGGTCACGACGTCTTGTTTAAATGCTGATAATAATGCGCGGAAGGGCGCTATCGGTAGCGCGTATTCTTTGATTATTATGTGCAATGACGCAAATAAAGCGCTTTCGGCTGGCTTTCTTTGTTCGATCCGATCCAGTGCTGCTTCATAATCGTTTAATGCGGATAGTCTTTCCTCCGCGCTGGCATCACCTTCATCAGCAATATCGTCGGCGCTGCGAGCGAACGCATAAATGGCTTGTACTGCCGGCCGTAACCGCGCAGGCAGTAAAAAAGATGCCACGGGAAAGTTTTCATAATGATTAGCGGTCATAAGCGGTCAAAAGAGCGGTCATATTGATGCGTATGGAAAGATTTGAAAAGCCAGCTAGTCAAGGGCGATGTTGGCGAGTAAGCAACATCAGTTTGACAAGATTGATAATAAGAAAGCCATTCAGCGCCAAGCGTTTTCTTGTCGAAAGCAAAAGTACTGCGGCGCGACTTCTTTTGCTGCTTAAGGCAAACATTTTTCAGTTTCGAATAGTAAAGTAAAAACCTGCCATCTCGAACAAATTCATGGCTGATCTCGTCAATTCTTGTTTCAGCGAGATGTAACTTAATCCGGTGAGCATACTGAATTGGTCGTCTAAGGCGACTTAATCTCAAAGAAATCGCGCTGCGCGACAAAATATAGCGATGGCTCTATAATTGAGTAGCGCTTATGGCTGGTCTTTGTTAGAATGCGGCCTCTTGAAGCGGATATGGCGAAATTGGTAGACGCACTAGATTTAGGTTCTAGCGTTGTAAGACGTGGGGGTTCAAGTCCCTCTATCCGCACCAAAAGCAGCATTAAAAATAATCGTAGCGACCTCGATTAATAGTTGTAACCCTCGGTTATAAGTAATTAATTAAGTTGTACGATGTCAGAATGGCCCTCTTATGAGGGCTTTTTTGTGCCTGTTTATATTATTTATGACAGGTTATTTTTATTCTTTCTCTTTTGTTTTTTGACTTCTTATCTGAATTTGTCGGGTTTTTTTGCTGGCCTTTTTGCGCGATAATGATAGGGCGGCAAAAATGGCGGGTTATGTTCCGATAGACATCGTGCGAACGTTTTCCGAATATTGGCTTGTAAAACCGTTTCGCAGATAAATTACGATCCTTCACACCCGATTTTTGGTGGAAATTTTACTTTGAAGTTTAAATTGGATTTTTTGTATTCACTTCTTTTAACGGATGGATATGCCTACTAAATCCTCAAAATCCTTGATTGCCGCGTTAGCAATTGCGGCGCTCGGTCTCGGTTTAGCAAATACTTCACATGCAGAAGCCGAACAGGTGGGTGAGGTCAGCACTGCTTTTCGTTGGCTTGGACATAACGATCGAGTGGTAGTTGAGGCTTACGATGACCCTAAAGTAGAAGGCGTCACATGCTATGTGTCACGCGCACGAACTGGTGGCGTGAAAGGCACAGTTGGCTTGGCCGAAGACCGTGCTGAAGCATCAATCGCCTGCCGCCAGGTAGCAACAAGCGTGCGCTTTGTTGGCAAGTTACCGCTGCAAGAGGATGTATTTACGGAACGGATGTCGATTTTGTTTAAGCGCCTGCATATCGTACGAATGGTCGATCCGAAGCGCAATACATTGATCTATTTGACATACTCGGATAAATTAGTGGATGGCAGTCCTCAAAATGGTGTTACCGCCGTGCCGGTCCCATCGGCCATGCCGATACCGGTAAAGTAGTGGGCGGTGTTTAGCTATAGGCTATGCGATAGGCTGTGAAGAGAGTTGCCGCGTAGGATGCTAGTGTAATGACAGAACAATGACCGGGTAGTGACCGGTTTTGGCGCAAGGAACCGTTTTACGTATAGAATATCGGACTTTAGCGTGCCGAGAACCACGTATAAATGGCAACATTTAGCCGTTTAAGTGATGGAAAGCATTGTTTTTAGATGTTTTTGGTCATTTGGTTAACTCAGGTCACACATATAAAACAAAGAATTTCTAATTTTTGGACGATTCACATGGCAATTGCAGTCGAAACTCTAAACAAACTTGAACGTCGTCTCACCATAACTATTCCTATGGTCGAAGTTCAAACCGAAGTTGAAAAGCGTCTTAAAGTGCGTGCACGCACCGCCAAGGCACCGGGTTTTCGTCCTGGTAAAGTGCCGATGAAAATGGTTGCCGCGCAATATGGTTTTCAGGTCGAAAATGAAGTGCTGAACGACAAAGTCGGCCGCGCTTTTAACGACGCTGCAACTGAAAATAATTTGCGCGTTGCCGGCTTCCCAAACATCGAGCCTAAGAACAGCGAAGGTGTACCTGAAGGCGTTATCGCTTTTGAGGCAACTTTTGAAGTCTATCCCGAAGTCAAAATCGGTGATTTGAGCGGTGTTGAAGTCGAAAAGACTAAAGCTGAAGTCAGCGACGCCGAAATCGACAAGACTATCAATATCTTGCGTAAGCAGCGCGTGCATTACCACGTTAAAGGTGAGCAAGGCGAGCACGGCGATGGTGGCAGTGATCTGGCAGCGCAAAACGAAAATCGCGTAACAGTCGATTTCGTCGGTAAGATCGACGGCGTTGAGTTTGCCGGTGGAAAAGCGGATGACTACGCATTTGTGTTAGGCGAAGGTCGAATGTTGCCAGAATTTGAAGCCGCTACTATCGGCCTTAAAGTTGGCGAAGCAAAGACTTTTGAATTGGCTTTTCCTGCCGATTATCACGGTAAAGACGTTGCTGGAAAAACTGCAGAATTCACTATCACGCTGAAGAAACTGGAATGGGCGCACCTACCGGAAGTCGATACAGATTTCGCTAAATCGCTGGGCATGGAAGATGGCGATCTGACAAAAATGCGTGCAGATATCAAGCTCAACCTGGAGCGTGAAGTTGGTGCTCGCGTTAAAGCGAAGAATAAAGACAGCGTGATGGACGCGTTGATCAAAGTCAGTGAACTGGACGTACCGAAGTCATTGATCGATCAAGACGTTCAACGTTTGGTTGAAATGACCCGTCAAGACATGTCGCAACGCGGTATGGACACTAAGAACATGCCGTTTCCTCCTGAGCTGTTCGCGGCCCAGGCTGAGCGTCGCGTGCGTCTGGGCTTGATTCTGGCCGACGTAGTGAAAGAAAACCAATTGCAAGCAAGCGCTGAGCAAGTTAAAGCGCAAGTTGAAGATTTCGCTCAAAGCTACGAAGATCCAAAAGAAGTCCTGAAATATTATTTCAGCGATCGTAGCCGTCTGGCCGAAGTCGAAGCACTTGTATTAGAAGAAAACGTCGTCAATTACGTCTTAAGTAAATCGAAAGTGACTGAAAAATCGGTCCCGTTCGATGAACTGATGGGTAACAACGGACAACAAGCATAATCAAGCCTTGCTAAGCCTAGTGGGCTTTTATGGGCCTGAGCAGAAATAACGCGCTATTCAAAATTCTGCGAAAATAGGGTGGTGTAATCTGAGCAGGCTCTGATTGCGTTTCAATAAGGAAGAATATGACAGGCTTTCATCGTAATTCAGCGCTAGACACTGACATGCTCGGCATGGTGCCTATCGTGGTTGAGCAAAGCGGTCGTGGCGAGCGTTCATACGATATTTATTCACGCCTGCTGCGTGAGCGTGTGATATTTCTGGTTGGACCGGTCAATGATCAGACGGCCAATCTTATCGTTGCACAATTACTTTTCCTCGAGAGCGAAAATCCAGAAAAGGATATTTCTCTTTACATCAATTCGCCTGGTGGATCGGTGTCGGCTGGTATGGCGATTTTCGATACGATGCAATTTATCAAGCCTGACGTCTCGACGTTATGCACTGGTATGGCTGCATCGATGGGTGCCTTTTTGCTGGCCGCTGGTGCTAAAGGCAAGCGTTTTTCGTTGCCTAATTCCCGTATTATGATTCATCAACCTTTGGGTGGCGCTCAGGGGCAAGCATCAGATATCGAAATTCAGGCGCGGGAAATTCTGTATTTACGCGAACGTCTGAACGGTATTCTGGCTGAAAAAACCGGCAGAACCATTGAGCAAATTGGTAAAGATACTGATCGTGACAATTTTATGTCGTCAGATGCCGCAGTAGAATATGGTCTGATTGATAAAGTTCTTACGACGCGCGCCTGATAGTTGGGCGTGATACAAAGCGCCCGAACCCCATTGGGTCGGGCGTTTTTTTCTTTCTGATGTGATTTATCCCTTTAAGAAAAAATGGCGTGACTGTCATTTAAATTGGTCTGTGCCGTGACGAGGCGGTGTTTCGCAGGTAATATCAATTTAATGTCACGTGGACGCCGAGTTATAGCTGAGCTATAGCCTATTTATAGCTAATTTAGTCGTAGTCTGACACCGCTATTACCTCGCGGACAACCTTTACTGATGATCGCTTAAACATTGCCCTATGTCTGATAAAAAAACTTCCAGCGGCGAAAAACTGCTTTATTGTTCCTTCTGCGGGAAAAGCCAGCACGAGGTAAAAAAACTCATTGCGGGACCATCGGTCTTCGTGTGCGACGAGTGTATTGACCTATGTAATGACATTATTCGTGACGAGGCATCAAGCGTCGAAACGTTGGATGGTCAGAAGTCAGAACTGCCGATTCCTCAAGAAATCTGCGATTTGCTCGACCAATACGTGATCGGTCAGGAAACCGCCAAGCGGATTCTGGCGGTCGCGGTGTACAACCATTACAAACGCCTTAAGCATCTGGGCAAAAAAGACGATATCGAGCTGGCAAAAAGTAATATTTTGCTAGTGGGACCGACTGGTTCCGGAAAGACTTTGCTGGCACAAACATTGGCGCGTACATTAAATGTACCGTTTGTGATTGCTGACGCAACGACGCTAACCGAAGCTGGTTATGTCGGCGAAGATGTTGAAAATATCATTCAAAAATTGCTGCAAAATTGCAATTATGAGGTTGAAAAAGCGCAAAAGGGTATCGTCTATATCGATGAAATCGATAAGATTACCCGTAAGTCGGATAACCCATCAATTACGCGTGACGTCTCCGGCGAGGGCGTCCAACAAGCCTTGTTGAAGCTGATTGAAGGTACGATGGCTTCGGTCCCTCCGCAGGGCGGACGCAAGCATCCAAATCAAGACTTTGTTCAAGTTGATACAACAAATATTCTGTTTATTTGCGGTGGGGCTTTTGACGGCCTGACCAAAATTATTTCAGAACGCTCTGAAAAGAGCGGCATTGGTTTTTCGGCAAATGTAAAGAGTCAGACTCAGCGCACGTCGAGCGAAGTATTACTCGACGCTGAGCCAGAAGACTTGACACGTTTCGGACTTATTCCTGAACTTGTTGGTCGTTTGCCAGTTATCGCGACTTTGACGGAGCTTAATGAGGCGGCCTTAATTCAGATTTTGGTTGAGCCGAAGAATGCATTGATCAAGCAATATGCGAAGCTGTTGCAAATGGAGGGTGCCGAACTGGATATCCGGCCAGCTGCACTTCAAGCGATAGCTAAGAAGGCTTTGGCACGCAAAACTGGTGCTCGAGGCTTACGGTCGATTCTGGAGCACGCGCTGCTTGATGTGATGTATGACTTGCCAAGTCATAAGAATGTGTCAAAAGTCGTGATAGATGAAAATAGCATCACACACGGCGCCAAACCGTTGATGATTTACCATGATCAGCCGAAGGTTTCTGGCGCAAAGTCATAAATTTGTAAATCTAAGTAAAAAACGGGCAAAAAACCCCGTTTTTTTACCAAAAGAAGTACAATTTCTACATAGAAAATATTTGGCTTCAATCGTAAAGCCACCCGAAGGTAACTTCGCGTGTGGCTTTTTTATTGCCTCACGCAAATAGTATGAAGATTTTTTGTTTCAACTAGGGCTTGTGTTTAGGCTACTCGTGCCAACATCAATAATAAGTTTCTTTGATAGGGCTCGCCATGACAACTTCTACAGTTACTGAACAAACCCGGTTGCCGCTATTGCCCTTACGGGATGTAGTGGTATTCCCGCATATGGTGATTCCTCTGTTTGTCGGTCGCCCAAAATCCATAAAGGCGCTTGAGGCCGCAATGGAACAGGGCAAGAGCATCATGTTGGCAGCTCAAAAGGCTGCCGCAAAAGATGAACCGTCGGCTGACGATATTTATGAAATTGGTTGCGTCGCCAATATTTTGCAGATGTTGAAACTTCCCGATGGCACCGTCAAGGTGTTAGTGGAAGGTGCGCAACGCGCACGCATTCATCGCATTAGTGAACTCGATACCCATTTCGTTGCGGATCTGACGCCAGTTGAATCGGAGTCGGGCGATGAAGCTGAGGTCGAGGCGATGCGCCGCGCCATCGTCCAGCAGTTCGATCAGTACGTAAAACTGAATAAAAAAATCCCGCCAGAAATTTTGACTTCACTGGCAGGAATAGATGATGCCGGTCGTTTGGCAGATACTATCGCCGCGCACTTGCCGCTTAAGCTTGAACAAAAGCAAGTCATTCTGGAAATTTTCAATGTCGGTAAACGCTACGAACATTTGTTAGGACAGCTCGAAGGTGAATTGGATATCCTTCAGGTTGAAAAGCGGATTCGTGGACGTGTGAAACGTCAGATGGAAAAATCGCAACGTGAGTACTATTTGAATGAGCAAGTAAAAGCTATTCAAAAAGAACTTGGTGAAGGCGAAGAAGGTGCTGATCTGGAGGAACTGGAAAAGAAAATAGTTTCTGCCAAGATGCCGAAAGAAGCACTGGAAAAAGCCCAGAGCGAACTGAAAAAATTGAAGCTAATGTCGCCAATGTCGGCCGAAGCAACAGTCGTGCGTAACTATATTGATACGCTGGTTGGTTTGCCTTGGAAGAAAAAATCCAAGGTCAACAACGAGTTGGGTAATGCCGAAAAAGTACTGGAAGGCGATCACTATGGCCTGGATAAGGTCAAAGAACGTATTCTGGAATACCTCGCCGTGCAGCAACGCGTTGACAAACTAAAAGCCCCTATTTTATGTTTTGTAGGTCCTCCTGGCGTTGGTAAAACTTCGTTGGGTCAATCAATCGCTCGTGCGACTAATCGTAAATTTGTGCGTATGGCGCTGGGCGGTGTGCGTGACGAGGCTGAAATTCGCGGTCATCGCCGGACTTATATTGGTTCGATGCCTGGCAAGATTTTGCAAAGTCTGGCAAAGGTTGGCGTGCGTAATCCTTTATTCTTGCTTGATGAAATTGACAAGCTTGGTATGGACTTCCGCGGCGATCCATCGTCGGCATTGCTTGAAGTACTGGATCCTGAACAGAATCATACGTTTTCGGATCACTACATCGAAGTCGATTTTGATTTGTCGGATGTGATGTTTGTCGCGACATCGAACTCATTCAACATTCCACCGGCATTGCTGGATAGGATGGAGGTGATTCGTCTGTCGGGATATACCGAGGATGAAAAAGCTAACATTGCATTGCGCTACTTGCTGCCTAAACAAATCAAGAATAATGGCTTGAAGATCGATGAAATTAGCGTCGCTGAAAGCGCTATTCGCGACATCATCCGTTATTACACAAGAGAGGCAGGCGTCCGCTCTCTGGAACGTGAAATCTCCAAGATTTGCCGTAAGGTAGTGAAACTTCTGCTGCTGAAAAAGCAGGAGAAAAAAGTTGCCATCACATCAAAAAATATCGACAAATTCCTCGGAGTTCGTCGCTACGATTTTGGTGTTGCGGAAAAAGAAAATCAGGTTGGTCAAGTTGTTGGATTGGCATGGACTGAAGTCGGTGGTGAATTGCTGACGATTGAAGCGGTGGCGATGCAAGGCAAGGGCGCGATCATCCGCACCGGCACACTCGGTGACGTAATGAAAGAGTCCATTGAGGCCGCTCGTACGGTCGTGCGCAGTCGGGCCAAGAAGCTCGGTATCAAGAACGAGGCGTTCGAGAAAACCGATATTCATATTCACGTGCCTGAAGGTGCAACACCGAAAGACGGACCTTCCGCAGGTATTGGGATGGCTACCGCTCTGGTATCGATCTTTACCGGAATTCCGGTGCGGGCTGATGTTGCAATGACTGGTGAGATTACGTTGCGTGGTGAGGTATTGCCAATCGGTGGTTTGAAAGAAAAGTTGTTGGCAGCGCATCGTGGCGGCATCAAGACGGTATTGATTCCAGAGCAAAACGTTAAGGATCTTGCAGAAATCCCTGACAATATAAAAAATAAGTTGGAAATAGTACCGGTGCGCTGGTTTGATAAAGTACTGGAAGTCGCTCTGGAGCGTCAACCGGTGCCACTCGCTGAGGACGAGTCAGTAGTTGATGCTGCCGTCGCCAAAGCTGGTGAAAAGACCGATACGACAGTAGTTAAACATTAATTTGCAATTAGTCTCGTCAAAAGCCAGATAACGAAAGTGGAGAATGAGTGGTAGTTAAGCTTTCGTTGCTGGTCTTTTGGGTGATTGGTAAAGTGATTAATGGTCAGAAAAAACGCTCATCAGAGCGTTTTTTTTTTGCCAAAAATTGTAACCTTTTTTAGGTTGTCAGTGACTCTTATGGGAAGTGTTAAGCTTTGTGCGTTAAGCGGTAAGGTTGGGCAAACTGCTTGACATGCCGCTTGCACGCTTGTTTAATATGCAGGGTGGTGTCTTCATTTATAAGACGATATTTGGTCCTGGCAAAAGCTTCGACTAAAAAAATCTCATTCCGAATTTAAACCTTTTGAGGGGGACTTAATTGAACAAAACTGATCTAATCGAGCATATTGCTACATCGGCAGAAATTTCAAAAGCCGCATCGTCACGCGCTGTGGATGCATTGATCGGCGCAGTTAAAGCGACTCTCAAAAAGAATGGCACTGTTACGTTAGTCGGATTTGGTACTTTTTCAGTTGGCAAACGTGCGGCACGGAGCGGGCGAAATCCGCGTACCGGAGAGGCGATTAAAATTAAGGCTGCCAAAGTTCCTAAATTTAAGCCTGGCAAAGCGTTGAAAGATGCTGTAAACTAAGGTTCTTTGGCGTGGTGACATACGTCAAATGTTTGACTAGCTTGGCCCTCAGTTTTAAATCACAAGTGGTTTGAATATGAAGCGTAGGGTGCTTAGCTCAGTTGGTAGAGCGGCGCCCTTACAAGGCGTAGGTCGGGAGTTCGAGCCTCTCAGCACCCACCAATATAGTCAGACAAAAATAGTTGTATTCAACTTTGGAGAATTTTTTCCAACAGGTAGTTTTAGGAGTGGTAGTTCAGCTGGTTAGAATACCGGCCTGTCACGCCGGGGGTCGCGGGTTCGAGTCCCGTCC
Source organism: Glaciimonas sp. Gout2 (assembly GCF_035018905.1). Lineage (NCBI taxonomy): Bacteria > Pseudomonadati > Pseudomonadota > Betaproteobacteria > Burkholderiales > Oxalobacteraceae > Glaciimonas > Glaciimonas sp. Gout2. The sequence continues at coordinate 136,392 of NZ_JASJXA010000007.1, read as the reverse complement.
ACTCCGCCAGAATTAAAAAGGCGAACGAGAGTTCGCCTTTTTTCGTATCTGCTAGTCATTTTAGCAACTTGTCTTTGATTGGCTGACTATGTTTGAGTTTATTCGCTCCCATCAACGCCTGATGCAGTTCCTGCTTCTGCTGTTGATTATTCCTTCCTTCGCGCTTGTTGGTCTGCAGAGCTATACAAGCTTTGGCGACAGTGCTAATGCCGTGGCAAAAGTGGCTGGCCAATCAATTACGCAGCAAGAGCTTGATGCGGCCCAACGGCAGCAAATGGATCGCATGCGACAAATGTTCGGCGCGCAATTCGATGCCAAAATGTTTGATACGCCACAAGCCAAGCAAGGTGTTTTGGAGAATCTGATTGCGCAACGTGCACAGTTGGCTGCGGTAGCCCGGGAGCACCTGATGGTGTCCGACCTGACGCTGCAACAAACACTACTGGGCATTCCAGAATTGCACGGTGCTGACGGCAAGTTTGACAACGAGAAATATCGCTCGCTGTTGGCTGCGCAAGGGACGGTGCCGAAAATGTATGAAGCGGGGCTTCGTCAGGATTTGGCGTTGCAACAGTTGGCTGGCGCAATTGAGTCCACTGCATTCGCTCCAAAGTCGCTGGCGTTACGGTTCTCCAATATAAGCGATCAAGAGCGTGACACGCAAGAGTTGTTATTTAAGACTGCAGATTATGCCTCGCAGGTCAAAGTAACCGATGAGATGCTGAAGGCTTATTACGACAAGAATGGTCAACAGTTTGAAATTCCTGAACAAGTGAAAGCGGAATATATTGTCCTGGATAGCGCTGCCGTAGCGGCGCAAGTGACAGTTAATGACGCAGATGTAAAATCGTATTACGAGCAAAATCTGGCGCGCTATTCGACGCAAGAGCAGCGTCGTGCGAGTCATATTTTGATTACAACTAACAAAGACGCTTCTGCTGCGGATAAAGCGGTTGCTAAAACAAAAGCTGAAAGCCTGCTGGCCCAATTGCGTAAGGATCCTGCAGAATTCGCTAAGCTGGCAAAAGAAAATTCTCAAGATACTGCTTCTGCGGAACATGGTGGAGATTTGGGTTATTTCGGTGACGGTATGATGGTCAAGCCATTTTCAGATGCTGCGTTGAAACTCAAACAAGGTGAGATTAGTAATGTTGTTGAGTCTGATTTTGGCTATCACATCATTCAGTTGACGGGCATTAAGCCAGCCGAAGTGAAACCGTTGGCGCAAGTCAAGGACGAGATATCCGCTGAAATTAAAAAACAACTGGCAACCAAGAAATTTGCAGAGATGGCAGATGCGTTTAATGACACTGTCTATGAGCAGGCAAATAGCTTGCAGCCTGCTGCTGATAAATTAAAATTGTCGATCCAGACTGTGTCGAATGTGGGCCGTCATCCGAATCCGGCACTTGCACCAACAGTGCTGTACAACAATGAGAAATTTCTCACAGCCTTGTTTGCAGACGGTTCTGTAAAAAATAAGCGTAATACTGCTGCGATTGAAGTTGCGCCAAGCACGCTGATCGCTGGACATGTGATCAGCTATAAGCCAGTCACAAAACAAGCGTTTGAAGACGTTAAGGAATTGGTTCGCACTAAGGTCATCCAGGCTGCCGAAGTCGAACTTGCTGAAAAGGCCGGCGCTGCCAAATTTGCGGCTCTGAAGGTAAAAGACGATACGGCCGGATTTGCAGTGGCTAAGACGGTTTCGCGCGCGAATCAGCAAGGTGTTGCTCCCAACGTATTTGATGCAGTAATGAAAGCGGACGTAAGTAAGTTGCCTGCTTTCGTTGGTGTTTCATTACCCGGCCAAGGCTATGCCATCTATCGTATTGGCAAAGTAGCGCAGCCAGCGACGATAGACCAGGCACGGCGACAGTCAGAGCAAAAACAAATTTCGTCCGCATTAGCTCAGCAGGAAATGAGTGCTTACGTTGAAGTGCTGAAGAAAAAGGCTAAGGCAAAGATACTCAAACCTATCGTCGCCAGCGCGCCTGTTGATGATAATTTGGCGTCGAAATAACACTTCGTTTAGTAGACTAATAATATTTAAAAAGCCACTTTCGAGTGGCTTTTTTATTTTGCGTTACCCGTCTTATAACCAGTTCTCTTCCCGCTCCGAAGAGAAGTTGTCAGCCAGTGATCTTATCTTGGGAAGATGCCTTTAAAAACAAATCTCCATCGCCGGCGATTCCAGGAAATCAGCATCGATTATTTTGCTGAGGAGAGCGTTGCTTTCATTAAGGGTTGTAATTTCGGCCAAACGTTGTTCAGGATGGTTAGGTGTGCTTCCGCTGTCGGGTGCATGCGGTCCGCTTGAAACCACTCCGGTTTATTGGCAACGCCTTCCAGCAAAAATGGCACTAAAGGGACTTTAGTCTGCTTGGCTAAGGTTGAATATAGTGCGAAAAATTTGTTTGTATAGTCGGGCCCATAGTTGGGTGGTATGCGCATTCCGATTAGCAGGATTTTTGCATTTACTTTTTGTGCCGCTGCTATCATTGCGAGTAAGTTTGATTCTGTCGCCTTTAATTGAAGGCCGCGTAATGCATCATTTGCGCCAAGTTCAATGATCACGATATTGGGGCGCTGCTTCAGCAGTGCTGGTAAGCGGGCGTTGCCACCGCTTGTGGTATCGCCGCTGATACTGGCATTGATCACGTCGATAGGGATATTTTCAGTCTTAAGGCGTTTTTGTAGAAGTGCCACCCAACCGGTGCCGCGGGCCAAGCCATATTCAGCTGATAGACTGTCACCCAACACCAGAACCGATTTTGATGCAGAATGGTCGCTCGTTGCTGCTGATGCAATGTTTCCTCCACTTGCAGCAAATGCACTGAGCGTGATGATTACTAAAACGCTACGTCGTAAGATATTGGATTGCCAGGCATTAAGTTTTAACTGTTTTATTGCCTTATGTTTTAATGCTTGCTCTAAGCCATTGAAGCTATTGATACCGTTGATACTGCTTATACCGCTGATTTCGCGGATGCCGTTAAGTTTTGTAGGTCGATCTGGCGGTAATAATGCTTGCGCGCGCCCGTCCCGAATAACGTTTCCACATTTTTGACTGATAATCCGCATGCCACTATCCTCTTCGATTAATTCATCTGATCTACAAGCTACCATGTCCAGCACCGATTTTTCGATAGTTGCGCAAAACCTGACCAAACGGGTAGCTGACGCTAGTGGAGAACTTGTGATTCTCAATGACATCAATTTTACCGTTCAGGCTGGGACGACGCTGGCAATTGTCGGCGCTTCCGGCTCCGGCAAGTCAACTTTGCTGGGATTGTTGGCTGGTCTTGATACCCCATCAAGTGGAACAGTCCTCATTGATGGCGTAGATATTTTTGCGCTGGATGAGGATGGTCGTGCTGGAGTACGCAAGAAAAAGCTCGGTTTCGTGTTTCAATCCTTTCAATTGTTGACGCATTTGAATGCCTTGGAAAATGTCATGCTGCCATTAGAACTGCATGGCGATCCCAGCGCTAAAGAAAAAGCTGAGATTATGCTCGGGCGCGTTGGATTGGCAAGTCGCTTGCGTCATTACCCAAAATACTTGTCCGGCGGCGAGCAGCAGCGAGTGGCGTTAGCCCGCGCTTTTGTCACAGAACCACCGCTTTTGTTTGCTGACGAACCGACTGGCAGTCTCGATGCCGCTACCGGTGACGCGGTGATACAACTGATGTTTGATCTCAATCAGGAGCGCGGTTCGACTCTGGTGCTTGTCACGCACGACACGTCCATCGCGGTGCAATGTCGGCAAACTATCACGATTGCGGCGGGACGTTTACTGCATCATGGCGACTTTACACCTAGTGACGCCCATATTTTTTAATGCCAGAATAGGAGCATCGTTATCAATATTTGACAATATAAGGAGAAAAATATGGCGGCATGGTTACCCGTAGCAAAGGCTATTCTTCCTTATCTTGGTGACATTATTACAGCCGCCAAGCCAGCTTTTACGAAACGTAAAGGTGGGAGCGAAAGTAGCCAGATAGAGATTTTGCAACAGCAAGTAGCTGAATTGCAAAATGCCTCCTTGCAGAATATTCAAAACGCCAAGGCACTTGCCGAACAATTACAATCATCCATTTCTGCGCTCGAACAGACTTTATCGACAACGCACAACAAGGTGCGACGTGCCAATTGGATTGCCACACTCTCGCTGGCATTGACATTGGTAGCGCTCGGACTGGTGACGATAGTCTTTTTACGTTGACGGTCTTTTACGCTATTAACGTGCCTTCGCCAAGATAGCTTTCCGACGTCGCAGCAAACTAATTTGACAGAATATGACGATATGCATCTGCCAAGTAGCAATCTTCAAATCAAACCTGAAATTGCGTTTGAAATCACAAGGAAGACCGACCAGTGCAAGCCCATAAAAAATCGCGGCGTCGCTTCCTGCTGAGCGGGATAGGTATTGGCGCTGGTGTGACTGCGGCATTTATCCTCGGATGGGGTGTCATGCCGCCGCGACAACGCTTGAATAGTCATCTTCCGATGCGGACAAAGAATGGTGAGATAGCATTGAACGGCTGGCTCAAGATCGCCCCGGACGGAATGGTTACTGTGGCAATAGCACGCTGTGAAATGGGCCAAGGAGTCCATACCGCGCTACCAATGCTAATCGCAGAAGAGCTGGATGTGCCACTTAGCATGGTCCGTATAGAGCAAGCGCCGTTGGACCGTATATTTGGTAACGTCGCCCTTTTTTCCGAGATGTTACCTTTTCATCCAGATGATGATGGGTTATTAAAACTCAGTGCGCAATGGCTGATGACTAAAGTTGGTAGTGAAATGGGTATCGTCTTGACCGGTGGCTCAAACAGCGTGCGGGATGCATGGCAACCGATGCGCGAGGCTGGTGCGACTGCGCGTGCCATGTTGATACAGGCGGCAGCACAAGAATGGCAGGTAGCATCCACCGAGTGCACTACCGCCGACGGGGTGGTGAGTCATGCTAATGGACGGCGTGCCAGTTATGGCAGTCTGGCAGCGAGGGCTGCTGCGATGACGCCGGGCAATGTATCGCTCAAGCGTGTGGAGGATTTTACATTAATCGGGCAGCCTCAGGCGCGGCGCGATACCGCTTGCAAGATCAACGGAAAGGCGATTTTTGGGATTGACGCTCGACCACCTGATTTGCTATTTGCAGCAGTCAAAATGGCGCCCGTGATCGGAGCGCGACTGCAACAATTTGACGCGTCGGAAACGTTGCGCACACCAGGCGTGATTAAAACGGTCGATTTTTCATCAGTAATTCTTCCTCACTTTGGGGCCGCAGCCGGTGTTGCCGTTATCGCAAAAACTTTTTGGCAAGCAAAACAGGGTGCGGAAAAATTGCGGCTTACCTGGGACGACGCTGAGAATCGGGTACTGTCCACTGCCGCCATTTTTCGGGAATTAAGAGAAAAATTAGCCACAGAATCAGGACATATCTATCACCGTACCGGTGGCCTGATTTCTGACACAAATAGAGAAGCGGCGTTGCATACGGTGGAGGCGATGTACTCTGCACCCTTCCTTGCGCACGCAACAATGGAGCCAGTCAACTGCACGGCGCAGGTCAAAGATGGCACAGTCAATTTGTGGGTGTCGACTCAAGTGCCGAGCATGGCGGTCGCTAGTGCCGCTAAGCTCGCAGGTGTCAAGATCGAGGATGTGACCATCACCGAACTGTATTTGGGGGGTGGTTTTGGGCGGCGTCTGGAAATTGACATGATTGTGCAGGCGGTCGCGATTGCGAAGCAGGCCGATGGTAAACCTGTGCAAATGATCTGGACGCGCGAAGATGACATGACGCATGATGTTTATCGGCCTGCCGCAGTCGCCCATTTTTCGGCGGCGCTCGATACTACAGGCCAGATACTTTGGTATAAAAATAAATCTGCCAGCGGCTCTGTCACGCAGCAGTTTGTACGTCGCAATTTGGGATTTCCTTTGATCGGGCCGGATAGGGCGGCGGCAGAAGGAGAGTTCGATATGCAATATGAAATTCCGCATCAGGAGATCGCGCATGTCATTGTTCCCAGCGCCGTCCCGTTAGGAAATTGGCGTTCGGTCGGGCACTCACATAACGCTTTTTTTAAAGAGAGTTTTATTGATGAGTTGGCGTATGCAGCGGCTGTTCATCCCGCACAGTTTCGACTAAATCTATTAAAAAATCATCCGCGTCATCGTGCTGTTCTGGAAGTGGCTTTGGTACGGGCGGGTCAACCGGTCGCTGGTCGTGCTCACGGTATCGCGTTACATCAGTCATTTGGGAGTATCGTGGCGCAGGTGGCTGAAATTTCGATTGAGAATGATCAGATACCAAATATTAAAGTGCATAAAGTAGTGTGCGTAATCGATTGTGGTCTCGCGGTGAATCCCAATATTATCGTCCAGCAGATGGAGTCGGCTGTCGTCTTTGGTTTGAGTGCGGCGCTACTCGGCGAGGTGACAATAAAGAATGGCGAAGTGGTACAGCAAAATTTCAATGATTACGCGGTCTTGCGAATACATCAGGTGCCAGTGATTGAAACGGTGATTATGCCTAGCCTTGAAGCGCCGCAAGGTGTTGGTGAGCCGGGAGTGCCACCCATCGCGCCTGCCGTAGCGAATGCAGTATTTGCGTTAACCGGTAAGCGTCTGCGTGATTTGCCGTTGCGGCTAAGCGTTTAATGAATGATTTGGTTTTTTGCTTAAAAGTCAGCTCATGGAGCCCCATTTGGTATTGGTAACATTTTTGGCGTACCTGATGATAAAAAAATGCACGCACAGGTAGATAGTTAGATTGAGTAAACACCAGATTTAGATGACTTAAAATGTAGTAAATCTCATAAAGGATGCATAAAAATATGGATCGCCTACAGTCAATGCGGGTATTTTCAAAAGTGGTGGAGCAGGGTAGTTTTGTTGGCGCGGCCAAAGTTATGGAGCTGTCCAATGCGGTCGTTACCCGTCACGTCGCTGATTTGGAAAACCATCTCGGCACGCGTTTATTGAATCGATCAACACGTCGAATGTCATTGACCGAAACCGGGCAAGCTTATTTGGAGCGCGTACGCAGCATACTTGCCGAGATAGACGAAGCTGATGCGGTTGCTTCAGCAGTATCCAAAAGGCCTGCAGGAACCTTAAATATCTATTCTCAAATTAGCTTTGGGCAATTGCAATTAACCCGCTTATTACCCAAATATTCTATGCAATACCCAGATGTCGCGCTTGACGTCACAATGTCGGATCGTACGGTCGATTTGGTCGAAGAAGGTTTCGATGTTGGTATTTTTACGGTATTTCAGAAGTTCGACGTCAGCATGGTAGCCCGCCAATTGGGGATTGCCGAAGTATTGTTATGTGCTTCGCCCGATTATCTGCGCAAACACGGTAGTCCTCAACTACCCGAAGATCTTCAGCACCATGCGTGCCTCAATTTCTCTTTAGAGCATCTCCGCCATCATTGGAGTTTCCACTCGCCAGATGGGGTCTCGACTGTACCGATTACGAGCAAGGTGATGTCGAATAATGCTGACTTGTTGCGTCATTGCGCTCTTGCCGGAATGGGAATTGCGATGCGCAGTTCGTATTCGCTCGGCGATGATCTGCGAACAGGGAGTCTGGTACGGGTCCTGGCGGATCATCCCATCAGCAAGGTTTCGGTGCAATTGGTGTATCCGAGTAGACGGTTATTGTCAGCCAAAGTCCGCAGTTTTGTTGACTTTATGATGGCTGAATTTCCGTATCCAGATCGCGATCCCTGGTTGGCGGGGTAATATTGTTTTAGGACGCGCTCAAAATTAGCGGCAGGATTTATTAGGCTTAATGGTTCGATGCTAAACGGGACTCAAAAATTTCCTGTTTCGAGGGCCATAACCGCATATTTGGATATTTACACCATCTGAAACCTAAGTTAAGGCGCTGACGCGATAGTCCGCAACGAGCTTAGGAGAGGTTTTTTTTTGCAACAGCGTTTTGAAGCCGTAATACCAAATTGCCATTGCTTTGCCAATGACGTCGTTCGGCGGTGCTGTGAGCTTCAGCGGCCAGATCGGCTGGTGATTTTTTATGTTGCGCCAAGAATATACGTTCAGCTAACCGCAGGTCGAGTTCGACGGGACCAAGAAATGTGACGACTTGACCACGCTGAATCAGCAATGTCGGAAAATCATCCACGTCAAGATCATCCATAAGATCGGCTTGATCCTCAATATCAATCCAAACAAATCGCGTATCAGGGTGGCGGTGCGCCAATGCCGTAAAGTTTATTTGATATTCACGACAACTCCCACACCATGCAGCGCAAAGGCAAGCGACCACCCAGCCGTCATCAGCCAGAATCTGAGCAAGTTGGGGGCGATTTTCGTTATCAATAATCAGGACAGGCATTACACTATTTTACCGTGACTAGACTTTTCTTGGGGTGTTCAAAACGGCTTCTGAGGCGTAAGAGTGGTGTACAGGCAAAATTTATTCAATGTCGCGATGAGAACCATCGATTGAAACTGCGCTGGATCGGTCTGGCGCGGTAAAATAGTGGTATGCCGATTATTCTAGCCATCGAAACTTCAACCGAACTTGCCTCCGCTGCGCTACTGCGCGATGGTCAGGTATTTAGCCGTGAATCCGCCGGCGTTCAAACCCATTCCCACACCATTTTACCCATGGTACAAAGCCTGCTGGCTGAAGCCGGTATCAGCCTGGCGCAATGTGATGCGCTGGCATTCGGTATCGGCCCCGGTTCGTTTACCGGGGTTCGGACTGCTTGCGGTATTGTTCAGGGGCTGGCGTTTGGCGCTGCCCTGCCGGTATTGCCGATAGTCACTTTGGCCGCCATGGCGCAAGCTTGTCAGGAGGCAGTTGGTGCCAATGAAGTGCTGAGTATTCTGGATGCCCGCATGGGCGAGGTTTACTGGGCACAGTATCGCTATACCAATGATGCATGGGAGATTGTTGTTGAGCCAACGCTTTCCGCACCCGCACACGTATTACCGTTAGATACGTTGGTGCTAAATACGCCATCGGCACTACTGGCGTGTGGCAATGGATTGTCGGCTTACGCCGAACTGTTTGCTGCGGCCCCATTTGCCGCAAATGCACAGCCTGGACTCATGCCACATGCGCGGCAAATCGCACGGCTTGGTTTAAAGGCATTTGAACAAGGTCTAGGTCTGCCAGCGGTTGAGGCACAGCCGCTTTATCTTCGCAATAAAGTGGCTTTTACTACAGCAGAACGCGCTGCCAAGGTGGCAGTATGAGTGCGAGCCTGGGACCAATAAGTAACGATAAAAGTAACGATAAAAGTAACGATACTTTACTATCGCCATTTTCTTTCATGCCCATGTCAATTGATGACCTGGAGGAAGTGGTCGAAATCGAAAATCGGGTGTATTCGCATCCATGGACGCATGGTAATTTTGTTGATTCCATCGCGCATGGTTATCAATGCTGGACACTACGCCATGCCAATCAAGAATTGCTTGGCTATTTTTTTATGATGTACGTTGTGGATGAAGCACATTTATTAAACATCAGTGTCCACGCCAATTATCAGGGGCGTGGTATTGGTATGCAGTTACTTGATAAGGTCGCGCTGCTGGCACGAGAACACGCTATGGCGTCAGTGCTTCTGGAAGTGCGACCATCCAATCCCCGCGCTATCGTCATTTATCAGCGCTTTGGTTTCATCGAGATTGGCCGGCGGCCATCGTATTATCCCGCTGCTGGTAATCAACGTGAAGACGCCATCGTCATGAGGTTGTCGTTATGAATACCTCGACGCGGCGTGCTATTTTTCTTGACGAGTGCGGTGTCGGTCCTTTGTGGGTGCGACGTCACGCTGAGATTGTGCAACTGGTAACCCAGCCAGAGGTCTTGATAGCCGAGATTGCGAATGCTCCTGTTGGTACAATAGTTGCTCTGGCGCCTGCGATCCTAAAGGCGGAATTTGTTGATAGTGTTGCTATAATATTAACTCCAGCGCTTGCGCTGCCAGCAGCGCAAGCGCCTGGTGCCCAAGCTGAAGCAGACGATTTAATGTCAGCCTGGGAAGAGACATCGTTGCCGATATCTACAGCGCCGACTACATTCGATCCATTGCAGCAAATACCGCAGAATATTGCGACCGACTCCGACACGGTTCTAGCCGATATCGCTGGAATGGATTGGCGGCAACTTAAGGCTGCAGTGAGTGAATGCACCCGCTGCGGTTTGTGCCACGGTCGTGCGCATACGGTATTTGGTGTCGGTGACGAACGCGCCAAATGGCTATTCATTGGAGAGGGACCGGGTCAGTCCGAAGATCAAGTTGGCGAGCCATTTGTCGGCCCGGCTGGCAAATTGCTCGACAATATGCTTTTAGCGATAGGTGTCAAGCGCGGCGAGAATGCCTACATCGCTAATATCGTCAAATGTCGCCCTACCAATGATGAAGGTCATGACCGATCACCGTCAGCCGAAGAAATCGCCGCATGTCTACCGCATCTCCAGCGGCAGATTGCGCTTATCGAGCCCACTGTTTTGGTCGCTTTAGGTAAAACAGCGGCGCTGGCACTGTTGGCATTAGATCCGTCAACGCTGGTCGCCTCATTGCGTGGGACGATACATCGTTATGCTGGATTGCCGTTGGTGGTGACTTATCATCCCGCCTATTTATTGCGTAAGCCAGCAGATAAAGCCAAAGTATGGAGTGATTTGTGCCTCGCGATGACCTGCCATGCGCCCGTTCTCGAATAGCCGCAGCACGTCGACATCCTTTCCGCAGGCGTCCTCGGACCATTGGGATGGCTTTCAGGGCCGGTTTCATCAGCGCTGGAATCACCTCAATGATCACCACGTCAGAGCGCTTGCCTGGCTGCTTGACTCTCCCGATTTACTGAATACCCAGGCATCGCAATGGCAGGGCAAGATTGCCCACATCGGGCGCGCGGATGATGGCAATCTTAAAGTAAATCAACGCTGGGCGACATGGCTTGAGGCGCTGGATAGCAAGCCCGAAAAGCTTCAGGTTTTACATGCTTTTATGGATACTCTTTCATCCACGCGGCTGGGACTGTATGCAGAAAAGTTAATGGCATTTTATTTTCAGCAACAAGAAATATTGGTCGCCCATGGGTTGCAGGTCAGAACCGAAAAAGGATCTACCGTCGGTGAATTTGACTTTCTTTTACGGCAGCCATCCGGCTTAGTCCATTGGGAATTTGCTACCAAATTTTATCTGCTGGAAACGGTAGACGGTAATTTAGTGGCCGATGATTTTATTGGCCCTAATCTCACAGATTCGTTAGGCCAAAAAATCCAGAAAATTCTTAGTCGCCAATTGATGTTGTCGCAGAATCCAGTGGCTAAAGCGTATTTAACCGAACCAGTAGTTTCTGCTCTGGCCCTAATCAAAGGTTGGCTGTTTTATCAACATGATGGATTCATTGTTCCCACTGGGCTAGGTGTTTCGGCTGGACATTGCCGTGGTTATTGGTGCGCGTGGTCGCAGCTTGTGATTGATGACAACTTTCGTTATCTGATTCTGCCGAAACAACGCTGGTTGGCACCTGCAAAGGCGTCTCTTACAGATACGTTAACTGCTGCTGAGCTAAGTAATGCCCTGTTGTTGCATTTTAATCAGGACAGCGGACCGGTATTACTGGCAACTTTACGGGTCTGCGATAACGAGGGATTAGAGAGCAGAAGGGGATTTATCGTGCCAGACGATTGGGCGACGCGAGCTGCAACGACGCGAAGACTGGCGACGGTGAAGGTTGCACTTAAGTCCTGACTCCGTTGGCATCAAGCTGTTATGAACGATTTGTAAAACCGGAGTAGATGGGTAAACGTCCCACTTCTACAATTCAATCCCTTCACGTACAACTCAATCTATTCAAAGAATCATATTCAGAGAATCAATCAGCGCCTCAATGTTTGTGCTCACCGATCAAAGCCAGCGAATCATGCTCTCGTTGATTGGCAGAATGTTTGCGCATCACCAAAAACATGGTGCCGGATACAAAGACACCAAACATGATGATGACCAGATTGACGTTCAAATCTAGTTTTACCATTACTGCATACAGTACCAACATGGTTAATACTGACAAGTTCTCATTGTAATTTTGTACTGCGATCGAGTGGCCGGCGCTCATCAGGACGTGACCACGATGCTGGAGCAAGGCGTTCATTGGCACTACAAAGTAGCCAGAAAGCGCACCAATCAGCACTAATAACGGATAGGCCACCCAAATTGAGTGAACAAGTGTCATTGACATGACAACCAAGCCCATGACGATGCCCATCGGCATCACGGACAGCGACTTCTTTAGTGGGACAAAGCGGGCGGCCGCCACGGCCCCGATAGCAACGCCTACTGCAACGACGCCTTGTAAAATTGCCGCTTTATCAAGGGGCATATGAAGTGACTTCTCCGCCCATTTCAGCACGATGAATTGCAGCGTGGCACCCGCGCCCCAAAACAACGTGGTGACAGCGAGAGAAATTTGTCCCAGTTTATCTTTCCAGAGCGTGGCATTGCAGCGGGCAAAGTCAGCGACCAGTTTGATTGGATTGCGCTCCTGATGCGGATAACGCACGCCTGTATCCGGAATTTTCAGATTAAAGATGGTGGCTACAATGTAAAGGCCAGCGATCACGCTAAGTGCCGCCTGAGTTGGTGTATTCGGACTCCAGTTAAGGATCGGCACATGCAGCGTCAAAAGTACCGCCGAGACATGCGGATTGACCAGCGCGCCACCCATTACTGTGCCAAGAATGATGGATGAGACCGTTAAACCTTCAATCCAGCCATTTGCGGCTACCAGTTTTTCTGCCGGTAACAATTCGGTCAGAATACCGTATTTAGCAGGGGAATATGCTGCGGCACCGAAGCCCACCATTGCATAGGAAAGTAATGGATGGATGCTGAAAAACATCATCACGCAACCGAAAATTTTGATTAAATTGGTCACGAACATCACGCGCCCTTTGGGCAGTGAATCGGCGAACGCGCCGACAAAAGGCGCTAAAACGACGTAAGACAAGACAAAAAACAATTTGAGTAACGGCGTCATCCAGGTCGGTGACGACATTTCAATCAATAATGCTATCGCCGCTATAAGCAGGGCGTTGTCAGCCAGCGAAGAAAAAAACTGCGCCGCCATGATGGTGTAAAAACCGCGATTCATTCGCATCTTAAAAATGTTGTTCTTAGTGTCCCCGGCATGCTTTATACCATGAAAATATCGCTCGCCCAAGTTTAAGGCAAGCTTGTATTCCAATTTGCTTGTAAAGAACGTTGGTCCAACGTTGGGCCAACATTAATGCACCGATTTGCCCGTCTATTGTTTGACTTTAAGTTATTTCCTTGAATAAAAAATGGAGGATTCGTGTTGCCTTGGCATCCGGTAAAATAGGCAGTCAATCACATTTTCATGAGACAGCCATTCTTATGCCAAGGCCTATTCTTGCCAGCGTTGATATTTCAGCCTTACAACATAATTTGCGCATCGCCAAAGCGCGTGCGCCGCACGCCAAAGTCTGGGCAGTCGTTAAAGCAAATGCCTACGGTCACGGTCTGGAGCGGGGAGTGCGCGCCTTTGCCGAAGCCGACGGACTAGCCTTAATTGAGCCGGATTATGCAGTGCAGCTGCGTGAACTTGGCTGGAAAAAGCCGATATTATTATTGGAAGGATTCTTTGATGCGGATGACCTCGATCTTGTTATCAGCGCAAAACTAGAAACCACCGTCCATTGTGATGAGCAAATTGCATTACTGGAGCATGCATTGCCAAAGCAACAAGTGCCTTACAAGTTATCGATTCATCTTAAAATGAATAGCGGCATGAACCGTCTCGGTTTTGCGCCCGAAGCTTTCCGTGCGGCATACCAACGTCTGCGTGCAATGCCGGAAATTGGCAGCATCACGTTAATGACCCATCTCGCTAATGCCGACGATCCCTTTAACCCCGGACTGCCGTTAGAACAGCAGCTCGCCCGTTTTGAGCGCGGAATTGCCGACCTTCCGGGCGATCATAGTGTGGCCAATTCAGCCGCCGATTTGATGCACCCCGAGTTACGCTCTGATTGGGTTCGGCCCGGCGTCATGTTATACGGCGCAACGCCGGGTGGTGGAACCGCAGAATCGTTCGGTCTGCGCGCTGCGATGACGTTGACTAGCAGGATTATCGGTATGCAGAAAGTTGCCGTCGGAGAAGCGATCGGCTACGGCAGCCGTTTTGTTGCGGACGAACCGATGATTGTAGGTGTCGTTGCCTGCGGTTATGCCGACGGATACCCGCGTCATGCACCAACCGGTACGCCAGTGATCGTGGATGGTGTTCGGACTAGCACCGTCGGACGGGTATCGATGGACATGTTCTCGGTCGATCTCACGAACGTACCGGGTGCGCATGTGGGTAGCGAAGTGGTGCTGTGGGGAAGTGCGCTATCCGTTGATGAGGTCGCACACGCGGCCGGTACTATCGGTTATGAGTTACTCTGCGCTGTTGCACCGCGCGTTCGATTTATCGAGATCTGAAGCGATGGGCGATTGAAGGAGCAATGTAAGGATTGAGGATGACTGTTGATGCACCTGAGTAAGGTTTGTTTTAGCGTGTGTTAATGTTAAATTTAGTTTGTATGCTTACCAGCCCGTGGTGTCAGCAATATTCCTCAATCAGCATCGGCTTTTGGTGACTTAGTTTGTGACTTAGCTGTTTTGTTCTTTATTTCCATCGTTTCACCTCATATTTTCCGAGCCATATTAAATATGTTTTGGAGTGGCCTCAACGAGACCACTGTTATTAAACGTTCCGCTTACCGAACATTATTAAGCGTTGCACCAAGTTGAGATTGTCGCCTTTCTTAGCCATGGTCGCGCTCTGGTTTGTCCCTTTTTTATAGAAACGATTCCGATCCTGATGGCCAAAGCAAAAACCAATTACACCTGCACCGAATGCGGCGGCGTTGCTAACAAATGGACTGGGCAATGTCCAGCCTGCGGACAGTGGAACACGTTGGTCGAAACCATCGTCGAATCCGGCAGCAATCGGTTTTCAATTCAGCATCAAGGCTTGGCACAGACCGCGCCGGTAGTCAGTTTGTCGGATATCGATGCGATTGATATCCCACGTTTTGGCACAGGAATCGAAGAGTTTGATCGCGTGCTGGGCGGCGGTTTGGTGGCTGGCGGCGTAGTATTAATCGGCGGCGATCCCGGTATCGGTAAGTCGACGTTGCTATTGCAGGCGCTGGCAAATCTCTCTCGTGTCAAAAAAGTGCTGTACGTCAGCGGCGAAGAGTCGGGTGCGCAAATTGCCATGCGCGGCAAACGGCTGGCGGTAGACGCCAAAGACCTTAAATTACAGGCAGAAATTCAGTTAGAAAAAATTCTCAGCACCTTGGTTGAGCACAAGCCAGAAGTGGTGGTGATCGATTCGATTCAGACCGTCTACTCCGACGCTCTGTCTTCTGCGCCCGGTTCGGTCGCGCAAGTGCGTGAATGCGCAGCGCAGTTAACCCGCGTTGCCAAGCAGACCGGCATCACCATCATCATGGTCGGTCATGTGACAAAAGAGGGCGCATTAGCGGGACCGCGCGTTTTGGAGCATATCGTCGATACCGTCCTGTATTTCGAGGGCGATACCCATTCCAGCTTCCGTCTGGTGCGCGCTGTCAAAAATCGATTTGGTGCGGTCAATGAGTTAGGTGTTTTTGCAATGACCGAAAAAGGGCTGAAGGGCGTGTCTAATCCTTCCGCATTATTTCTCTCGCAACACGATGTCGCTGTGGCCGGTTCCTGTGTGATGGTCACGCAGGAAGGAACACGCCCTTTGCTTGTTGAAATTCAGGCGCTGGTCGATGCATCGCATGCGCCCAACGCACGTCGTCTGTCGGTCGGTCTTGACCAAAACAGACTCGCCATGTTACTGGCAGTTTTGCATCGTCACGCCGGGATTGCTGCATTTGATCAGGATGTGTTTATCAATGCGGTCGGTGGTGTAAAAATTACTGAACCGGCGGCTGATCTGGCGGTATTGCTGGCGATTAATTCATCCATGCGCAATAAGCCGCTACCGCGTGGTTTAGTTGTCTTTGGTGAAGTTGGACTAGCCGGTGAAATTCGGCCAGCGCCACGGGGGCAGGAACGCTTGCGTGAAGCAGCAAAATTAGGATTTTCGATTGCGGTCATTCCAAAATCGAATGTACCGAAACATAAAATCGAAGGTTTAACCGTGATCGGTGTCGAGCGGATTGACGACGCACTCAATAAAATACGGGATGCGGGAGAGTAGGGCCACGTAGCGCTATCGGATATCCATATCAAAAATAATCGCCGACGCGTGATCGTATACAACTAGAGTCTAAGAATAGATTAGCACCGTGCTGAATAGCGTAAAGTGGTGCTATTTTAATGGCTGTACTATTTGTATACATCAGGCTTGTCGCTGAGTAATATTTTTTACTCTATATGAGTGCGCGAGTGTTGCAAGAAGACATCCTACATAATTTTAGCCGTAATGGTTTGCGCATAAGGGACCGAATCCTTAAACGATGGTCGCAAGTCAAGCCGATCATTAAATAATGCAAGCTCTGGATACAGCGTGCGCCACGGCAGTTCCTGAAAGCGTACCGAGAGATAGCCGACAGCCGTACCAACAGCAATGTCGCCAAGTCCAAAATGTTCACCTACTGCGACATTCCGTGAGCCAACAATTTTAGCCATCTCAGCCAAACCACCCTCAATTTTTCGACGCTGACGCGCAAGCCATTCTGGGCTTCCGCCACCTTCACGTGTTTTCTCGAACAGCGTGAGCACAACCGCATCGCATATGCCATCGCATAGCACCTCCAGTTTTCGCGCAATAAGCCGTTCATCGATATCCTGTGGCAGTAGCGGTATTTGAGGATATTTCAACTCCAGATATTCCAGAATATAGCTTGATTCATAGACGCCAGATCCGTCCTCAAGAATCAATACCGGGAGCTTTTCCAATGGATTGTAGCGCGGGGTACTGGTTGTGTCATGCCATGGAATTTCGGTGATCAGTTCGAAAGGTATCTTTTTTTCGGCCAATGCAATGCGTACCTTACGTGCGTATGGACTAGGTGTTGCGCTGATGAGTTTAAACATATGATTTTCCTTAAAATTGATTCCGAATCAGAGTGACTACATTCACTAGCAGTTTCCAAAATTCTGATAATTCATTTTTAAAAACTGCAAAGCCTATCGCCGAATGTCGGTTACCGCACACCCCATACGATCTGCTGCAGATAATTGTCAGCATACGACAAAGGCGATAGACGTTGTTACGAACATTCTCGACTCAACTTGAACCGACGCGCACGCCAATGGCAATCGGGGACGCCGACGTCTTCTGTTACGGTTAATTCTGTTGTAGTTCAATGACTAGTCAATGCATCGACTGCCATCATCGGTTAAGCCGAAATATAGTATACGTATTGCCTAAATGCATCTGCTTCCCTCCGCTTTTGTTGTATTTTGTTGTAACTGGACACATCAGGATCCTTATTGGATTTTTGCATTTTAGTGCACTAGATTTTCTTCGCAGTGCATCAGAAGAATTATGCATATCCCCAATTCTCAATGTCAGAAACTATCGATATTGGTCGGTTTGCTGACATTATTTCCTGAATATAATTATTTCATGAAAGATGGTACTCGGAAGCGATTCGGCGGTCAGGAGCACATCGTGATGCATCCGCGAGGGCAGTCTGCGTCGTTCATATTACGGCACTGCAACCAAACGCGGAACAAGCCCAGCGCATCAATGTCGCGCGCACCTCCTCCTAGTGTATTTGGTCTCGGTATCACTTTACGACTCCAACCAGTTTCAAGCTCCCCCGGAACAAGACTGCAGTGCAATCAGTAGGCGCGGAATGGCTTCTTAATAGAAGCGGACGTGCGCCCCATTCAAAAACACGCTTCTAAAAAAAATAACATGAACAATATTTACCGTCTGGTCTGGAATCGCGCCATTAATCAATGGGTGGTAGCCTGCGAATTTGCCCGCAGTACGCAGCGCGGTGCAAGCTGCACGCGTCGTGCCGGCACTAGTCTGCGTAGCGCCATTCCTATGCTTTCTTTACTGTCTATTTCGCTAGGCCTTGCAGGGATTGTTCAGGCCGCACCATTTGGCGGCCAGATAACGGCGGGAACCGGCACTATAAATCAGGCAGCATCCACCACTACGATTCAGCAATCGAGCCAAAATCTGTCGCTGAACTGGCAAGGCTTTAATGTGGCTGCTAATGAGGCGGTAAATTTTGTTCAGCCGGGAAGTAATTCAATCGCAGTTAATCGGATTCAAAGTTCAACCGCAAGTCAGATACTCGGGCATCTGAATGCCAATGGTCAAGTGTGGTTGATTAACCCGAACGGGATTTTATTCGGTCAGAACGCGCAGGTTAATGTCGGTGGTTTAGTGGCTTCGACTCTAAATGTGTCGGATAACGCCCTTGGATCAAGCAGCGTCAGCTTTAGCGGCTCTGGCACCGGCAGCATAATTAACAAAGGAACGATCACCGCGGCTAGCGGAGGCTATGTCGCGCTGATCGGTAATACTGTCTCGAATCAGGGTGTCATTTCTGCCACGCTAGGAACGGTGGCGCTGGGTGGCGGCAGCGCTGAGACATTGACGTTTAGCGGTGACCAGCTAGTCCATCTGCAAGTTGATCAAAGTACGTTGGATAACCTTGCCGAAAACAAGCAATTGATCCAGGCTGATGGCGGTCAGGTGACTATGACAGCCGGTGCAAAAGACACAGTATTGGCCAGTGTGGTGAACAATACCGGTGTGATTTATGCGCGTACCGTCAACGATCACAACGGTGTCATCACTTTGTTAGGCGGCATGCAGTCTGGCCAGGTCAATGTTGGTGGCACGCTGGATGCCAGCGCACCCAATGGCGGCAATGGTGGTGCTATCGAAACCAGTGCAGCGCAAGTAAGGGTTGCGAACAACGCAATCATCACTGCCAGCGCCAGGCAAGGGCAGGCGGGCACATGGTTAATTGATCCAACTGACTTAACTATCGACGCCAGCGCAGCAACGACGATCGCCAGTACGTTGACGGGCGGAACCAGCGTTACCGAGCAGACGACTGCCAACGGTGCGAGTGGATCGGGTACGCAAACGGCTGGTGCAGGTGACATTAATGTCAATGCGGCGATCAACTGGACCAATGTAGATCCCAGTATAAAGTTGACGCTTTCCGCTTATCATGCCATTAACGTCAACGCTGCCGTTCATGGTACGGGTTCCGTAGTCATGGAAGCAGCCGGTGGAAATATAACCATCGGTTCTGCCGGTTCAGTAAGTGGTGATGCCGGGGTCACCCTGGCTACCGGGGCAAATTTTGTCAATAACGCGGGTGCCTCGGCGGTGTCAGCATCGGCCTCAAAATGGGTCATCTATTCCACGAGCCCAACATTAGATACGCTTGGTGGACTAATCCCCAATTTTATCCAATACAACGCCCCCTATCAAACCACGCCAGCCTTAGCCGCAGGTAACGCTTCTCTGTATAGCATCGCGCCCACATTGACTGTGACAGGACTGTCAGGAGCGGTAAGCAAAACCTACGATGGCAACACGAGTGCAGCGCTATCAGCCTCAAATGTTGCTGTGTCGGGCTTGATAAATAGCGATACGTTTGCATCCATGGCGGGTATTTTTGGATCATCCAATGCTGGTACTAATATGGCTGTTTCGTCCTCGCTTGCATCTGCAGGTTTATTGGCAAAAAATACCGCCGGTATTGACGTATATGGTTACGGGATTGTCGGCCCGGCTGTAACTGCAGGTATCGGTACTATTACACCAGCGGCGCTCACTGCATCGATAATAGGTACGCCTGCCAAGGTGTATGACGGTACGATGACTGCAACCTTAATTGCGTCAAATTACGCGCTTGCAGGATTCACGGCCGGTCAGAGCGCCACCGTGAATCAACCTTCCAGCGTGTCATACGGTGCGGCCAATGCCGGCGCACAAACGGTCTCCGCGACCTTTTCTACCTCGAATTTTGTCGCCGGCGGCAGTACCAATTTACTCAATTACACTTTACCTACATCGGCCAGCGGAGCCGGAGTAATCAATAAAGCGGCAGTCGAAGTGACAGGTGTTCTGTCAAGCAACAAAATTTATAACGGAACAGCCACGGACGCATTAAATACTACTAATGCAGGAATCTATGGTGTTATTCCAATCGATTCTGGTGCTGTTGTCTTAGTCAGTAGCGGTGCGAGCGGTCAGTTTTTGACGTCAAATGTCGGTAACAATCTAGCAGTAAGTGTTAGCGGTTTTGCTTTGTCGGGTAATAGCGCAGCCAATTATCAAATAGTTGAGCCATCGAATCTGGTAGCCAATATCACACCAAAATCTCTCACGATCACCGGTTTGTCAGCAACCAATAAAGTTTATGATGCCACGCGTGCAGACGCCCTGAACATCAGCGGTGCTGCGCTATCCGGGGTGGTGAATAGCGATGCATCCAACGTCTCACTTTCTTCGTCCAATGCGACCGGCGCGTTTGCGTCAGCTAACGTTGGTAGCGCATTAGCGGTGTCTTCATCAGGATTTGGCATTTCGGGCACGGCAGCTTTAAATTATCAACTCGTTCAGCCCACCGGTCTCGTGGCGGATATTACACCAGCGGCGCTTGCCATTTCACTCATCGGCAATCCCACCAAGGTGTATAACGGCAGCAGTACCGCCGCGCTCGGAACCGGTAATTTTTCTGTCTCAGGTTTTATATCAGGGGAAAGTGCAACAGTTTTACAAACTACATCAGCGACGTATAGTTCTCCAAATGCGGGTACGCAAGCCGTTACCTCTACTTTATCTGGGCCTGACTTTTCAGCAGCAAATGGCACTTTGCTGTCAAACTATAGCTTCCCGTCATCAGTAACTGGTATCGGCACTATCACGCCAGCACCATTGACGGTGGCTATTGCTAATAACCCGACTAAAGTTTACGACGGCGCGACAACAGCCACGCTAAGTGGTGGAAATTATGCGCTAAGTGGCTTTGTTCCAGGGCAAAGTGCGACCATTAGTCATGCAAGCGGTGTTTATGCTTCTGCCAATGTCGGGGTCGAAGCCATTACGACCAGCGTGCTTCCGTCGGACTATACCGCTGGACAAGGCACATTGCTGTCGAACTATATTCTTCCTGCCAGCGTTTCCGGTTTCGGAACGATCACGCCTCTCGCTATTTTGATGAATGTGCAAGCCTCCATCATCAACAATCCGTCAAAATCTTATGATGGCTCCTCGGTGGCGACATTGAATTCGTCTAACTATTCTCTATCAGGATTTGTGCATGGTGACGGTGCTTCAGTTAATCAAACGGTTGGGCATTATTCGTCCGTCAATGCAGGCGCCCAGCCTGTTAGTGCCACGCTGACCACGCAAGACTTCGTCGCCAATGCAGGCACTACTCTGACTAACTACACATTGCCGACCACCGCTTACGGGACTGGCACGATTACACCGATTCCGCTTTCGGTCTTGATCGTCAATAATCCAACCAAAACTTATAACGGTGCGACGTCCACCGTATTGAGTGCTTCAAATTACGTCATCTCTGGATTTATTGGTAGTGAAAGCGCACAGATCAATCAATCTGCATTAATCAATTATGCCGCGCCAAACGCTGGCGCACAGGCCATTACAGCCACGCTGATGTCGTCTGATTTCACGCCAAACGGTGCGGTGCTTACAAACTATGTGCTGCCGACATCGGCTGTAGGGACGGGCCATATTACGCCTGCACCACTTTATGTCAGAGGGGTATTGGCAACTGATAAGGTCTACAACACTACAACGGCAGATGTGTTGAATACAACCAATGCATTGTTGAGCGGCGTGGTTGCCAGCGATGTTGCTAACGTTACGCTTGTCGATGGAAGTGCTTCCGGAACGTTCTCGACTGCCAGTGCGGGCAATAATCTGGCTGTATCGCCAACTGGATTCTCGCTTTCCGGTAGTGCCATTGGCAACTATGTTTTACAACCCATCACAGGATTGGCGGCTAATATCACCCAGGCATCATTAAGCATACTGGGCGTTACAGCAAGTAATAAATCCTACGACGCGACTAATGCGGCGACGTTGAATGACGCAAGCGCTAACTTGTCCGGAATTTTGACCGGATCAGCAGGACAGGACAGCGTGACATTGATAACGTCTGGAGCAACCGGCACGTTCGGTTCGGTTAATATCGGCAACCAGTTGGCTGTCGGAGCAAGCGGATTTGCGCTCGCTGGAGCGCAAGCCGGAAACTACGTGTTAAGTCAACCAACCGGTCTGACAGCGGATATTACGCCAGCTGTTATCACTGCGGTGATTATTGGTAATCCTACCAAGTCATACGACAGTTCCTCCTCAACAACCCTGACCGCGGCAAACTATACATTGAGCGGTTTCGTCGCAGGCCAAAGCGCTGCGGTTCCGCAATCGGCTACAGCTAACTACACATCACCTGATGCGGGAACGAATGTTAGCGTGGCATCGACGCTCGTGCTTTCAGATTTTGTTGCAAGCGCCGGCACACAATTGTCCAATTACGCGCTACCGCCGACTGCCGCTGGACTTGGTACGATCACGCCCGCCCAACTCACGGCCATAATTGTCGGTAATCCGACTAAAACCTATGACAACACTACACCGGCGGCATTAACCAACACAAATTTCATGTTGTCAGGATTTGTCGGATCGCAGGGTGCGGCAATCAACCAGACTGTTGGCACGTATGGATCGGCGAATGCAGGGCCAGAATCAGTATCAGCGAGTTTGACTGCAAATAATTTTTCGACAGCAACCGGAACTAATTCCAATAACTACATATTTCCAGTATCCGCAGTAGGCAATGGGACGATCACGCCCGCACCTCTGTCGGTGCTTCATGTTTCAACCACGCCGCGTGTTTACGACGGCACGACGGTTGATGTACTAACCGGCGCTACCCTCAGCGGCACTGTTTACCTTCCCGATGCCCCGATACTGGGTAATTTTGCAACAGGCACACTTAGCTCGAGTGGAAATGTTGGTACCGATACGGTGACGACAGCCATGACGTTGACGGGTCCTGGGAGCAGCAATTATATCGTCACGCAACCGACTGGATTGACTGCAGTGATTAGTCCTGCAATCTTGAGCGCCACCTCCGCAGTCAGCAGAGCCTATGACGGGACCAATGTGGCGAATCTGAGCGGAACCCATACCACTTTCAGTGGTTTCGTCAGCGGTCAGGGTGCAAGTGTTAAAAGCGGCGTCACCGGCACTTTCTCGCAACCCAACTTTGGCTCCGCTCTAGCCATCACAGGCGGCGCGCTAACGACCGGCGATCTGACCGCCAATAACGGCACATTGCTGACCAACTACACATTGCCTGCAAGTGATAACGGCATCGGTAACATTACGCCTGCAATATTGACTTACGTGGCGACGCCAGTAAGCTATCAATACGGTCTTAATATACCTAGCGTTCAAGCCGGCAGCGTCACCGGTTTTGTGCACGGCGAAACTTTATCCAATGCTACTACGGGCACTCTTGCATTCGATAATAGGACTGCAACAAGTACTAGCAATGTCGGCGCCTATTCTATCGATGGCAGCGGCCTAACCGCGAATAACGGCAATTATACTTTTGTTGCAGCGGCAGGAAACGCAACCGCACTGAGGATTACGCCCGCGCCATTGACGGTGATAGGTGTCGCGACCACGTCGCGTGTCTACGATGGCACAACCGTTGACATCCTCACCGGTGCGACCCTCGCTGGCACTTTGTACAATCAGGACACGCCAACGTTGGGTAATGCCACGACAGGCACGCTTGGCAATAACGGTAATGTCGGTAACGATACAGTGACCACTGCGATGACATTGACGGGAGTGGGTGGGACTAACTACGCCATCACGCAACCTACCGGTTTGACTGCAATAATTACGCCGGCAACCTTGAGTGCAACCTCGACAGCGACAAGAGCATATGACGGCAGCACGATGGCTGACCTGAGCGGTAGTCATACCGTCTTTACCGGTTTTATAAGTGGTCAGGGCGCGGTTGTTAAAAGTGGCGTGACGGGCAACTTCTCACAGCCTGACGTGGGCAATAACCTGAGCATTACGGGCGGCGCTTTAACGGCTGGTAATCTGACGGCCGCCAATGGCACGTTACTATCCAATTACACGCTTCCATCAAGGGACAACGGAACAGGTAGCATTAGCGCTAAAGTGATTAATCTGACCGGCGCCCGAATTTATGACGCCCTCATTGATGCCGACGCGAATATTTTCGGCACTATCGCAACAGGCGTGAGTGGAGAGAGTTTGTCACTATCTGGTAGCGGTAGTTTGAGTAATAAATCGGTTGGATCGCGTAGCGTCCAATCACTCGGTTCATTGCAGCTTGTCAGTGGCACGGGCCAGGCCAGCAATTACACTTTAGTCGGCGGCATCGACACAGCCACCATCACACCATTAGCCATCACGGTTAATGCTACTGGCCATACTAAAGTCTATGACGCGAATACCACGGATGCCGTCACATTAGCCAGCACCGGTGTGCTGAGTATGGACGCGGTGACCTTTGCCAATAGCGCTGCTAACTTTACCGATAAGAACGTCGGTCAGAGTAAAACGGTGAACGTCACCGGTATTACCAAGACTGGTCTCGATGCAGGTAATTACAGTATCAACACTGCAGCAACCGCGACCGCAAACATCACGCAGCTAGCAATCACCGTCAACGCCACTGGCACTGACAAAGTGTATAACGCCAATACTATCGATACCGTCACATTAGCTAGCACTGGCGTATTAAATCTGGATACGGTGATCTTTGCCAATAGCGCCGCTAACTTTACCGACAAGAACGTTGGTCAAACTAAAACAGTGAACGTCACAGGCATCATCAAGACCGGTATTGACGCCGGTAACTACAGCATCAACACCGTCGCAAC
This sequence comes from Glaciimonas sp. Gout2, assembly GCF_035018905.1. NCBI lineage: Bacteria > Pseudomonadati > Pseudomonadota > Betaproteobacteria > Burkholderiales > Oxalobacteraceae > Glaciimonas > Glaciimonas sp. Gout2. The sequence goes on along the minus strand of NZ_JASJXA010000007.1, from coordinate 111,428 downwards.
GACTACTGCCAACATCACACCGTTGGCTATCACGGTTAATGCTGTTGGAACCGACAAGGTCTATAACGGCAACGCGATTGATACCGTGACATTGACTAGTGCCGGTGTATTAGGCACAGATAAAGTGGCCTTTACCAATGCCGCTGCCAATTTCACTGACAAAAATGTCGGTCAGCAAAAAATCGTAAGCGTTACAGGCATCGCTGACAGCGGTATTGATGCAGGCAATTATGTATTCAGCAGCGCTGCCGCGACCACCGCTAGCATCACACCGGCTATCGTCAATCTCAACGGCTCGCGTTTGATTGATGGGTCGACTAATGCCAGTGCCGGAATTTTCGGTACCAGCGGTACGGTTTCCGGATCCAATGGTGAAACACTGGCGTTAACAGGTAGCGGCACACTTGCCAGCAAAAATATCGGCATTCAACCGGTCGTTTCTCTCGGCAACCTGGCGCTGAACGATGGCACGGGTCTGGCGAGCAATTACACCTTAATCGGAGGAGTCGATAGCGCCAACCTTATTTCGGCATCAGAGCCGATCATGTCGATGGCCTTCATTCAATCGTTTCTCAATACTGATAGTGCTATCCCAACTCCTTACGGTATTGCCTCTTCAAGCGCGATTGCAAACTTTACCGGCAACCACAAAAAAACACGTTACAACCCGATTGAAGCTAGCGGAAGTGTTTCAGATTTCCAACCGGGTCTTGATCTCAATGTGCAGGACGCCGGCGTGCGCTTGCCAAATGGCGTCTCGCCATGATCATCCAATATTTTCGGAAACAGACCTCACGCCACCAAAGGTTTTCCACATCTAATGCTATCGATCACATGACCTTGCCACATCGCTCACGCTCGCGCTCAGACCGCGTTCACATTCCTCATGCACTTAGTTTGGCGCTGTTCCTGGCGCTGGTTTATCCATTTGGTGTCGCACTCGCGGCGGCGCCGTTTGGGGGAGGACAGATCCTGCAAGAGGTTCAACCACCTTCAGCACCGCTACCAACCTTACGTCCAGAATTGACTATTGAACAGCCCGCAATTAGTCAGGTTCCGCCATCTGCGGCATTTCTGGTTAGTCGTATCGACATCATCGGCAATACTTTGCTACCAACGGCAGACTTACATGTTCTGGTCGTGTCGGGTGAAGGTAAGTCGCTCACTCTAGGGGATCTGAACGCGTTAGCGGCCCGTATTACCCAGTACTACCACGCACACGGTTACCTGTTGGCACAAGCCTATATTCCGGCTCAGACACTTAACAGCGGAACTGTACAGATTGCCGTGCTTGAAGCCAGATATGGCGCTATCAATCTTCAAAATACCAGTGGCGTTTCAGACAGTCCACTGAAGGCCACGCTTAGCCCGCTGAAAAGTGGCGCGCCGGTTGCCCAGGATTCTCTGGATCGTAGTCTGTTATTGCTTGCCGATATTCCTGGGGTAATTGTTAACTCTACCTTGCGTCCAGGAGCAGTATTGGGAACCTCAGATTTCCTGGTAGACATTACGCCCGGAGCGCCTTATAGCAGCAGCTTAGGCCTTGATAATACTGGTAGCCGCTACACCGGTCGCACTCGATTAAGCGCTGGTCTCAACGTAAATAGTCCATTTCACCAGGGCGATTCGCTGACCCTGAACGGTCTTACCTCTGGCAAGGGATTGAACTATGGGCGTCTGGGATACCAATTTTTGCTGGATGGACAGGGCACGCGATTAGGCGCGGCAGTCTCGGCTTTAAATTACCGTCTTTCAAATGGACTCTCTAATCTGGGTGCGCACGGTACTGCAGAGGTTCAAACGTTACAGCTTTCTCATCCTTTTATTCGAAGCGTAAACGGCAACCTATACGGCCAGTTAGAGTTCGACCACAAGCAGTTGCGCGATCACGTCGATATAAATAACACGCAGACCGATCGGCACACCAATGCGTTGATGGCAATCCTTGCCGGGGATCACAGAGACAGCAGTGGGATAACCAACTTCAACCTGAGCACCGCGTTTGGCAACCTCACCTTTGACAACGCCGCAGCACAGGTTGGCGATGTCGCTGGAGCGCGTACCCAGGGCGGCTATCTAAAAGTCAATTTTTCTATTGCGCGATTGCAACAGTTATCCTCATCCAATGCCTTATACGTCGCTGTTACGGGCCAGATGGCTAACAATAATCTGGATTCATCCGAGCAATTTATTCTTGGCGGACCAAATAGCGTAAGGGCTTATGACGTCAGCGCAATGGCAGGCGCACAAGGGGTTCTAGTGACGCTTGAGTTACGTCATAACCTGGCTTTGCCGACTCAGGGATTATGGCAAGCAGTTGCCTTTGTCGATAGCGGTCGGGTACAAGTGGAGAAGACAGTGTTTGTCAGTGGCCCCAATGCCGCAACCATCTCCGGCGCTGGTGTTGGTTTAAGTTGGTTTGGTTTGCAAGGATGGAGTGTTACCACCGGACTAGCAGCGCCGATTGGCGCGACGCCAAAGTTGGTAGGCACCACGGCCTCGGCCAGATTATGGGTTCAGGTACAAAAGGGATTCTGATTGCAAGGGTTAAAAGAGGCGAGAGTTAGTAATCCAAGAGTTATTTGGATTGAATGTCAGTAATTGTCGAATTTGGTAAGAATACTTGTATGTAGGTTCAATATAATATTTGAATGGCGACACGAGTTTTATAGTTTAGTAATTTGAGATAAATTTTATGAAGTCATAAAAATTTCTTGAATGAATCGACGATGACGGGATTAGTGTCTTGGCGCAGATGGGGAAAACCAGCAATCCTGGTAAAAATTCTTAACAAAAAAAGAGATTAATTATGAAACCGATGCTGAAAAAAATCTTACTCTTGACAGCAACTGCGCCGTTGATGCTGACTGCATTCATGGCTTTCGCTAGTCCAATGCCTGCAACCGCCGCAAATGTTACTGCTCCTAACAATGGTTTAACGTTCGCTACCTTTGCTGACTCAACGAATAACGATTATTTTACGTTCAAGAATATCATCTCTAACAATACGGCTACGTTCGGTGCAGTCAACGATCCTGTAAACTTCTTTTTTAGTAACGCTGGCCTTGGCGGACTTAATGCGAGTTTGACAGGCAATCAAGCTGCTCATCTTACGATGACATCATCGACTTCGACTGCAGAGCAAAATATAGTAGCGATAGGTTACGATGCACAACCGCTAGATAGTACGATGACGATTAAGATCACGCGCGATGTTCCTATTATCGGGCTAAGTAATTTGTTAACCGCGGTCATCACTACAAAAACGCTTCCTACGACGCTTTTGGGTATTAACAATGGCTTTAGCGCGTCGATCAACGCCTCCGGTAATACTCAAAATATTACATACACATCTGACTTCTTAAATTTTGCAAGCATCAATCCAGCTTACTCAAGTATGAGCCTGTCGTTTAGTGCATTGAGCACCGCATTGACTTCACCGTCAGACTATTTGGCAGACTTTGGCGCAAATGGTGTGGGCACTTTTAGTACTACTCCAGCACCGCTCGTCACCTCTCACGTTTTTCCTGTATCGGCAGTTCCAGAACCATCAAGCTACGCAATGATGTTTTTAGGCCTTGGTTTCATCACTTTTAAAGCACGCCGTAAATCATCTAAAAAAACAGATGTATAAGTGATGCGTTTAATTTCAATTTTTTGAAATATTGGCTTAAAAAATACGTTTATTTTGGCCAAAACAGAAATTTAAAGAGAGCCACCAATACGAGGTGTCGCTATATTTTTTTGGGAAACCTCTGTTGGCTGCTACATAAGGGAACAAATAATTGACTATCGTGTGACGATTCGCCATTGCTCTTATCGGTTAGAAAAAGTAACTGCCTTACCGGTTCTCGGGAGGCTAAAAAATGGTCCATGGTTAAACAGTTGATAAAATTTGCCGGCAGCACTAAAACGCCTCATTGAGGTAAATCGCAGAATTAAGTTACAGAAAATTAATAGCCAATCTAAAAGCCGAGTAGCGATATTTTCAGTTTGACTGAAACACACATTTCATATGCATCCGCTTCAAAATAACCGCAGCTACACCGCGCGCTCCCTGTGCGCGTTATCAATCATTTCAAGTGCACTCTTCTCCGTGTCAGCATTTGCTGCTATGGGCGATGGTAGTATTCCCAATATTGTGACTCCTTATGCAAATTACACTTTGTTTTATGAGGATAATCTGTTGCGTTTCTACGATAGCGCGGCTGCTAAGGCCACGCAAGGCTCTAATCAAATGTCGGATACAGTGAGACGTGCCGCCGGTGGATTTCGGTTTGACAAGCAAATAAGTCTGCAACACTTTACCGCCGACATTAGCCTTAATCGTTCCAGCTTTGACCATTTCAGACAGTTTGATAACACTGGCGAGGATTTGCTCGCCAACTGGAACTGGCATTTGGGCAACAACCTTGAGGGAAATGCCTCCACAAACTATTCAGCGTCGCTGACCCCGTTTGACAGTTTCCGTACTAGTCAAAACAACGTACAGCTTCAGGGAAACGTGCGGCGGCAGTGGACTAATTCTCTGGATGCCGCATGGCGGCTCGGTGCAGACTGGCGAGTGCGCGGGGCGGTTAGTCGTTACCAGTTATCGTACGATCTTACTGCATTGCGCGGTAGCGATCAAACGCAGAATACCACCGAACTTGGCCTTGATTATCTGGCTCCTAGCAGCAGCACCATCGGCGTTCAATTACGCCATCTTCGTGGCGGTTGCCCCGATAGCGATTGCCATGGGTCGGTTCTGGGTGCCAACTATATTCAAAATGAATTTAAAGGCAAAGTAGATTGGCAGGTGACCGGAAAATCACGGATACAGTTTCTCGGTGGTTGGGTGCAGCGAACCTACGATACTTTCTCAACAGAAAACTTTAATGGTGCGAACGCCCGGTTTGTCGGAAATCTGGCAGCAACTGGCAAGATCGGCCTTACCTTAAATGTCTGGCGCGAGATTAGTGCAGTGGCCGATCTCACTGCCAATTACGCTTTGGTCCGTGGTGTAAATCTAACTGCTGGTTGGGACGTTGCATCCAAAGTTCGTATTGATAGCTCTTACAACCTGGAGCAGCGCGATTATAACGGCGTGGCTGTTATACGCGGAGTCACGCCGTCCACGCGTAGCGATAGCGATCGCAGAGCATCGGTAGCGGTAACTTACCTTCCCTATTCACACCTGCAAGTAAGTGCAGCAATATTTCATGAAACCTTGAGTTCTACGATCACGCAATTAGGATTTAAGGCCAATGGCGCGCATGTGAGTGCGCACTATGAGTTTTAAATTTGCACGATGATCAGACAAAAATTTTTGGTTTTAACATGTACTAAGAAATTTATCTTTGCTCTCTACGTGACCCATAAAGTGGTCGATATATTTGTAAGTCCCCCATTTAAGCAGATCGCTGAAGGAGTGAAGTTTCCATGAATGCCACCATTTCATTACGCCACGTAATCATGACGATGACGCCAACCAGACGTATCGCCGGTGCTGCATTACTTTTGTTTTTGGCTGCAACGTTGTCAGCATGCGGTGACAAAGAAAAGGCGCCCGGTCAATCCCTGGCGCGCGTCAATGGACAAGATATTACGGTGCTTCAATTGAACGATGAATTGCAGCGGACCGGCGATCAGCAGAAGTTCACCAACAAGCAAATATTAGATGGACTGATTGATCGACAACTACTTGTTAAAGCAGCGCAGGATGACAAGCTTGATCGCGATCCTTTGATAATGCAGGCAATTGAGCGCTCTAAAGTACAGATTTTAGCCCAGGCATATTTGCAGAAAAAAATTATAAATATCAGTAAACCCTCTACATCGGATATAGATAATTTTTATCAAAAAAATCCAGATTTATTTTTACAACGCAAACAATTTGAGTTGAAGGAATTGGTCGTTGATACCAGAAACCTTAGTCCGGAACTGGTTGCGGTGATGAACTCCGCAAAATCGCTAGATGAGGTGGCAACCTGGTTGGATGGTAAAAAGATTGAATTCCTCCCAACACATGTCACACGTACTAGTGTGGATCTATCGCCCGATATTTTAAAGGCCATGAAAACCATGTCCAAGGGACAGCTCTTTACCATTAAAGAGGGCCCTCGCACTCTTTTGATTGCCATGCAGGATATGAAGGAAGCTTCGATCAATGCGCAGGCCGCATCACCGCAAATTGAGCGATTCCTGATAATCCAAAAAAATAAAGAAGCAGAAGCCACAGAAGTTGCACGCTTACACACAACAGCCAAGATCGAATACCTCAATGATGGGTTGGTCAATAAGGAAGCTGCAGCGTCAGATCCCGTCGCCAAGCCGGTAGAAGACAAAACAGAGGCCGCAAATCATATTGATCGCGGTGTCGCCGGACTAAAGTAAAACTCTCTACGTGGTAATGCGCGGTACCGATAGTAAATTTTTGCTCGATTCAGAACAAAATTTGCCATTAACGTATTTAAAGTAAAAATAGAATTGGTCAAAATGAAAAAATATTGGTTGGTAATATTAGCGCTAGTAATTGGTGCATTAAGCGGCACCTTCAGTAACCCATTAATGAGTGCCGCCTTTGCCGCAGACGTGCAACTCGGCGCTGGTGATGTGATCAGAATATCTGTCTACGATCATCCAGATCTGTTGCTTGAAACCCGCGTCAGCGAAGCAGGCAGCATCTCCTTTCCATTGATTGGTGAGGTCCAGGTCGGTGGCGTCTCGTCATCGGTCGTTGAGAAGAAAATTGCCAGCTTGTTAGAGGCTGGCAGCTTCATTCACAACGCGCAGGTAAATGTGATCGTCACGCTGATGCAAAGCCAGCAGGTATCCGTGCTAGGGCAGGTCAATCGTCCAGGGCGCTATCCGATTGACGGTCAACGCAGCTTGACCGATATCCTCGCGCTGGCGGGCGGTGGCAATGCGGATGCGGGTGACACCGTTACGTTGATCCGTACCCGTAATGGCAAGACCGAAAAAGAGGTCATCGACCTGATTGAAATGGTCCGTACCGGCGATATGAAACAGAATCAGGGGTTGATAGGTGGAGACGTTATTTATGTAGAGCGTGCACCGCGCTTTTATATTTATGGCGAAGTTCAGCGCCCGGGGACCTATCGCCTCGAACGTAATATGACCGTGTTACAGGCTTTGTCAGTCGGCGGTGGTTTGAGCCAAAGAGGAACAGCGCGCAACGTACGTTTAAAGCGTCGCGACGAAAAAGGTGTCCTGCAAGAAATTGTTGCCAAGCATGATGACCTGGTTGGCTCGGATGATGTGTTGTACGTGCGGGAAAGTCTGTTTTGATTTTTTTTCTGCAACATCTAAGCAGAGCCACAAAACCGATCCTCATTCAAACGGACCTCAATGTGAGGAGCGTCCACGACTGAGTGCCAACAATCACAGCGTGTAAAAATTTATCGACGCTGTCGATCATAAATATCAGGAAATGTAGGATTTGGTAGAGTTCCTGATATTTTTATTTCCTATAATTAAGTTGTTCCGAGAAGTAGTCATAGCGAAACCGTCTCCAGGAAGGTTTTGAGGTGGCTTTTCGCTCAACGACACAATATCTAATTAAATCCACCATCGTTTTTAACTGCAAGTCTTATTGGCGGTGATCAGAAGTCACGCATTTTTCAAACATTTCGATGTTGCTGTAAGTCTTATATCCGCCTGAGCGCACTAGTCATGTTTCGAGAGTAAAAAATGAATTTCACCCAGTTTCTGCTTATCCTGCGCGCCCGTTACAAAATCATTTTAATCACGCTTCTTGCCACTGTTGTCACTACGCTGGTAGTGAGTTTAATATTGCCAAAAAGTTACAAGGCGACAACTTCTTTAGTCGTTAATTACAAGGGTATTGATCCGGTCACTGGGATTGTATTGCCAGCAGTGCTCATGCCGGGATATATGGCTACCCAGGTGGATATTATTAGTAGCCGCAGTGTCGCGTTAAGAGTAGTCGATGATCTTAAATTGGCTGAAGGTCCTGTTGTCAAGGCACAATTCATCACCGCCACCGAAGGTGACGGCACAATTCGAGACTGGCTGGCTGATCTTTTACTCAAAAAAATGGACGTAGTACCTTCCCGCGAAAGCAGTGTCATTGACATTAGTTTTAAGGGGGCGGATCCACAATTTACCGCGGTTGTAGCAAACGCTTTCGCTTCGGCTTATTTGCAAGTTAGTACTCAGCTTAAAATTGAACCATCGCAAAAAGCCTCTGGATACTTCAATAATCAACTTAAACAGTTACGGGAAAAACTTGAACAGACCCAGAATAAATTGTCTGTGTACCAGCAAGCGCACGGTATCGTAAACGCCGATAACCGCCTAGACGTCGAGTCAGCAAGACTCAATGATTTGTCGACTCAATTAGTGCAGGCACAAGGTCTGTCTATGGAAGCTAATTCTCGTCAGCGTCAGGCACAAGGTAGTGCAGGTGCTTCACCGGACGTCCTGGCCAACTCTCTGATCCAAAATCTGAAAGCTAGTCTATCAATTGCAGAAGCAAAGTTTGCTGATACGTCACAGCACGTTGCAAAAAACCATCCACAATATTTGTCAGCCAAGTCTGAACTTGACAAGCTGCGCTCAAATCTGGATGAACAAATTAAATTAGCTACCAGTGGCGTCGCTGGAAACGCGCATATTTTCCAGCAGCGCGAAGCCGAAATCCGTTCTGCTTTGGCAGTTCAAACAAATAAAGTAATGGTACTTAATAGCGCGCGCGACGAGCTGAAGGTCTTAACTACTGAGATGGAGAATGCACAGCGGGCGTACGAAGGCGCCGCGCTTCGTTATAGCCAGACTAATATCGAAGGACAGTCGAATCAAACCGACATCGCCATCTTGAATCCGGCGATCGCCCCGATTTTGCCCTCTAATCCACGAGTCATTCTCAATACGCTCGTAGCTATCTTTTTAGGCACTATGCTAGGCCTCGGTTTTGGCTTAATGGCAGAGTTGATGGATCGGCGCGTCAGATCCACTGAAGATATGCTCGAAGTGCTTCAAGCACCTGTTCTTGGTGTGTTGCAGTGGAAACCACCTACACGTGAGCGTGTCAGATTTTTTAACCGATTTTTGCGACTCAATACGAAGGCGAATTGAGCCATGGAACGTCAGATGAACCAACTTAACCCTACTACTTCCGTGCTGCCCCTCAATCCAGTGCGTGAATCCAGTATAGGACGCCTGCTGGTTGACATGGGCAAGATTACTCTCGAAGATGCTGAGGAGATCCTGCGCCAGCAAAAAGCAAAAGATATGCGGTTTGGTGAAGCCGCACAAAGTCTGGGATTGATTACCGAGGCTGATATTCAACAGGTCCTCGCTCGTCAGTTTGACTATTCTTACTTAGAGCCAGGTCTAGGCAACTTCGCACAGGAACTGGTTACCGTCTATGAACCTTTCGGTGAACAGGCAGAAGTATTACGGACAATTCGCAGTCAGCTAATGTTGCGTTGGTTCGCCAATGGTCATAAGACACTGGCCATCGTCAGTGTCAATCCAGGCGAGGGAGCCAGTTTGTTTGCCGCTAATCTGGCTGTCGTATTTTCGCAGCTTGGTGAGCAAACATTGCTAGTCGATGCCAATCTCCGTAATCCACGGCAACATGAGATATTTAATTTGTCTGGTAAGCAAGGGCTATCAGACATTCTTGGCGGACGCGCAGATTTAGATGTGATCGCAGAAGTAGAGTACTTCGATAACCTGTCTGTTTTGCAAGCAGGGACATTGCCACCTAATCCACAAGAACTAATTAGCCGCAGATCCTTTAGCGCGTTGACGCTCAATATATCTAAGTTATTTGAGATTGTCATTTATGACGTATCGGCTTTTTCCGCTGGTGCGGATGCACTGGCAATTGCTGCGCGCGCGACGGGTGTGCTTTTAATCGCACGTAAGAATACGACGCGTCTTGCTGATATTAACGCGATGGCCCAACAACTAACACGAGTTGGGGCAGAAATAGTTGGCTCTGTATTGGTCGATTATTAATGTCAACGAACCTGGCTGATCACTTCGCCATCCAGCCAGCAGAATGGCGAGGCCTACTCGCCAACTGGTGGCCTGTTTTGGTTGGGTTATCGGTCTTGTTTGTTCCGACTTTCTACGGTCTCGCAACAGGACTGTGGAGTAGTGAAGAACAGGCGCACGGTCCACTTATCCTTGCTCTCTCTATTTGGTTGATATATCGGCAGTGGCCGAAAATGTTAAAGGCCAGTGGAAAAAAACCGACTTCGAAAGCAGGATGGCCGATTTTATTATTTGGTTTGCTGATTTACATCATAGGGCGTTCGCAAGAAATTGCGATCCTTGAAACCGGTTCATTTATTTGTATTTTATTAGCCAGTGTCCTCCTTTTACGCGGTTATTCAGCGCTGAAAGTCCAATGGTTTCCATTTTTTTTCATGCTCTTTATGATGCCATTGCCAGGCACTGTGGTCGATGTGATGACCATGCCGATGAAAATGGCTGTTTCCTACGTCGTTGAGCATGTTTTGTATTGGATGAATTATCCAATCGCCCGCAGTGGAGTGATCCTGCAGATTGGTCAATATCAACTGTTGGTGGCAGATGCTTGTGCTGGTTTGCACACACTCTTTGCGCTTGAATCGTTGGGTTTGCTCTATCTCAATTTAGTACGGAATGAGTCTCTATTCCGGAATATTTCGCTCGCCGCCTTAATTATACCGATTTCGTTTATTTCCAACGTGATCAGAGTGATGGTGTTGACACTCATTACCTTCTACTTTGGAGACGGTGCGGGACAAGGATTTTTGCATGGTTTTGCAGGAATGGTGTTGTTTACCAGTGCACTTCTATTGATAATGGGTATTGACTCCGCCCTTCAAGCTGTCGACAAAGTCCGTCGTAGAAGAAGTATTCATATTGCGGAGCGTGCGACGTGATAAAGCCCTCATTCAGATCCTGGGTTCTTCTTGTACTAATGCTGACTGCTTTTGGGCTTTCAATTTTTTTACGTCCGACGCATAAGTTAGCTGCCTTGGCCCCGACTTTCGATCTGCAGACCATGATTCCTAAGGCATTCGGTGACTGGCGAGAAGAGTCACAACCAACTGTTTTGGTGGTTGATGCCGTTCAGAAAGAAATAATCGATAAAATTTATAACCAAACATTCTTGCGCACTTACATCAATAGCGATGGGTATCGCATCATGCTTGCCATCGCTTATGGTGGTGATCAAAAACGTGATCTCCAAATACACCGCCCTGAAGTCTGTTATTCATCGCAGGGCTTTAGTATCAGTGGTGTAGAAAAAGTTGGTTTGCTAGTTGACGGCCATGAAGTGCCTGCGATGCGATTGGAGACCCGTCTAGGAACGCGGGTTGAGCCGGTGACCTATTGGGTGCGGATAGGCGACAAGATCGTACGTGGCAATATTGAACAGGGCTTGGCCCGTGCAGCGTATGGTCTCAGCGGACGTATAGCGGACGGCCTGCTATTTCGCGTGTCTAGTATTGATGATAATGCGGTAACGGCCTTCGAATACCAGGAAAAATTCGTGAATGCTGTAATGGCGGCGGTCTCCACCTCTCGTAGACGCATTCTTATCGGAGGACCGCAAGTATGATTTTGCGTAATCGACATGACCATATCGTATCTTCATTGGCAGGTGAAGGAGTAACGCGATGGATAACTCTATAAAGTCAGCATCTTTTTGGTCTTTCATTAACTCCTTCGCTACTAGAGGTCTTTCGTTCGCATTTTTTATACCTCTTACGCGCAAGCTTGGTCCTGGTCCACTGGGCGTGATGGCACTGGCTTTAGCGGTCGGGGTATTTCTTGATGCAGTGATTGATTTGGGACTGAGTGATCAATTCGTCCGTCATCAGGATGCAAAAGACCAACGTTTCTTTAGCACCGTGTTCTGGGCGCAAGTCAGTGTGGCAGGGATCGTCGGGATCATTGTCGCAATGTTTGCGCCGCTGTTGGCGCGGGTACTTCACGAACCGGGACTCATTTTTGCGTTGCGCGCTGTCGCAATCGCCAGTTTTGCAACAGCTGTTGGTTTGTCGTCTATTTCCTGGTTGCGTCGGGGACTTGAATACCGAGCTATAGCCATACGTAATGTGTCGGCCACATTTGTAGGTGGTGTGGTTGGCATATATATGGCATGGAATGGATATGCTTTATTAGCTGTGCTTGCGCTTCACGTTATTAACGCCGTTACCGGAACATTGGTGGCAATCTACAGCGCTGCATGGAGACCCTCTTTGGTCTTTTCACAATCCAGTTTGAAGTCAGTCAGCCGCATCGCTGCAAATACTTTTTTAACCAGAGTACTTGAAGCGGGAATGAGCCGGCTGGACCAAATCGCCGTCGGTGCTTTCTTTGGCGCATCTGCGCTAGGAATGTACTCTCTAGCGGTAAGACTCTATGATATTTTATTTCAACTCGTATGCATGCCTGTTGCTTCGGTCATGTTGCCATACCTTGCACGTTATCAGGCAGTAACTGTTGAATTTCGGCGGCACTTTCTTGATCTGCTGCATATCGTCTCCCTGACGGCCCCCCCTATTTTTATGCTTGCTGCACTTAATACCTCCTCTCTGCTGGGATTAGTGTTTGGCCCGCAATGGGTGGGTGCTGGTCCATACGTGCATATCATTTTTGGTATGGGGGTCGTCCAGGCATTCACTTTTATCCATACAGTCGCGTTCGCTGCGTCCGGGAGAACATCGGTCAATTTAGGGGTCGCACTATTTAGCGCATTGTTGTGGTCGGGGTCGCTACTTTTATTGCCTGCATACGGAGTCATTTTTGCGGCAATTCTTTGGGCTATGCGGTCTGCGATAGGCATACCAATCCAGATGTATTTTTTGAAAAATATGCTTGATATGCGATTGCGGGATTATCTACTTAGTCTCGCACCAATGTTCCTTGCATTAGCTGGAATGGTAGGAGTTAGCTTTCTCATCCTCGCTATTGGAGAGAGAGCCGATGTTAATCCATTGATCCTGCACTTTTCGTCGATCCTCGCTGGAGGCGGTGTATTTGTCGTTATGGCAATCCTTCTTTCTTCCAGAGTCAAAAATATTGGAATCGGCATTTTGCAGAATATAGTTCGTAGAGGTTCACAAGCGTGAGTTCACATTCATTTTTCTCATTATTTATACGCACCATTGGCTCAAGCATTGCGGCGTTATTGATGACGATAGTCTATTCTGTGCTATCGGCAAGATTGTTAGGTGCCGATGGTCGGGGAATACTTGCTGCAATTCAGCTTTGGCCGACAGTCTTGGCAGGATCAATGACCGTTGGATTACAGACCGCGTTCGTTTACTATGCGCGCCAAGATCGTTCGCGCTGCGCACAATTTTTTGCGGCCGGTTTATGGGCAACATTTCTAGTATCGATCGTTTCCGCCGTTGTTGGTTGGCGTCTTTTATCACATGCACTTCCATTTCTATCAGCACCACAACTTCACTTCGCAAAAATTTATCTAGCCTTCATGCTGCCAGTTATATCGGCCTCAATTTATATCGGAGGTTGTGCGCAATTAATAGAGAATTTGCGGCTTTTCAATGCGCTAAAAATAGTGCCAATAGCGTTTCAGGTGATCGCCATCATTTCGTTATATCTCTCGATTGGGATTACTCCGGAGCGTCTGGCTATCGGCACTGCTGTGACGCAGTTGCTTGCTTTGAGTTGGTCTACTCGTGAAGCGACCAAAATTTTGGGCTTTTCTTTGAAACAAACACGTATACATATATTAATGCTCTGTGGATATGGAGCAAGCGTATGGGCGGTCGAAGTATTGGGTGTCGCCACCCAACAGATAGACAAAATATGGATTAGCGGGGCGCTTTCTTTACGTGAGCTTGGCGTGTACAGCTTAGCATTTGGCATGTCCAGAGTTGTTGCAAATATCCAGAATTCAGCAGCGACCATTTTATTTCCGCGCAATATAGGAAAACCTAAAGAAGAGGTCGTCTCCAGTACCGCGAAAGTTTTTCGTCTTACATTCTGGGCGACATTGGTGGTTGCGATCCCTGCCTCATTATTGGCTATCCCACTGTTCCCACTAATATTTGGTCCAGACTTTGGAGCTAGCGGATGGATGTTTCCGGTACTGGTATTGGAATGCATTTTAGGAACATCGTCCTGGGTATTGGCACAAGCATTTAATTCATTGGGTAAACCTCACTTGATCGTGACTCGGCAAATTTCTGGACTGCTTTGCATGGTGATGGTTGCATATTTTCTTGTTCCCCGTATTGGTGTGTGGGGTGTGGTATTGGCGATGCTCACTGGTGCGCTCGTCAGATTGGTGGTAACGCTTTTGGCGTTTCCCAAAGGGTTACAAGTACCGATGCCACAGATATTTCCCGATAAAAAAGATGTTCAGGGTGTCTTCATCGTCCTAAAGAAGAAATTTGTTTCCGTCTCATAATTTTTCAACATTACAGAGTAAAAATGAAACGAATTTTTGTAGCTGGTAGCTTCACATGGAATAACAAAGGCGATGCAGCATTATTAATTGCGACGGCACAGGCGCTGCGTCAGTTTGTTCCTGATGTTGAACTTTCGTTCACATCGTTCACTCACGTTCTGGATGCACAGCGCTACAAAGAGCGCGTCGTTGCCATGCCATTAGACCCTTCAGGGCGGGTGTCAAAATGTATTCATAAGTCGGGAACCTGGTCGCCAACGTTATTGCGATTGGTGCTGGGAATGGTAGTTTTGGTATTTCGGGCATGGCTCCTGATTCGTATTTGCCTACCGAAGCAATTTGGATATCGTCTTCTTGGTTGCATTGCGCCCACAGCGCGTGAAATTTTGGAATGTGATTTGGTTGTTTCCCTTCCAGGGGGATATTTGCAAGCGACGACCTTGGGTGAGGATTACTGGTTATTTCATTGGTTAACGCTCAGCATGGCAAAAGCTGCGGGTAAGCCAGTTGTAATTTATGCACAATCACTTGGGCCATTTGAGGGAGTGCATAGGAAGTGGGCTGAAGAAATACTAAAAAAAATGGATGTTATTTCTGTGCGCGAGGAATTTTCGTTGAAGCGACTGAAAGAATATGGTGTCGCAATGGACCGAGTCGTATTGGTGCCAGATGCAGCATTTGGATTAGCAGATGATGGGCGCGGTACCAGCGAATTTGCATCAGTTGCGGAGTCGTTAAATCAGTACCCACAACCATGGGTAGGCGTATCGGTGCGCGAACATAACTTTCCAAGCAAGGCCCATCCCGAAGTTTGGATGGAAAAATATTTAGTTGAGGTCGCACAAGCGACAGACCGAATGATAGAGCTTACCAACGGTACCGCTTTTTTTGTCCCGCAATGCATTCTTTCTGGTGGCAGGGACGTTGAAGTGTCGCGTGAGGTAGTAAAAAGAATGCGGAATATAAATCGCGTACGCGTTCTTGATGAAGATCTTTCTCCGCTTGCTTTGCAAGTACTCTACAGTCGATTTGAAATGCTTATTGGAACTCGGATGCACGCCAATATTTTGACCATGTGCACTGGGACGCCTATTGTTGCGATTGCCTATGAACGTAAGACCAATGGCATCATGAGTATGTTGGGTCAAGATGAAAACGTCGTAAATATTGAGGATATTGAAGGTAATTTGATACCCATGGTCGAGCGCGTCTTTGCATCGCGTAAAGAAATTAAAGCCCATTTGGAAAAGGCAGTACCACCTATCCGCGATCGGGCGCTGTTGACTCCAAGAGTCTTGATCGAAAAACTGAAGGGGCTCACTTCGTGAAAATAAATTTTCTTCTTCCTACACCGGGACACCATCCTGTTGGTGGGTATAAGGTTGTCTATGAGTATGCGAACGGCTTGGTCGCGCGGGGTCATGATGTCACGGTGACCCACCAGATGATCATGGTGCCTGATGCAACAGCACTTAGACAATGGGCGCGTTATGCCAAGTCGCGCTTAAAAGGCGACTGGCTTCCCACTGATTGGTTTAAGGTTGACCCTCGTGTGAAGATGCGCATGGTCCTGAGTATGACTCCGTCCTCACTCGGCAAGGCTGATGCACTCATCGCAACAGCGTGGGAAACAGCCGAAATCGCCGTAAAGCTGCCAGTCAGTTGTGGAAAAAAATTCTACTTCATTCAGCACTTTGAGGAGTGGAGCGGTGACCGTGATCGCGTTCTTGCCACTTGGCGGTTACCGTTACAAAAGATAGTGATAGCAGATTGGTTGCGACAAATAGCCATCGGTGAGGGGCATACCGCGCATTACATTCCTAATGGCGTTGACTTTGTTGCCTTCGGTACAGATATTCCGGCAGCATCCCGAGATCCCCATACCGTCATCATGCTTTATCACAACTTTGATTGGAAAGGATCTGTCGATGGTCTGACCGCTTTGCGTACCGCCAAGGTCAGCGTACCTGATCTGAAGGTTATTCTTTTTGGCGTCCCTCAGGAGCCAGCAGGTCTGGAGCCATGGTTTGAGTATCACCAGTTGCCATCGCAGGACTTACTGCGCAGCCTATATAACCGCGCCGCGATATTTCTCTCGCCATCCTGGGCAGAAGGGTGGCCTTTACCGCCCGCTGAAGCAATGCTTTGTAGTGCCGCCACCGTGTTAACCGATATTGGCGGACATCGAGAATATGGCGTTAACGGGGAGACGACACGGTTTGGTCGGGCACGTACCCCTGACTCACTGGTTCCACCACTTTTGCATTTGCTCAACGATAGCAATGCTCGCATTGAGCAGAGCAAGAAGGCGCAGCGCTATATCGCCGAATTTACTTGGGATGTTGCGGTTTCACGTTTTGATGCAGCTTTGCATAACTGATTATGTATTTAAATACGACATTTAAAGTATCAAACACGTCGGTTCGGCGTATTGAGAGCGCAACTGTTCTGCGTTGGATATTACTGGTTTTGATTTTCACTATTTTTTTATGGCCTGGATACGGTGAATTAAAGGTTGGTGGATTGCCCAATTTGGCACCACCACGTCTTATAAAAATGATGTTGTTTGGATTGATGATCTATCAGTTTTTATTTTCTAAATTTGAATTCAATCGTATTGGAAAATGTATCTCCCAATATTGGATTCTGTTTAGTTTACTAGCCCTTTATCATTTCTTCAGGGTATTGTCATTCGGCTTAGATCCTTATCCGATAATTTATATTTATGGCTATATTAAGGAAGAGATTTTTACAAATATCGTTTTAATGTTATCTGTAATTTGCATAGTTCGCGATAACGAAGATATAAAGTCGATTGTGAAAGCTTTGGTTCTTGCCAGTATTTTTGTGGCAATAATAACGACTGTAGAGTTCATAGTAAAAGTGAATTTATTAAAATCCATTGTTTCATATGCTAATACTACGACTGCTTTAGCATTCGCAGATAAAACACGGGATTTACGTTACAGGGCAAACGGAACCTTCGCACATCCTTTAGTTTTAGCCCAATACGCTGCCGCAATGCTTCCGCTTGCTTGGTGGGTCTTTCGTTATTCCTCTGGTTGGAAAAAAATAATTTGGTTCATTTCTTTGATTGGGCTTGTAACTTGCTCATTCCTTTCAGGTACACGCTCAGGCTTGGCTTTGCTCTTGATGACAGCGTTGGCAATCATTCTGATAAATAGTGCCGGATGGTGGCTTCGATGTAAAAATGGTGTGTTAAAAATTTTTCTTTTCACGCAAGCTACTGGGTGGAGCTTCGTCATTGTTTTCGGCATCGGCACCTGGATAATGCAGTTGCTAAAAGGAACTACCCGTGAAGAGAGCAACAGCTCTTTCTATCGTTTCAAAGTATTGCAAACGGCTATACCTAAAATATTCTCCTCACCTTTGACTGGTTTTGGCCCAACACATGCTGTTGAGGGTGTCGGCATCGGTCGACTGGGTAATATTGTCGATAATTATTTTTTATTAGTAGGACTAGAGAGTGGAATAATTTCTATGTTATTGCTAATGGCTATTTTCATTATGGCATTTAAAATTTCGTGGCATAAAGTTTCCATTAAAAACGGGATAAAACTTCAACACATGTTGGCAATTTCTATTGCGACTTTTTCTCTATTTTTATTATTTGTTCATGCGCTGTCGGAATTGTTTCCATTATTTTACATATTTCTTGGATTGTTACTTTCGGCTCGAACAGAAAATAACTCGTTAAATGTGTCGGGTAATCCTATTCACCTTGAACGGAAAAGTTGATGTCGCCACCAATAGCTGTCGTTCTCCTAAATTGGAATGGCTGGCGCGACACCATCGCATGTCTTGACAGTCTCTTTCCGACGTTGCCAAATGGGTCGCGTGTCATAGTGTGCGACAACGGGTCGCAAGATGATTCTATGGCCCATATTCGTGATTGGGCCAATGGTGCGGATAAGAATCTGACGCAGCCCGCTTTTGTTACCACGCATGCTGTGCGCCCGCTACGTTGGGCTGAGTACGACAGAGATCGGGCGGAAGAGGGTGGTAACACAGATGATCCTTCATTGGTGTTGATCAATACGGGGGGGAATTTAGGTTTTGCCGGAGGTAATAACGTCGGTATTCGATACGCTTTGGCTCACGATTACGACTTCATCTGGCTATTGAATAATGATACGGTCGTCAATGCATCATCGCTCGTCGCATTATTGTCACGCATGCTGGCTGATTCAAAAATTGGCATATGTGGGTCTACTCTGGCGTATTTCGATGCGCCAGATACGGTGCAGGCGTTGGGCGGTTCACGTTTTGATTTCAAGCGTGGTATAGGCGCTCATCTCGGCTTAGGTGAAGAACTCTCGGTGCCTCGTAATCAGAAGTTGATCGAACAATCGCTGGACTATGTGGTTGGTGCTTCGATGATGGTTTCGCGCGCGTTTCTCAAAGACGTAGGATTGATGTGCGAAGATTATTTTCTCTATTTCGAGGAGATAGATTGGGCTATGCGGGCAAAGGGGAAATTTATTCTGGCGTGGGAACCAGGTAGCGTTGTATTACATAAAGAAGGGGCTTCGATTGGTTCTAGCCACCGGTCGCTCCCCTCAGCCAAGTCTCTGCATTATCTATACCGTAATCGCCTGCTTTTTGCACGTCGCCATACCCCTCAGCACTATTGGAGTGTATTCCGGTCAATCTGCTTTGAGGCTTTAGTGTATTTGAAACGCCGTGAGTTTGAAGCCGCTTTTATCATCTTTTGTACTTTTTACAATGATATTGAATTAAATAAATAACTAAATTATTTACATAATTTATGTAAAAACAATATACAACAATTTTGACTCAATATTTATCTTATAAAAATTAAAAAGAGGGTATCACGTGCGTTTGATTTTTATCTGTAACGAAGCCCCGTATCCTGCCAACCATGGTGGACGTGTTGATGTATGGCGTCGCCTTTGCGCGTTAAAGGCTGCAGGTGTCGAAATTTTTCTCGTTTTCTGGAGCGGCGATAGACGAGACGAGATGCCTACGGAATGGGCTTTGGGAGCTATGCGTGAGCAGGTTTCCGGTCTTAATTTTTACGTGATCGAACGGTCCATCTTTCAGCGAATTATTAGATTACTTCGATTATTTCGCTGGCCCTCTCACGTCGCGTCACGCGTACTCGCAGCGAAAGATCGTGCAGAATTATTGACACTTATACAGGCATTTAAGCCAGATGCTGTTTGGCTTGAAAGTATTTATGGTGGCATTTTAGCGAGTGAGGTTGCGGATGCAGAGGACATTCCTATGGTCTGTCGATCACACAATATCGAGCATTTGTATATGCGTCGACAAGTTGCTAAAGCAACGAGTCTGCGTGACCGGTTGGTTTGGGGATTAAATCTTTTACATCTGCATAATTTTGAGTTGGCAACTTTACGGCATGCCACAAGATTTTTCGATATTTCGATAGATGATTTACGTTTTTGGAAAGATGCCGGTATGAATAATGGCGAGTGGCTACCGCCGATGGTAGATCCGATATTTGCAGCGCGTTTGAGCAGCCCCAGAGAAGAGGAGCCTAATTTTGATGTTGGTTATTTGGGTAATCTTTTCGCCCCGAATAATGTAGATGGCGTCATGTGGCTGTTGGAAGAGGTGATTGGGCGATTACGAGCCGTGCGTCCAACGCTGCGAATATTCATTGCTGGCTCACGCCCAGTTGAGAAAATTATCGCTGCCGCACACAAGCATGGTGTCTGTTTGATTATGGATCCGGACGACGTGGTGCCGATACTCAGGGATGCGCGTGTACTGGTGAATCCAGTATTTTCCGGCAGTGGCGTTAATGTGAAGTCGGTTGAAATGCTATTCAGCCCGTCACAATTAGTATCTACAACGCAGGGATTGACGGGACTTCCTGCGGAGGTTACGCGCCATTTTCGTTGTGCCGATACACCTGAGGATTTTTCTACTCAAGTGCTTGAGGCACTTGATGCGCCGGACAATGATTTCACGGCAGACCGTGATGCTGCGCGGGAAAAATTTTCATCTTCGCGCGCGGAGCAGTTGGTTCGCAGTATGCGTGAGTATATTAAACAACATGAAAAATCAGGTGCTTGTGCATGAGACCCCGAATTGGCATTGATTTTCATGTCCTTGATGGTAAATTTCAAGGCTCACGTACGCACGTATTGGAATTATTTTCCAGGGTAATCGCACAATCTCCTGATATCGATTTTTTTCTATTTTTGGATAAGCCAGAAATACTGCCTACCTTGTCGTCCATCTTTTCCTCATCTAATGTTCACAGCATAAAGATGCCGCACGCCAATCCGTTAAAGCGGCTTTACTGGCAGCTTCCACGGCTTTCTCGTAAGTACAAACTTGACATTGTTCACACCCAATATATTCTGCCGTGGCCATTGCCCTGCAAGGGAATGGTGACGATTCATGACGTATTGTTTGAGACGCATCCTGAGTATTTTGAGCCGATATTCGTGCTGCGCTCTCGGGTGCTTATGCGCTTGGCAGCTAAGAATGCGGCGCACGTATTTGCGGTAAGTGAATTTTCCCGATCTGAGATTACAAGGCTTTACGGCGTTCCTGAAAGTCGTATTTCGGTGGCGCTGAATGGTGCTGATCTCACGCGGTTTACACCGGGCAAAGAGGGTGGGCACTTGCTGGAGCAGTGGAAACTAGTTTCAAGAGGCTATATTCTTTCTGTTGGCCGTCTGGAGCCGCGCAAAAACCACCGTAGTTTGATTGAAGCTTACGCGTTGTTAAAGGGAGAGGTCCCCGACCTGGTACTAATCGGACAACGAGATTTTCGATTCGATGACGTTTTTACGACGATTACGCGATTAGACCTTTGTGAACGCGTACACGTTCTTGAAAATGTGTCCGATGTTGAACTCCCGGTCCTATATCGACACGCCTGTTTGTTTGTATATCCTG
This sequence comes from Glaciimonas sp. Gout2, assembly GCF_035018905.1. Taxonomy (NCBI): domain Bacteria; kingdom Pseudomonadati; phylum Pseudomonadota; class Betaproteobacteria; order Burkholderiales; family Oxalobacteraceae; genus Glaciimonas; species Glaciimonas sp. Gout2. Next base: position 90,100 of record NZ_JASJXA010000007.1, on the reverse strand, counting down.
CCTTTGCAGAAGGATTCGGCATGCCTCCGCTGGAGGCAATGGCCGCTGGAGTGCCAGTCATCGCGAGTAATACAACGGCAATTCCTGAGGTTGTCGGAGATGCAGGACTGCTAGTAGCACCGGATGACGTCGATGCATTGGCGGCGGCGATACAGCGGCTTCTCGATAATCCTCTAGAGCGTGGTCGACTTTCTGCTGTTGGTCGTGAACGTGCGTTGTCGTTCACGTGGGATGGGCCAGCATGTCAAGTACGCGCTTGTTACTTAGCAACCATTAGAGATTTCAAAGGTTTTGACATATGCGAATGTTAGTAATGATTACAAGGCTGGTTCTGAGTATTTGTATACTGGGACTGAGCACGACCGCGACGCCTGCAACAAGGCAGGACTATCAAGTCGGCGTGTTCTATTTTCCTGGTTGGAAAAATCATCAGCCTCATGCCCCTGCAGATAATCCATGGGACCGTTTGAAGGCTTTTCCCGATAAAGAGCCAGCACTGGGTTGGTATGATGAAGGTGCTGACAATGTCATGCACCAGCAAATCGACTGGATGAATAAATATGGCATTAATTTTGTGGTTTTTGACTGGTATTTTGGTATTGGTCAACACGTCTATCTGGAGCATGCATTGGCTGCATTTATGCGTGCACCCAACCGCGACAAATTAAAATTTTCAATCCTTTGGGCAAACCACGACGGTATGCCGAAGAGTCATGACGATTGGCTAGTAATGGTCCGGTATTGGGTAAAGTATTATTTTCCCCGTCCAGAATTTATGCGAATTGATGGCAGACCGGTAGTCTATATATTTTCTGCTGATGAGCTAAAAAAGCAAGCTGAATCTTTTGGAAGTACTACGAAGGAGTTACTCGAAAGTGCGCAGACAATTGCTCGAGAAAATGGATGGCCTGGAATCGATTTTGTCGCTGGCTCAGGGGCAAATGTACCAATGATCAGTTCCTATGCAAAAACGTCGGGATATGCTGCTTTTTCAGCATACAACTACCACCAAGGTCCGGATACTCCTGCTCAGTCGCACAGTTATACCGAGCTTGATCGCGGATATAGGGAGCACTGGCAGCGCTTTTCTGAAAAAGGAAATCTTCCATTGATTGTGCCCATGACCTCGGGTTGGGATAAGCGGCCTTGGGGCGGTAGCAGCGATGCTGAGCATGATAAATCTATTTCAACACCGCAGGAGTTTAGGAAGCACTTAGAGGTCGCCAAAAGTTTCATGGACAGTCACGTCGCGCTCACACGTCGCATGGGTGTGATCTGTTGCTGGAATGAGTTTGGAGAGGGGTCTTATATTGAGCCAACAAAAAAAATGGGCTTTAGTTATCTTGAGCAAGTGCAGGATGTTTTTGGTCGAGCCAAGCCTTGAAAATAAATGTTTTTTATTCTTCCGAATTTATACGGCTCGCATAATTCGTAGATGGGTTGATAAAAAACTGCTCAACATCATAGGTATTGGATAAAAATAATTTTAAAAAAATATTAGGTACTTGCACATTCTCATAACCCTCTGCAGCACTGTTCTGTTTAACAGGCTATGCGACGCAATTGAATGAAGTGATGCGTAAAGCATCGAGCAAGCATATTTAAAGCAATAAAAAAACTTTGGGAGGAAACAATTGTGAGTAGTTTGGTTCGAACCTTACGTATCCTTGGCACGCGCGGGATACCTGCTGCGCACGGCGGCTTTGAAACATTTGCTGAACACTTGGCACTTTACTTGGTGGCGCGAGGTTGGCGGGTCATCGTGTATTGTCAAGAGGATGGTGCTGGCACACTATTCGAAGATACCTGGCGGGGTGTCGAGCGTGTTCGTATTCCTGTGTCACAAACCGGATCTAAGGGTACGATGCTTTTTGACTGGAAGGCCACGGTGCATGCAGCTAAGTTTGGCGATTTATGTCTGACGCTTGGCTATAACACGGCAATATTTTGTGCGCTGTTGCGGATCAAAGAAGTTCCGAACCTGATCAACATGGACGGTATCGAATGGTCGCGCGTTAAGTGGGGTAAGTGCGCCAAATTATGGTTTTGGCTAAATGACTGGGCTGGCTGCTGGCTAGGTAATCATCTGGTGGCAGATCACCCGCAAATCAAGGCGCATTTACAATCGCGCGTGTCAGCCAATAAGATCACCACCATACCTTACGGGGCGGATAGCGTGACCACCGCACCGCTTGAGCCGGTCCATGCATTGGGGTTGGAGGCAGGCCGATATTTGACCGTCATTGCGCGAGCCGAGCCTGAAAATTCTATTTTGGAAGTGGTGCAGGGTTTCTCTGCAAGACCACGCGGTTATCAATTGGTCGTGCTAGGTAATTACCAGCAAAATAATGCATATCATCGCTCTGTGCTGGAAGCCGCTAGCGACGAAGTGCGTTTTGTTGGTGCGATATACGATAAGGCGGTGGTTCAGGCTTTACGTTTGCATAGCGCCGCGTACGTGCACGGACATCAAGTAGGTGGAACTAACCCTTCATTGGTCGAGGCGATGGGTGCAGGCAATCCAGTGATTGCGCATGACAATCGTTTTAATCGTTGGGTGGCGGGCGAGGGCGCGGTATATTTTAATGGAGCAGCTGACTTTGCGCGTGCGATGGATGAGTTGCTTGTTAATCCAGCGAAGCTAGCAAAACTGCGACAACACGGTCAACGTCGTTTTCAAGAGGCATTTACCTGGCCGGACGTTTTGATGCAGTACGAGATATTACTTGAACGGTATTTGCCAGTGAGTGACACTGTGCCGAAGAGAGATTTTGAGAGCATAGCGTCTGGCATTCGATTGCCCAAAAGTAAGAGTCAATAATCTTGCTTTGGGATTGACCGGATTCTATTGCCTTGGAAGCATCGCTTGCCCGTGCTACATGAAGCTTTTATTTATGGTGTGGTCGGCAGGCTCCCGAACGTAGAGGTCATTAAGGCAGCGCGGCAACCTTGCGCGCTGCGGTTCTATATTTAAACTAATTGCTAGTGGAGAATCATTAATCCGGTTCTGACACGCAGCAGTGACTTTTCCCAGAGTATCCACGTTCGAACGGTTTTTCGTGTCCTGAGATGGATAGGGAAATGGCATTCAGCCATCGATCTGTCGGTGCTGGCTTTGCCATCGGCGCGGGAATCAAAACAATCAGACTCAGTGCAATTAACCAACGATGCAAGATTGGTTTAGGTAGAGTGCTTGAAATCCAAATAAAGCCGACACTGACGAATGCGCCCAGAATACAGCCGCTGACAACCTCTGAGACAGAATGCACCTGCACAGCCAGCCGTGATATGCCGATTAACACGCCTAAAGCGATTCCGAGCAGCACGCCAAGAGTTCGTACAGTGGGAGATGATTTTTGCAACAATAAATAAAACAGTACTGGCATGACCGCGGTAGTTCGCATGGCATGTCCACTGAATCCAGTGAAATCAAGTGCCTGAATGCCGATACCCCATCCGATAAAAGCGATTTTTGTTGCTGCAACGAGTGTCAAGCCCAGGGCGAATAGCAGGCACCACCAGAAAGCCATGCGCCAGGCGCGCCCGCACGCTAACCAAACTGTGCACGCCGCTGCAAGCGGAAGCATCACTGTGGTATCGGCAAGTCTGGTAATACTCATCCATGGAAACATAAATAGGCGCGGCGTTAGTCACCGCGATTTGGTCAGCTAAATTTTACGCGTTGATGAATCACTTGAACTGCCTCATCCGGTGCATAAGTATACCGTTTTAATTGATGTCGGCGAGCAAGAGGGTTAAATATTGCACGGCAATTGTTTACCGACTGAAAATCTACACTTCCCAGAAGTCGCGGTGATGCTTTATACTCTTTTCGTCCCTGAAAAAAAAGGGAACAGGCTTGATAACCTGAATGCAAAAAAGCGCACAAACGGCGCAATGCCGTTTTTTTACGTGTGTCTGTCTTCGTACGTCCTCAACGGGCGGCGGTGGCAGGGAAGCCTTAGGGCTTGCTGGTTTTCTTTTTTGCGCCAGTTTATCAACCCTGCCATTTGCCGCCCACCCCGCTTGATAACGGGGCGCGGTTTAACCGCAAAAGAGGACCAAACAATGCTGAATGCCGTCTCGCCTGACCTGAATCAATCTGCACGGTTTAATCACCTATCCCAACATGACAGTTCGGAAACGCAATCATGAGCAAACCGAACACGACACCGCCATCGTCCTCAACAGAGCCAGAGTCACTTCACCAGGCATTTTCATGGCTACCCATCCACCACAGAAATGAACCAACTGCGGAATTTTATGCGTTGGCTAAAGATGTTTGTCTGGGAATACAAACATGCATTGAGCTGGTCCATTTCAGCATGATGGATAGAGACAGCGGTGATGCGAGGCCGTTACTGAATATTAGAGATACCGAGCGTTTGCTGCGGCTGGCGGGAACGTCATCTCAGATGCTGGCGGAAGCTGCTGCGTTGCGAATTGATGGGCTTAATAGACTTAATAGTCGCGTTTTTCCAGAGGGTGAATAAAGGTAGTCCGGCATCATAGGGCTACGATTTGTACCCGATATGCTTAGGTGTCGCGCCTTTAGTTCTGCCACTTGCGTCGACCGGAGTGGCAGCTCACCCTCCTGCCTTATTAAGGCAATGTGATTGCATTAATAAGGCAAGACTGCATCCGGCCTGGCGTCCAAGATCACCCGTTTAAAGGCATTTTGTATACGGCCTAACGCTTCCACTGATTCAGCTTCAAAACGCATGACAATGACAGAGGTCGTGTTGGATGCGCGGGCTAGTCCAAAACCATCGGGGTATTCGACGCGCAAGCCGTCAATTTTTATCACTTCAACTGCGCCGGGGAATGTGGCGTGGCTCAGCAAGTGTGCGATCAGTGGAACACTTTCGCCCTCATTAAGTTTGATATGTAACTCTGGCGTGCTGATCGATTGTGGCAGTCCATTAAGGATCGCCGAAGGATCGGTTTCGTTGCTAAGCAGTTCCAGCAGACGCGCTCCCGCGTACATGCCGTCATCAAAGCCGTACCAGCGGTCTTTAAAGAATACATGTCCACTCATTTCCCCGCCGAGTGGCGCACGGGTTTCCCGCATTTTTGCCTTGACCAGTGAATGACCTGTCTTGCACATCAATGGCTTACCGCCATGTTCAATAATCCAGGGAGCGAGGTGTCTCGTACATTTGACGTCATATAAAATTTCAGTGCCAGGATGACGTGTCAGGACATCTTTGGCAAATAGCATTAACTGGCGATCTGGATAAATGATCTGACCATCTTTGGTCACCACGCCCAAACGGTCTCCGTCGCCATCGAAGGCCAATCCAATCTCAGCGTCAGTCTCACTTAGACAGCGAATTAAGTCCTGCAAATTTTTTGGATCGGCCGGATCGGGGTGATGGTTGGGGAATCTGCCGTCGACTTCGCAAAATAGTTCAATGACTTCACAGCCCATTGCACGATATAACTCGGCGGCAAATGCGCCCGCTACGCCGTTACCACAGTCAATGGCAATCTTCATTGGACGTTGCAGTTTTACGTTGCTGGTGATGCGTTTGAGGTAGTAATCTTTGATGTCGTGCGGACGATATTGGCCAGGTTCTTCCGGTTCTTTTGGTTGCGCTGTCGATTTGACGATTGCTTGATCGCATATCGCCTGGTATAGCAATTGAATAGTGTCGCCATATATCGCTTCGCCACCCAGTACCATTTTAAATCCGTTGTGATCCGCAGGATTGTGGCTGCCGGTGACCATAATGCCAGAAGTAGTGCTTAGTACGTTGGTGGCGTAATACACCATGGGCGTAGTGACAACGCCGAGATCGATTACGGTCACGCCGGTTGATTGCAAGCCATTTACCAGTGCGGTCGATAGCTCCGGCCCTGAGAGGCGGCCATCACGGCCGACGATTGCCGCATGTTCGCCCTGTGCCAGGACGGCTGCCCCAAATGCCCGACCAATATCGTAGGCGATCGATGCATCCAGTGTTTGACCGACGATGCCGCGGATGTCGTACGCTTTAAATAATGTAGGGGAGAGAGTAATCATGTTGTAAAGGATCAAAATTGAAAGGAAATCAATGAGGCGCGTGATAGTGGTGCGCGAAAATTGGACAGGATGCTTGCGCCACTTGTTACTAACGTCATTTGATCATCCTACTAACCAAATAAAACAGTCGCCTCACGTGCGCTGTAAAAGAGGTTTCATAATTGTTTGTGGATTCACGGGATTTCTACAGACGTTGATGTAGCGAGTGCGCTTTGTTTATCATCCGACGCAAATTCATTTACTGAGGATGTCGTTGAAGGGAGGTTGCGCAGGAAGTGCCGAAATTCTTCGCTTACCTCTGGATGTTTGAGCGCAAATTCGACTGTTGCCCGCAAATAGCCTTGTTTGCTTCCGCAGTCGTAGCGGGTACCTTTAAATTGATAAGCAAGGACTCGCTCATGGGCCAGCATCGCTGCAATGCCATCGGTCAATTGTAGTTCGCCGCCAGCACCGGGTTGGAGGTTGTGCAGGTATTGAAAAATCGAAGGATTCAAGACGTAGCGCCCAACTACACCCAAATTGGAGGGGGCATTTTCTGGCGCTGGTTTTTCTACAATACCGTGCAGTGTCAGTAACTTGTCATCCATTCTGGTACCTGCGACCACGCCATAAGATCTGCTTTGTGCGAGGGTAATGGCCTCTACACCGATAATGCTGCTGCCATGTTCTGCATAGAGTTCCGTCATTTGCCGCATGACTGGTATCTTGCCGTCCAACAGGTCATCGGCCAGGATGACGGCGAAAGGCTCACCGTGCACTAACTTTTCGGCGCAGAGCACTGCGTGCCCCAAGCCTAGCGCTTCGGCCTGCCTGACGTAAATGCATTGCACATTTTTGGGTTTGATGTCGCGCAGCAAGTCTAGTAACTCTTGCTTGTTTTTAGCGGTTAGTTCGGCTTCAAGTTCATAGGCTTTGTCGAAGTGATCTTCGATTGCGCGTTTGTTGCGACCGGTCACAAAAATCATTTGCGTAATACCTGCCGCTGCTGCTTCCTCGACTGCGTACTGGATCAGGGGTTTGTCAACAATCGGTAGCATTTCTTTCGGGCTGGCTTTGGTTGCAGGAAGAAAGCGGGTACCTAATCCGGCAACGGGAAATATAGCTTTGGTGATTGTCTTGTGCATGAAGGATTTTTGTTGGGATCGGTCAGATGTTCGGCATTTGTATTTGCCACATCAGTCACACAAGGGCTGGCTGACGTGGGTGTCGCATATAAATTTTAATGAGGTGTGTAGTCCCATACGGATAAAAACTTGTCCCGAGTGTGCGCCCGGATCAAAAAACAACTAACCAGAAAACAACTAACCTACAGCGCTATTAGTGAAGCGTTGTGTTGGTTGATATCCTTCCAATCCTTTTTAGACGCGACCGTATCGATCTTCCAGTCGCACGATGTCGTCTTCTCCCAAATACGTGCCGGACTGTATTTCGATTAGTTCAAGCGGTATTTTTCCTGGATTTTCCAGTGAGTGGACGACGCCTACCGGGATAAACGTGGACTGATTTTCAGTGAGCAAATATTCCTGGTCGCCATTGGTAATTTTTGCGGTACCCGTAACCACGACCCAATGCTCTGCACGATGGTGATGCATTTGTAGTGATAGCTTGGCGCCGGGTTTGACCGTAATACGTTTAACCTGAAAACGTTTGCCGTTTCCTATGGAGTCATAAGATCCCCATGGGCGGGATACTTCGCGATGCTGGGATGCCTCTGAGCGGTTAATTTTGGTCAGCTTTTCGACTATATTTTTGGTATTTTGCGCATGCTCTTTATTCATGACGAGGATGGCATCGGCGGTTTCTACAATGACTGTATCGCGCAGGCCAATGGCTGTGATCAGGCGTGTGGTGCCGTGCACCAGACAGTCGTGGCAGTCTTGCAGCATGACATCGCCATGGGTGGCGTTACTATCGGCATCTTTGTCGGAGGCTTCCCAGACTGAAGCCCACGAACCAATGTCACTCCAGCCTGCTTCCAATGGAACGACGCAAGCATGCTCGGTGCGTTCCATTACCGCATAGTCAATCGCTTTATCAGGACTGCTGGCGTAGGCTTGATTATCTAGTCGCACGAAGTCCAGATCTTTTTGTGCCAACTCTAAAGCATTGCGACAGGCGGCTACGATTTCTGGTTGGTAGTGTGTCAGCTCTTCAATATAACGGCTGGCACGAAATACGAACATGCCGCTATTCCAAAAATAGTTACCGCTGGCGAGGTACTTTTCTGCAGTGTCGCGATCCGGTTTTTCGACAAACTGCAAGACGGGTTGTGCTTGTCCGTGAGATGCCGTGCCGGCGCGGATATAGCCATAGCCAGTTTCGGGTCCAAGCGGGTTAATGCCGAACGTCACCAACTTGCCGTCTTCAGCCGCTCTTAAAGCTATCTGAATAGCGGCGCTAAACGTTACCTGATTTTTGATGACATGGTCGGACGGCAATACCATCAAAATCGCATCATTCCCTTGAGCGAGTGCATGTAGTGCAGCGACGGCAATCGCAGGGGCCGTGTTACGTCGCATAGGCTCGAGAAGGATCTCTGCATCGACGATTCCAATCTCGCGCAGTTGTTCTGCGGCAATAAAGCGTGATGATTCATTGCAGACCAATAGCGGCGCACCCATCGCGTCAATCTTTTTTAGTCGTTGCATGGTTTGCTGCAATAGGCTTTCTCCACCTAGCAAACGCAAAAATTGTTTTGGATATGTATCACGTGACAATGGCCAGAGTCGCGTGCCAGAGCCGCCGCAAAGAATGACTGGGATAAGAGGAAGAGCCATGTGGTTCGATTCTGAAAAGATGTGGAGATGTTGGTGATAGAGATTTCCGCTTCGCCTGAAGGCGGAAGAGCTCATTAACTTCATGCCTTCGCTGGGCCGACAATAGTGTCGAAACAAGCCTGTTTGACGTCTTAATCAAATCTCAGAGAGGCCGTGCGTGATCTCACTATTTGCGTCTATTTTTAGAAAATTGATTAGCCGGAAATATGCCCAGTGCGGTGGTCGTAGTAGGGCGGACTAATATGCGTTTTCCCCTGTCCAACCCTTGAATGCTGTCCAGATGACGATGCGCAAATCCATCAGGAGTGACCAGTTCTGGATGTAATGCATATCAAACTGTACGCGCTTTTCCATCTTGTCGACGGTGTCTGTTTCTCCACGTAGGCCGTGGATTTGTGCCCAGCCTGTAATGCCGGGCCTGACACGATGGCGTGCCATATATAACTCTAGGATTTCTTCGTACTTCGCATTGTGTTGGAGCGCGTGCGGTCTTGGTCCCACTACTGACATATCGCCGATGAGTACGTTAATAAACTGGGGAAGTTCATCAAGGCTGGTGCGTCTGAGTAGTTGTCCAAAGGGTGTGATACGCGCGTCGTTTTGTGTCGCTTGTGAAATCTCGTCATATTCCTGATGCATCGTCATCGAGCGAAATTTGTAGACCATAAATTTTTTGCCGTTGATGCCGAGCCGCGCTTGTTTAAAGAATATAGGACCAGATGAAGAGCATTTAATCCCTACTGCAATCGCAGCAAACAAAGGCAGTAAGATGGTCAAGACTATTGCGGAAAATATTTTATCGAAAAAATGTTTGACGTGCCCGCGTAGGCCATGGGAAACAGGGCGGTTTAAATCTACTGTGGCAAGACCTAGAAAATCGACCATTTTATTGTTGATCATTTGTAGGCCCAACATATCGGGTACCCAACGAACATTCACCAACGCATTTCTTAGCATGTATTGAATGTCCAGCAATTGCGCTGAAGCACTAATCGGCAACGTAATCCAGATTTCATGGATATTGTTTTCCTGCAAGTAATCATTTATCCCATCAAGCGTCTTGATAAGGGTGATGGGGGTGGACTGGAGATTGATGGCGTCCTGGTCGTCTGCATATATCGCCACGACATCATATCCATAACCATTTTGTTGCCGCGCTCTTTGGTGCATCTCTTGACCAGTGTGACCATATCCAACAATCATGACGCGTTTGGTGTTGAAACCGCGACTGCGGACGATACTAAGAACGCCATGTATAGCGACGCGATAAAGTGATAAAAAGGCGATGCCCGTCAGATACCAATAAAAAAGCCAGAGCCGCGACAGTTCACCAACACGGTGAATCAGAAAGCTGACTAGTAGTCCCACTAATAAAACCATTGCCCATGACGTCATCAGCCGCACAAACATATGCGGCATGAGGCGCCCGCGCCAGGCTACTGTCATCCCGGATTGCGGAAATCCAAACAGCACTAGTGCGCAGCAAAGACAAAGCATAATGGTGTGAATCGGGGAAGTGGCATTGAGAGAGACGCCGAAACGCCAATAGCTGGCAAGTGGTGCCGCAGCAGCTAAAACGACGACATCAGCTAATCGCTTTATTAGCTCAAGTTCGAAGGGATGTTTGAAAATGAGCCCGTTTGATTTTGGCATTTGATTTCATTTCCTTGTTATCGCCCGATCCTGTGTTGGCTGCCCAGTAACTGACGTTTTTTTTCGTGTTTGGTTTCTATTTGGAGGCTGCTAAAACACTGCGCTGCCGATCTTGCTTGTGGTGCGATCGATTTAGCAATGTGGAGTGAGACAACCTCGAATTATCTGGCTCTGATTCTGAGGCGTAGAAAGTGTCAGCAACTCTACGAATACTTACGTTTGCTGACATTTATGTGACTAAATAGCAATTTGGAGGGGGCGCTACGGACTTCTTCTATTAAAGCCGGGTGTGCAGAAATTTTGGATTACAAACAGCGTTGTTGGATATGCTGTTAATAAGTGTATTAAGGTGGGTATATGGGACGGCCGAGAATATGAAAACTGTTGAAGACCGTCGTGTCATGAGCGATTTTTGGCATGACAAGAATTAAAAATCGGATGAAGGCGAAAGCGGAACGCTATAACGTCGCTGGAGTAAGCTGAAAAGAAAAATACGGTTGGTATTCTGCAGTAGCGCAGACTTGTTCTGAGAATCAACTTCCCGGTATTGCATTGGCAGTTGCATGAGGCATTACGGATTTAATGCTGGATTCAGTCGAAATGCTTATCTATGAACCGCTGCAGTTCATAGGCATCATGTTGTTCGTAACAATTATTCGCGCTCAATTGGATCAGCAAATATATAACCGACTGAATGGGCAACTTTGATCGGCTGCGATGAACCGTAAGTTTTGGCAATTTTTCTGCGTAGTCGGCTGATCACCGCTTCGAGTCTGCGCTCGTCATAGGCCAGCGGATCTTGTTGCAACGCGGTGGAGATAATTGTCCGCCTGCTTACCGGGCGTCCTCGACCTTCAACCAGGATGTCGACCAATAGCGTTTCAAGATGCGTCAGCATAATTTCAGCGCCTGACGGAGCGATGAGCTTCCATTCGGTTCTGACAAACCGCCAAGGTCTGCTACCTTGCGCTTCTGCATTCAGATTTAAGCGCCGGTAAAGACTATCTATGCTCGCGGTGATCTCTCGGGGGTTGGCTGGCTTGGTAAGGAACATATCTGCACCACTCTCCAGCCCATCCACCCGCGTCTGGAGATCACTATGCGACGTGAGCATAATAATCCCAAGAAGGCGCGTCCGTTGCATTGCCCGGAGTTGATTGGCGATGGTGAAGCCGTTATCCCCAGATAACTCGACATCCAAAACCACGATATCGGCCGGTCTCTCGATTAATTCTCGATACAAGGCCGCGCTATTGTGAACGCCGGTGGCCTGATAACCGCGATTGATAAGACTGAGTACAACGATTTCGCGGAAGGCATCGTCGTCTTCTACTACAACAATCCGAATCATCTTTGAAGTGTTGTCTTTAGTCGGCATGTCCATTTGAAGCCATCCATTTTTGTGCAGTGTGTAATTGGTGCGAGGTCTTTGATAATGAAATATCAGAAAATGTTGGATGTCGTCAGTTATGATATTTTGGGCATAATGATAATACATTAATATGTATATTTGTCGTTTGAGCAACGTGCGCCATTAAATAAATCGGCAGCCAGATTACGTATGGCGGGGCTAGCCTGTCAGCGTTAATGAGTGTCAGATTGAATCTGTGGTTTTGCGGAACACTCCCTTTGACCATTATGGCTGTGAGCTGGAGGAATCTATCGCTAGATCGAAGCATTATGACTAAATCCATTGCGCAGTTTTTATGAGCCATTGACGCCGTAGCGAACGGGCTGTGCTGTCGCTCATATTTTGGGTTAATTTTTTGTTTCTTAAAGAGGCGCAGGCTTGTTGTTGGTTCTCTTTAGTCCTTGCGTCACGAGGGCACGTAGCGCGATTGGCGAAAAATCTTTTTTCTTAATAAAAGAAACATCGGGTGGTAATCCCCCATTATCCAAAATATCTGCTTCTTTAAGTCCCGAAATGATGATGAGCGGAACATGACGATAAGCTGGATCGACTCGCAAAATATTGAGCATTTTGAAGCCGTCAAGATCCGGCATATCAAGGTCAGCAATGATGATGTCAGGACTGCACTCACAAGTTTGTATCAATCCCTGGAACCCATTAGCGGCGATGACGAAACGGATGTCTTTTATGTCCGCTAAAGCGTTCTTGTATAGACCAATCAGCAGAGGATTGTCCTCTACGATTAAAACAGTACAGGGCAAAGAGGTATCGATCGCTTTTGTGTGCATGTGATCATTTCGTATTCATTGCCGTTGCAGGCGGGCAGCCCGTTGATACACAGGATGTCGTTATTGATTGATAAATAAATACGTATTGCGGTGATACTGTTGGTTAATTTTAACATATTTGACAATTTTAATAAATTTGTTAAAATCAATAAATATAAAAAATTCAATTTAAATGATAATGCCGCATATATATGGATTTTATAAGTAAAAATTAGCATAATAACGCGCTGCTGATAGCGAGATTTTCAAATGTTGGTGTTGGTGCTGGTGTTGGTGATGTTTGAGTAACTACGGAGTAAATACTGAGTAAGTGCTGGTGAGTAAGTGCAGGCGTAGAAAAATCATTATTAAGAATCTGTGAGAAGAGAGCTAATTTATGCTTTATCACTGTCGGCGAAGTAAGTATTGGCAAATTATTTTGCCGTCTGCCTTTGCCGTGGTGTTGATTGTTATTCTTTGGACAGTCACGCTTCATCAGCTGAGTCAATCTAAAGAAAAATATCTGATTGCCACTACCAAAAATGCCGACAGCTTTGCCCAGGCATTCGAGGCGCATACGATCAGCACGATTGAAGTGGCCGATCAGGCTGTGCAGTTTCTTAAATATGAGTATGAGACGTCCGGTAAACAACTTGATATTGGACAGTTTTTATCTAGCCATATTTTGAGAAGAATATTTAATTTCCTGAGTGTGATTGACGAGCGATCAAACGTAGTCTTATCGAGTCATCCTCCAGGCGACGTTAAGCGACCTAACCTTGAGTCCATTCGTCTACACGGTAAGGGCGACGCCGAAAATTTATTGTTGAGCGAGCCGGTTCAGTCCCTCATTCCCGGTAAATCAGAAATTTTTTTAACACGCCGGGTTAATAAATCGGATGGAACGTTTAATGGTGAGGTGGTGGCATCGATGGACCCCCTTTACTTTACCCGACTCTTCAGTGCGGTGAATCTGGGTGAGCACGGCTCTATCGCACTCACCGATACAGATGGCATGGTATTGGCATGGCGGTCGGCCGAAAGCGAAGTGGTGGGGAAAAAGCTAGCAAACTTGCCGCTCTTTAAGCAGATGGTGCAGCAGAAAATTGGTAATTTCCGCGCCAAGAGCGAAGTTGATGGTCGTGATCGCATATTTTCCTACCGTAAATTGGGGAAGTATCCATTACTGGTGGTGGTGGGTATTAGCGTAGAAGATGAATTGATACCCTTTAATAGTACCTACCGGCAAGTCATTACGTTAGCCGCACTGTTTACATTGGTAATTTTGATCGTGACGGGTTTGATCATTTTCCTTATACGACATCTGACGTTACATGAAGTAGAGGCAGAGTCGGCAAATCGCGCAAAGACGCTTTTTTTGTCAAATATGTCGCACGAATTACGCACTCCGCTGAATGGCATTTTAGGTTATGCGGAGTTACTCAAGGAAGACCTGGTTGATGCACAGCAGCGGTCATTTGCGCAGTACGTTCATGAAAGTGGCATGCATTTACTCTTGTTGGTTAACTCATTGCTTTTTCTCGGAAAGATTGAGGCGGGTGAGGTTGACCTTAATATGAAAGACGAGAATTTGCGCGCGCTATTAGCGCGTGCAGTTAATGCACACATCGGCAGCGCTACTGCAAAAAATATTACCATTTCGTTATCCATCGCGCCCAATGTTCCAGAGAAAATTCAGTGCGATCATATGAGGGTGGTACAGGTGTTAAACAATCTTTTTCATAACGCGATCAAGTTCACCGATAGCGGAGAAATAGTTTTGAAAGTAACTGCTGAAAGACAGTGCATAAAGTTCTCAATGACCGATACCGGGGCGGGTATTCCGATTGAATACCAAGGCGCGATATTTGAAAAATTCTTTCAAGTGAATGGTATCGAACGTGCCGCGCATGAGGGGAGTGGTTTGGGTCTTGCCATTGTCAGTCAGTTGGTCGAATTAATGGGTGGGATCATCATATTGCTATCGACGCCAGGCGTGGGGACAACCGTTGCGTTTACGGTTCCGTTAAAACACATGCGTGTCAGATCGAATCGGATAGATCGATTGACGACAAAAAGTTATCTCGCGTAATGATAAAAAACAGACTACCGATTGTCGTTGTGGAAGATAACGAGATGAACCAACAGTTGTTAAGGTTTCAGTTGAAACGCATTGGGTTCGATGAAGTGGTTGTGTTACAGAATGGCGAGGATGCCATTGCCTGGCTATCAAAGAATGAATGCCTGATAGTTCTTGCCGACTGCCAGATGCCGAAGATGGATGGATATGAGATGACCAAAAGAATTAGACAGGAAGAAAAAATGACGGGTCGACATCTCAGCATTATTGCGATTACTGCGAGTGCAATGGACGACGATAGAGCGCGTTGTTTTGAATCAGGTATGGATGATTATTTATCGAAACCTACCCAAATTGCGACCATCCAAAGAATCTTGAGCCAATGGATTCCGAAAGATGACGAATGAATCTTGCCAGCCTCGATAAAAAAGATGGGCGGGCAATAGATCTAGATATTTTGCGCGAGTTTGTGGGCGACGATATTGAAGTTATCAGGCATTTTCTTGTTCGGTTTTTTGAGGCGCTTCGTATTGGTATGGAAAAAATGCGAAGCATGATTATCTTGAAGCAATGGCGTGATATCTCTGCACTTGCGCATACATTAAAGACATCGGCATTGGCAATTGGCGCTTTTAAATTTGCGACGATGTGCGGATCGATGGAAAAAATAGCCTTGATCCAAAATGACGTCAAGGGCGACCCGGAAAATGATCCAAGACAAATCCTGATGAAGGAGATGAATCGGACGTTCATTGAAATTGAGGAAGCGGTGAATGCCGTGCTGCCACTCGTCACTCCATGATGGAAAATGAATGAATCCTAAAGTTTTAATCGTTACAGACAGTATGGCTGAATCGCTTACCTTGCACGAGACTGTCGTCCATGAAGCGTCGGGGGTCTGGTCGACATACTATGCGCCGCAGGGAATTGAGCTGTTCGGAGAAGTGCATCCAGATGTACTGATTTTATCCTTTTCAAATATTCATGAAGCTGAACATTTTATTATTATGTTAAGTCGTGAATGTGATCATTTTTTAGATATTTCATGTCAGATATTATTGCTCTGCGGAGATGATCAGCTGACACTGGCAACTGCGCTGTACCCTACCGGTCCATTTGATGCCCTTCTGCCGGGGCGTCCATTGTTGGACCCGATCATGTTGAAGTCGGCAGTGGATCAGGGATTCCATAGAAGACAGTCTGTCATTGCAGCGCGAGAATTTTCCCTAGTCTCATTGGGGATGCCGCTATCAACATCGAAGTTAATTCTTGTTATTGATGATGACGTAACCTACAGCGACATGTTGCAACATGCTCTGTACGCTGGTGGCTATGAAGTGATTGCAGCGAGAGATGGATTGCAAGCGCTATCAATATTGCGAAACTGCACACCATCACTGATTTTGCTTGATATCGTTATGCCCCACATTGATGGGATTTCAATTCTGACACAAATAAAAAATTCTGACTCGTTGGGCGCGATACCGGTCATCGTCCATACGGGTATGACCGTGCAGGAAGTGTTCGACGATGCAAAAAAATACAACGCGACAGGATTACTCAGCAAGCCAGTCGATAGAGCAACGCTGCTGCGAAAAATTGATGCGTGCTTATTGAACGACACCTTTGATAACGCTATTTTCCACACAAGTACAACTTCTACAGACGCTTTTAGCGCCGCGGAATAAGGAGTGATTTGAGCGCCGATATCAAACTCACTGATCCTTCGATATTGATGCGCGCAGTGGAGCATGACGAGGATGCATTTGATGCTATGTCACGCGTTTTTCTTCGGATTTATCCGGAAATGATTGAGCGCCTGGATGAGTTTGTAGCTATCGGAAATCTGAAGGAGATAGCCCATCAGGCGCATTCTCTGGCGAATTGTCTGTTCATCGTTGGGGCGACGTGTATCGGCGAAAAAATGCAGGATATTGAAACTGACGCCAGACAAAAATTATTCAAATACAGCGATGCTGAATTTTCCGAAATCAAGACGATGCTTCTTCTGGTAATGCAAGAGGTAGAAAGCAATCTGATCGTTAGAAATACATTGTCGACGGTGCCGACAATGTCGCGTCAAGTTGTGTCTGAATTTTTTCTTAAGGATTTAGACGGGTCAGATTGTTATCAGGGGCATGTGTGAATAAATGGTTGAAGCGCGCGCCGATTGATATGGCAAAAAATATAGCGACGAACGTGGAAAATGCGAAGGCAAATAATAGACTGGCACAGCCATCTGAATTTTTTATTGATCAGAAAGTGCTGGTGCTGGAGGACGACGAATTTCAGCGTAAGTTGCTGGTCGGTAGATTGAAAGGAATGGGGATTGGTTACGTTGCTGAGGCAGCCAACGGTCGCGAGGCACTAGAACTGCTGGAAATAAATAACGTTGTATTTGATTTTACGATTTGCGATTTGCGAATGGATGTCATGGACGGCATCGAATTTCTTCATTATGCGGCCGGCCAGCGTATTGGATCAGTCATACTCGTTTCAGCCGTGACTGAAGATTTATTGCGGTCGGCAGAGAAAGTGGCGCGGGATAGTGGCGCCCGGATTGCCGGTAGTTTAATCAAGCCGATTGATTTTTTATATTTAAAAAAAATCATGATGTTGGATGTCGAGGTGCTGGAAACAGCGCCAGTTATTGATGAGAAATCGTCATCAAGGTTGTGGACAAAAAATGATCTTATCGTCGCGCTTGAGTGCCAGCAATTTGTTCCTTATTTCCAGCCTAAGGTGCAATTTGGGCAGGATCCGGTTGGGGTTGAGATTCTGGCGCGTTGGTGTCATCCGGCGTTTGGTGAAATCCCGCCATCGCAATTTGTTCCATTGATGGAGGCGAGCGGAGTTATTGATCAGTTGACCGAACAGTTGCTGCATAAAGCACTTGAGGCAATGAAAAAATGGCGTGATATCGCACCACAAATGGGTATTGCACTGAATGCTTCGCGCTCGACTTTGCAGAAAGTTGCCATTCCCAATCGTTGGCGTGCTATTGCAAACGAACATTCTATCGAGCCGGAATTAATCACTGTTGAGGTAACGGAAACGGCGCTTGCAACGGACTATGATGGTTTACTAGAAACCGTTACCCGTTTGCGCATGCATGGATTTAACTTGTCGCTAGACGATTTTGGGACTGGCTATTCTTCTCTCCAACAGTTGAGTCGTATGCCATTTTCTGAAATTAAAGTAGATCGCTCTTTTATAGTTGGTGCCCAAGGTGCTCAACGATCGGTGGCAATACTACAGTCGATATTTGACTTGGCAAAAAATCTCAATCTCTCGACAGTTGCCGAGGGAATAGAGTCAAGAAGCGATGCAGATTTTATTCAGGCACTGGGCTGTGATGCTGGGCAGGGATATTACTTTGGTAAGCCGATGAATGGCGACGATTTGCTTCCTTGGCTTGCGCAGCCAAGGAAGCATGTGTGGGGCGAAAATAATGCGCGTCTGTGAATTTAAATTTTTATCATATAGCACTTCAAAGGGAGCATAAAATGACATTAGAAAATAATCAAAATAATGAAAATATCGAGAAAACTCAAGGATATGATCAGAGTCGGTTGCTTGACGAACTGCTTCATCGTAAAGCGTTAAAAAACGATGCAGCATTATGTCGGCTATTGAAACTTGCACCGCCTTTAATCAGTAAGGTTCGCCATGGCAAGATTAGGATTAGTGGCGATGTGATGATTCGTATTCATGAGACGTTTGGCATTGCTTTTTCAGAAATGCGTGAACTGTTAGGGAATGATGAAACTAATGAAGACTATGTTGTGAGTCTTGGTTTAACGTTGTAAGGGTGACTGTCAGGATGGGTTGGATGCTTTGGTGTGTTTTGATCGTTTGTATTGGTTAAATATTCGCGATTTTTTCACGCTGATTGAGTCTTGGAAAAGGTGACATCTTTAATCTGAAATTAATCGCTTTTACAAAGCGTTTTTTGCAAATTGAATTGGTTGGTATGAGGTTTCCCGAGTTTCTTATTGCATATTAGATTATGCGAAACATGCATTGTGTATGTCTCCGTCAAGAAGAGTGAATGGCGATAAAAATAGAGATTAAAAACATCTCTTTTAGAAACGAACCAATTATTGGGAAATTTATTTAATTTGGTTAAAATAAGACTTTAGAGAATATAAGAAGATAAATGCCTTATTCTGAAATATGTACAACACAGAAGGTCGCTCAAATACTTGGAATTTCGGTTACGTCGGTTCAACAATTAGTTGAGGCTGGAGTAATTGAAGCTTGGAAAACCGGGGGAGGGCACCGTCGTATTCCTATGGCTGCCGTCCAAGCTTATAAAGCATCGTTGACGACGGCGTTAAAGGTTAATGCGAGCGAGGCATCGTCCGGTAAAAAGGCATCAATCCTGGTAGTTGAGGATAATGCGCTCCAGCGTGGAATCTATGAAAAACAGATTTCATCCTGGAACCTGTCGGCCGACCTGAGATTTTGTGAGAATGGCTATCAGGCTCTGGTTGAGATAGCAACACACAGGCCGAGTATTTTGCTGGCAGATATCGTGATGGATGGGATCGATGGTTACGAAGTTATCAATACCATATTACGATATCCGGAATTGGCACACATGAACATTGCAATCCTTTCAAGCCTCACGCCTGAGGAGCTTAACTTGCGTGGTGGTGTTCCGGAAGGGGTTGTTTTTTTTAGTAAACCAATGAACTACGACGAATTACGTGGCTACTTACGTGCATGCTGCGCCCAAAACGTCGTCAGAAGCGTGACCAATTAGGAGTATAGGATTCTTTTCGTACGAAGAATGATCGCTCAGGTGTGTATTTTTGATACCAATTGCTGATGATTCGCAAAGAATCCATGGTACTTTGTACTTCGGTTGCAGTTAAATAATGCTTTAATTGTCATTCAAATAATTGCAGAACAGTTCGCACTGGCAGTGAAATATACAAGGCTGGTGCCATTAATGATGCGTGAAATATTTGTGGTGAAAGCGATTGTGGTCGAATTTACCTAAATACAACGATAAGAGCAATATTTTTCAACGTCCTGCTTCAACGTCCTGCTTAACACCGGGGTATTAGCGTTTTCTGGATAAATAGTTAGTGCACAACGTACCATGAAGCGGCATAACCCATACCTGTATATCGATCCAAGCGTGCTGTTCAACGCAACCGGCGAAGATCTTGATTCGTTTCGTGCGCTGTCTCATACGTTTATTGTGATCGCGGCACCGATGTTTGAACGTTTGAAAGCGGCGATTTTAGTCGGTGAGTTTAAGGCGATGTCGCATGAAATTCATTCACTTAAAGGTACAACATCGCTGGTTGGCGCGGTGGAACTGACGACCAAACTGGTGGAGTTGGAAAGTTTGTTGCTAGGTGATCAGACATGCCGTCTAGATCATCATCTTCCCGAGTTATGGCGCTTGTTCTCGTTGGTGATGCAAGATGTACGAGATAGTATTGTGCATTTTCGGGGATACCCCGAATGTGGTGAAAATTAGCAGGGTAAGCCTTACCACCGACGCCTTGTTTCCGCATGCGTCCGTGGTGAAGATATTGTTTAGTTCGCAGTTTATTTAAAAGTTCTGGAAATCGCATGCGATGCAAATGACACGATCGACAGATAAGCGAACGCTATATTTCGGGAACGCACGATGGCGCCTTAGTGCGAGGAGGGCCACGGCCGTTATCGGTATCGTGGTAATCACGTTGCTCGCATTATTAATCGTCGTGTCAACCAAGATATTGCATGATCGGACGATAGAGGCGTGGCGCACGGAACTTGGTAACTTGTCTCTCGTGTTGGCGGAAAATACTTCACAGACGATGACGTCGGCTTCGCTGGTGCTGGATAGTTTGGTCGAGAACGTCGAGTCTGCGAATGTGCATGATCAAGCGGGGTTAATAAAGGCCTTCAGAACCTCTTCGACTCACCAGATGATGCATGACAAAATCAGTGGACTGCCACAAATCAATGTAGCTACTATTATCGGTGTAGATGGCGAAGTAATAAATATTACCCGTTCGTTTCCTGTGCCGGTACTGAATCTGAGTGATCGCGACTATTTTAAATATCATAGCCACAACGCTGATCCCGGTATATTTATCAGCCAACCGGTGCAAAACAAAGTTAACGGTAAATGGCTTTTCTACATTAGCCGGCGTATCGAGGATGCCAATGGGCATTTTCTTGGCGTGGTTCTGTTAGGACTGGCGAGCGATTTTTTTGGCGATTTTTACAAAAATGTTAGCCTTGGTAATCAATCTGCCGTGTCGCTGTATCTCCGAGATTACACATTAGTTGCGCGTTGGCCGCCTACGAACGCCCTGCTAGGAAAAAAATTCCTTGCAGGTCCAACCTTTGCAGTAATTGAGGAAAATAAAAACCACGACGTTATTCTGTCCAGAAGTCCACGGGCGGCAGATGACTTCAAGAAAGTGTATCGGATGAGTGCGATCCGGTTAGTCAGAGGTTATCCGCTGATTGTGAATGTCACCATCACTGAAGATTTGTTCCTCGGTGGTTGGCGTGGAACGGTACAATTGTTGGGTGGTATTGCGTTGGTAAGCTTGCTTGCGCTATCGATTGCGTTTGTACTGATCGCGATTGTCCTGAAGCGGCGGGAGCAGGACGCAAAAGAAGCCTTTTTACTGAAGACCCAAGCCGACTCCGCCAACGAATCAAAATCACGCTTTCTGGCGATGATGAGTCATGAAATCCGTACTCCGATGCATGGCATTATTGGGATGTCGGAATTGATGTTGGAGACTAAACTCGATAGCGTCCAGCTGGCATATGCCAGTAACGTGCGGAGTGGTGCGCGCGGACTTATGCGAATTCTTAACGAGATTTTGGATTTTTCAAAAATCGAAGCTGGTCATATGGAGTTCGAAATGATCTCCTTCGATCCGGTCCACCTGATATTCGATGTCATTGATCTGCATAAAGCCAATGCCAAGCAAAA
Source organism: Glaciimonas sp. Gout2 (assembly GCF_035018905.1). NCBI lineage: Bacteria > Pseudomonadati > Pseudomonadota > Betaproteobacteria > Burkholderiales > Oxalobacteraceae > Glaciimonas > Glaciimonas sp. Gout2. The sequence goes on along the minus strand of NZ_JASJXA010000007.1, from coordinate 68,426 downwards.
AAACCTGGTGATTGATACCTCTATCAGCTTAACTGCTCCAAAGTGGGTAGATGGAGATCCCATACGGATAAGACAGATTTTGGGTAATCTGATTGTCAATGCGATCAAATTCACACCATCGGGGAAGATAACCATTTACTTCAGCGCGCATGCTGATGTTGCTAATCTGGATATGGTGCATTTGCGGTATTCGGTTCTGGATAGTGGTATTGGGATCAGCGAGGAAGCGCAAATCAATTTATTTGAACCGTTTATACAGGCAGACAATACGACGAGTCGCAAATACGGCGGTACTGGCCTGGGCCTAGCCATATGCAAGCGCCTGGTCGAGCTGATGCATGGTCAAATCAGTTGCGTCAGCAGCTTAGGTTTGGGATCAAGTTTTACGTTCCGGATTCGCTCTCGGATTTCAGAGAAGGAACCCGTCGATCTCTCATCGATTGAAAGTATTCCGCCAGCGAACCTCGCACCATTGCCATTAACGCCAGTATTGCAAACGTATGCACCACGCGTACTGGTTATTGAGGACACAGAAATCAACCGGCAACTGGTGCGTATCCTGCTGACAAAAAGGGGATGCGTGGTTGAAGAGGTTGAAAACGGTGAGTTAGCACTCGATGCACTTGCTCTGCGGCATTTTGACTTGGTTCTCATGGATTGTATGATGCCGGTAATGGACGGTTATGAGGCAACCAGACTTCTTAGAGAAAAAGAGGCCGCAACCGGCGCCCCGAGAATGCCGATTATTGGTCTCACCGCCAGTGCGATCAAGGGTGACCGCGAGCGTTGTCTCGCCGCAGGAATGGATGACTATCTTACTAAACCTTGTACCGCCAATGAATTTATAGCGACGGTTGGCCGCTGGATCGAGCTGAAAACCATTGTGGTTTTGCGCCCTGAGTAAGATGCACAAATGCATTTCATTCACTATCACGGATAGCACTTTCGTTGAGTTGCTCGCTTCAAACGCATTCAAACTCAGTGAAATATACAAACTGTATTCTCACATTGCGGATTTGTAACTTTTGAATTTGGTTGCATCAAATAGTTTTGAAATGGCAGAATATCAGCATCGAATAAGCTAATTTTTAATGGCGACCTTACCAAGGTCCCACATTGGCAAAAAGATGCCCAGCGCCAGGATCAGGACGATGATGCCCAGCACGCCGATCAAAATCGGTTCTATTTGCGAAGACAACGTCTTTAGTTCGTAATCGACTTCATGCTCGTACATTCTTGCTATCTCGTCCATCAAATCATCAAGCTCGCCAGTTTCCTCGCCGACTGCGATCATTTGTAAAACGACCGGTGTAAACACACCGGTAACTGAAGCTGTACGTAAAATACTTTCACCACGTTCGACGCCATCACGCATTTGTTCGATACGACTAGCGATATAACTGTTGTCGACTGTTTGAGCGACCACGGTAAGTCCCATCACGATTGGTACGCCGCTTTTACTTGATAGCGCAAAGCTGCGCGCGAATCGGGCTAACGTCGCTTTTAAGATGATTTTGCCGACAATAGGAAAGCGCAATTTAAGTTTATCCCATTTGTACAAACCATCGACGGTGGCGAGATAGGTTTTGAATGCAAACGCAGCGGCGGCAATGATCGCCAGCAGCAAGGGCCAATAATGGACGGTGAATGCAGAGGTCGCCATTAAGAACCGTGTTGGCAAGGGTAACTGGGCATGAAATCCAGCGTAAACATTGGCGAAGGACGGAATGACAAAGATATTGATGACGACCATGGCTGCCAGCATGGCCACCACTACAAAAGAAGGGTAGCGCATCGCGGTCCGTACTCTTTCGCCCATTTCTCGCTCGAATTCGAGATGCCCGAACAGCCGTAGAAAAACCTCCTCAAGACGCCCAGTCATTTCTCCGACGCGTACCATATTCAGATAAAAATTGGAGAATACGCGTGGATGACGCCGCATTGACGCTGATAGTTCTCGGCCAGCATCAAGTGATTCCCTGATGTCTTTTAGCACTCTTGCAAATGACTTGTTGGTTGCTGATTCCTGTAAGCCAGCCAAGCCGCGCATGATAGGAATACCGGCTTTTAGCAGAGTATAAAGTTGGCGACTAAATAATTGTACGTCGATGGAGCGGACTTTTTCTTCGTTGAGGCGTGACCACCAGTCATTTTCAGCACTTGTACCGCTAATGGGGCCGCTGGTCGGCGTAATGTCAATCGGTGTTATACCGGCGTTAAATAGCTGACTGGCGATACCGCTACTATCGCTACCTTCCAGGACGCCTTGCACTTGCTCACCGCGGGCGTTACGTGCTTTATATGCGAAGAAAGGCATGCTTAATCCTCAAGCTGAATACTGATACGCATTGCTTCGCTGACCGTCGTTCGTCGCTCCAGGACCAACGCCACCGCATGACGACGTAAGGTTTCACCGGCTAACTGGGCTCGCGCTACTTTCATAAAAAGGGCGGGATCATCGCCATTTGCTGCATCCGCCACTTCTCTGGTTATTTCAAGCATTTCATAGACCCCGACCCGACCACGATAACCAGTACCGTTGCAATGGGTGCAGCCCCGACCATGGGCGTATTGGTGTGTATTCACGGTCTCTTTAAGCTCAGTCTTTAACCACTCAATTTCGTTGACTTGTAAGGTGGCGTCTTCCGAGCAGCTTTCGCAAATTAAACGCAGTAAACGTTGTGCGACGACTGCTTGTAAGGAACTGGCAACCATATAACCCGGCACACCCATGTCGAGCAAACGTATCGGCGTGCTGATAGCATCGTTGGTGTGCAACGTCGACAATACCATGTGGCCTGTCATTGCGGCGCGCATGCCGATCTGTGCGGTTTCCTGATCGCGCATTTCTCCGACTAACACGACGTCTGGATCCTGGCGTAAAGCGGAGCGAAGAACTCTGGAAAAGCTTAGTTCGATTTTGTCGTTAACTTGTACCTGATTGATGCCGGGTAACCGATACTCGACGGGATCTTCTACCGTGATGAGTTTTTTCTCGAGCGTATTGAGTTCAGACAATGCGCCGTATAACGTTGTTGTCTTGCCGCTACCGGTTGGCCCTGTTACCAGCACCAGTCCGTTAGGGCGCTGCACGATTGCACGAAACCGTTTTAGCATTTCCTTTGGCATACCGATAGCATCCAGATTGAGTATGCCGCCGCTCTGATTGAGCAGGCGCATGACGACTGATTCTCCATATTGCGTCGGCATCGTCGACATCCGCACGTCGATCTGTTGTTGCTTGACTTTGATCGCAAAGCGTCCGTCTTGCGGCAGACGTTTTTCTGAAATATCAAGATCCGCCATCAGTTTCAGTCGCAGCGCCAGCGACGGTGCAATCTTGATATCGGCTTCGGTCTGCAAATGTAAAACGCCATCGATACGAAATCGGATATGTAGTCGTTTTTCTTGTGGCTCGATATGAATATCCGAGGCACCGACTTGCGTTGCATCATCAAATACCGATTGCAGAAGCTTGACGACGGGGGCGTCCTCCAGACCAGTTCCGCTCCCTAAAGTGCCGAAATCGATACTATTATCACCGAGCTCTTGCTCTAGCTCGCGAGCCAAACCCGTAATTTCATTGGTCCGGCGGTACAGTCTGTCGATGGTTTGAAGGAGTTCACTTTCATTGACAACGGCGAGCGTAATGTCGCGCTTAAGTAGGCGGGCAATTTCATCGTATGCAAACAAATCGGTCGGATCAGCCATTCCGATTAATAGTCCGGCGGGCTGCTCTTCCATAACAATGGCGCGAAACCGGCGCGCCTGTATTTCAGGCAGGAGAAGCACTATGTTCGATTTGATATGGTACTGCTTGAGGTGGATGTAAGGAATGCGGAGTTGGCGGGCCAGAGCGGCAGAAATAGCGTCTTCCGTCGCAAAACCATTTTCAACAAAAATACGCCCCAACTTTCGTCCTGTTCGCTGCTGCTCGCTTAATCCCAATTGCAATTGTTCTTGGGATAGCAATTTTTGCTGCAGTAAAATTTCACCTAAACGAATTTTTTCCGGTCTGGCCATGAGTGCTCCTTGAAACTTCTTACATTGCACCATGTGCAGTGTGTATTTAATATGTGAGGCAAACGAGCCGGGTTGCGGAAGTTTACGTTTAATTTGCCACCAATTGCTCGTGCTCTTTGATTCCTGGCGAAATAAAACGCGCATTAGTGAACGCGCCGGATATCTCGCTACCTACTATTAGTCGATAAGTTTGATCGTACGATAGAGCGCCGGAGAGGGCAAGATGATGCATCATTCGACAGGTTACTCTACGACCCACTTTCTAACTGTTCCCGTTGTTTGCTCAGTATTCAATATCCAAATACCAAGATTCACTCAATGCAGGGCACGCCAGCCGTCCGGCAAGTGCTGATCGTTGCGGACATCTGACGCTCCACGTATTGGGTACTGCGGGGTGTCCCAAGACTAGCCGTGACGATAAACTGCATTGCACCAATTTGATTTGGTCCTTCCGTGTAGGTCGTCGATGTACAGTCGACCCGCACACTAAAACCAGTTAAAGCACCAGCCAGGTGACTGAGGGTTGTCGGGTTTGCGGGGCAAACATAAGGTGTCTGGCCCGATGGTAAATTGGTCTGCTCGGGCTTCATGGCCTGATACACACCCCATTCTATCCCGGTCCGGGCAGCTTGATACGCGCGCGACCCCTGTAAATCTTGCGCTGAAGTTGTTTGCTGCACGGTTGAAAGCGTGACCATGACAGCGCCTAGCCCTGCTAATACAACCAATAAAAAAATAGCCGTCATCAATGCAAAGCCGCGCTGTGCATGTGGTCTGGAGCGGCAACCTCCGTTTGATAAGGCCCGTTTAGGGTGAGTTACTGACATGAACTGCATAGTAGAGGCTGGCCGTTTCATTGTTTTTAGTGATCGCGATACGCAGTGAAATCAAGCTGTTGCGTTGCGTCACGCCGACCGTATATGTGAATTCGCAGTGACTGATATTTTGTGCCAGCACTGGCGCGTTAGCTGGTATTGCGGGGCAGGAGGTGGGAGCGGCCGCGTTAATTCCGTAACCCGATAAGCGATATAGGCTGCCGTTTCCGTTACCGGCTGCATCAATCCCGGTGCCGCTGTTGGTGCAAACATAAAACACTGCTTGCTCCGCAGCTGGCATGATCTGAAAGCGATTGCCGGGTGATGCAAACGGAAACTGTTTTGCTGAAGTCAGTGTAATACTGTTGGCGGTGGCAGTCGAAATAGTTGCTCGATTCTCGCCGGAATAAGCATCCGCACCAGGTATTCCCAGATTATAGACGACCAATTGGTCGCCGCTGGCGGGTATTGGATTGAGGGTTGATAGCACGTCGAAGGTTGTAGTCGGGGCCGTAAAATTGAGCGCTGCGCCGGGAGCATCAACCCGATAGCGTCCGCCGCTGGCTGTTGGCAGGTATTCCAGGCATAGTGGTGATGCGCCAACGCTGCGCACACTATTTGGCAGCGCCAGGCGCAAGTCTCGACCAATTCGGCGCAGTGCTGTATCGGCTGTGTCGGTGACCTCCACGCGTCGTTCCAGATCAAAATAGCCTTGAATCGGGCTACGCATGAAGATCGCCACCACTGCGGCGATGATGCCGGTGATGGTGATGACCATTACCGCTTCGATCAGCGTAAAACCACGCTGCCGGATTGAGGTGGCTAACATGGCATTAGGGTACGGCATTAGGTGCATAACGAAAACGATAACCCGTGACCGTAATATCGGCAGAACTTGATACAGCTCTTACGTCAATTTGCAAAACATCATTTTTGGCCGCTGCTGGTGCTAAAGTATCGCCAACTTGTTTGATGGCGACCGATACTGAGTAGGACGCGAGTCCGGTGATCGGTGTACCTGAGATATCTAATATTGGACTCATTGAAAAATTGTTGTAATCAGCCACGTTATCAGCTTCGCGTTGCGCAACGTTGCTGACGCGGGACGTCGACGGTAAATCGTCTTCGTTTGCTATTCCCGGGATGCCAGCACAATCGCCGACACTGTTAGCAGTCAACGCATTGGCGTCGGATGGGGCGCAATAGGTGAAGGGTTGCAAGCTGATTTCCTCCAGCATTGATTTTGCTATTGCCAGCGCCTGCTTGCGTTGCACAGGATCTTCACTATTTTTTGTAGTGATGTTCATCACCGATAGAATGCCTGCAATCCCCACGCTAACGATGACGATGAACAGAATGAGTTCAATCAGCGAGATCCCTTTTTGCTGATTCAGAGACGTGTTAGTGGACATATCCGGTCTCTCGCTCAACAGTAATTATTCTTTTCATGCCATCGCCGACGATGGACAACTGGACGGTCGCGTCTGGCGATGGCTTCCCTAATGCTGAGAAAAAAAACGAGGAGTTTGTTGATTCGATAGTGATACCGTTTGGTGTGACTTTACTGAATTTTTGCTGGTCAGACGGACCGAGCACGACTTGTTTGGCATCGCTGTTGGTGCAATTGATATCGGAGAGATAGGTAAGGCATATCGTTCCGTTTACGCTGCTCACATTGACGAACGTTGGGGTGTGTTGTGCTATGGCGATTTTTTGTGCGTAACGCAGCATTGACAAAGTTTGATCATAAAAGCCACGTGCTTGGAATGTCTGGCGTCCTGAGAAACGCGGGATAGCGACGACGGCAATAACGCCTGTGATAACGATCACCATGACCAGCTCGATCAAGGTAAATCCATTACTGTTTTTTGAAATTGTCATACCTTTGCTAGCTGGAAGGCTTTGATTTTATCAAAACCAACTTGGCATAAAAGTGTATTGCAATAAACCCGGGAAAGATTGCAGAGTCCTGCAACATGTTGTCCCCGGGAGAATTGGTTCAGTGCGCTTTTATGAATTAAATACCGACAATGTGCGCAATCGATGTAGGTAGTGCGAGGCCGGTCAGTACGCATGCATTATCGCCAGATACGATGGCAACGCCTGTGTCCAATGAATAGCCTGCTGGCAGAGGGCCTTGTAGCACCGCTAAAGCAGCGGTGGAGCAATTCAAGCCGATTGTTGTTGTACCATGTCCGGCAATAACGGCAGCATAGTTAATTGCGCTACCTGATTCAATTGATCCTTTAACACCTGCGAGCGCAGCAACTTGTGCGTCGGATTTTAAATCGGCAAATTTAGGCAAGGCCACCGCAGCCAATATTCCCAAAATAACGATGACCATGACTAATTCGATGAGGGTAAAACCCGATTGCTGCTTTTTCATTAAATATCTCCGTTGCTAAATAATACAAAATACCAATGCTGAGAATCAACGTTGGTCGGCTGTGTGAAGTGATACGACTTGTACTACTTTTACGGAAATAATTGTTTAGTATGCAAACAAAAGTTACACGTGGAAAACCAAAAATGCACCCTTGATTCGTTATTCAGAAAGTACATTTGAATAATACATTGGAAGAAGAAGCCTTTTGATTTACAGCAATGAATATATAACGATTTGCACTAAAAAATTTAACATTTGATAATAAAATGTGGTTAATCCGCGTTAAATTGCGGTGATGAAGGCGCGAGGTCTCGTGAAGTATTTCTGTACAGAAATTTAATTTTATTAATCAATTTTATTAGATTGAAATAGTAATAAAGGCCTCGTGCTTATAATATTGCCGCATGGAATTTTTTTAATAAATTCACCGCTTCTTCTTCATGAACGACGCTTGTATTTTGTGCCGCAGATGCGCCTCTGGCGCGCCTCTAACGCTGAAAGTCAAAAAAATTACTAATACCAATTAATTCCAATTAGTACATCTCTCGCTGATAAATAATCGATGATTTATAAAGCCCAAAAGTCGCTCGAGAAGCAGGGTTGATACCAAACCAGGGAATGTTGGCGCTGGTGGCTGCCGACTCGGTTGTGCTTACGCAAGTGTTATCCGTTGCGCTGGTACTGATGTTGACAGTTAGGTCCACACTGCCAGCATTTTTTGCACCGGGTTTGGTGAGGATTAATCCCGGTGCTGGTAGTTTTCCTGCAATCAGTGTTGTACTGCCAGCGGGAGACAGCTGGGTTTTGCACGCACTGAGTTGCTTAAGATAGTTATTCATTTTGATGCTGGATGCAGGGATGACAGTGCAGCTGTCAGCCATATTGGTGACATAGTAGGACCCCGTCCAGTATTGGGCCTCAAGCGGTATCGGTAATGCCAATAACTCTGAACCGTACGCGTTCTGCATCTTGAGCCGTCCGTAGCGCAATCTGGTGGCACTGCCGACCGCGGTGGGTGTGCTTGCTGTGACTTCACCATCACTTGGTGCCGCAAGTACGGTAACGAAGGTTTCTATTGTTGCGACATTTGGTCGGCTGATTTGCTGGCCTGCTGATACGCTGGCAGAGCCGTTGGTCCAGTTGCCGCTCACGCCGGTGGCGCTGCTGGTTAAGTTTGATCCTGTCGGCAATGCGCTCGTACTAAAACGGTAACCAGCATAATTAGTCAGATTTAACTTGGCAAATACGCCAGTGTAATTTTGGGTGATACCGTTTGCCGTGTTTTGCGCCATCAAGCCAAACGCAGTAATGAAACCGTCTTGTCCGAAATAACTAAAAGGGGTGCTGGAAGCGGCGCACGCGGCGGTGATCGGGGAAGGGCTTATGGCGAAGTGATCCGGTATGAAGCGTCCGAACGACAGTGTGCCGGTATTGCCAATGCTGCAGCCATATTTTCCTCCGATTAAGGTATCAGAGAGATTGCTATCAGCTGAGGTACTTGTTATGCAATCCCCATTGGCGCTATCTATGGCCGTGAACGTGTCGTCGCGATACGCACCGGGGGCGAGATAAAGATAGCCCACTTCGGTATAAGTCGCATTGATCGCTTTGGTATTGACGGCTAATGTAGCGGGCGACAGGATGCCGGCTACGCCGCCGCTTTGTTGCGTTGCGGCTTGCGTGGTAGTTTGAGCCGTTAATTTTGTGGTGTCGAGGGCCATGGCTCCCGCATAGCCATCATTGGCATGAGTAGCAGCGAGCAGGCTGAAACCACTGCCTCCATTGATGATTGGGAGTGCGGTTGTTGAGGGTGCTGTCGCCGTTGCTGAGGTCGATAGCGTGACCGTGGAAGGGCGCACCGAGAACTGATCGGAAGAGCAAGCCGGAGCCAAAGCGGTGAAGCTTCCACAGCTACTATCGGTGCATTCCCGGACGCGACACCGTAATATTGGGGCGGCATTTGCAAGGTTGAAATTGCCGGTCGACGTGCGCCCGGCAGCACTTACGGAGAAGTTCACTGTTTGAGATGCCACAGGGGTTTGGCTAGCCAGGGCTGTGCAACTGGTCGGTGGGGTTGTATCGTTGAATAAATCCACTCTGACCGACTTGGGGGTGCTAGTAGTGCCGCTGTAACCGGTCGCCAGTGTGCCATCGGATTTAAGCGCCGCGATGTCGAAGGTAAAGTTAGCGTTGACCAGCTTAGTAAAGAGCGGTTTTCTTGCCGTTGCTACCCATGGCGTATTGCTATCCTTTTCCAGGCAGTCAAAGGTACTGACATGCGATGCACCGCCAGCACCTGCTGGGGCTGGACATACAAGCGGCGAGGGTAAGTTGGTGTTATTGGTCACGCAGCTACTGTCACCAGTTGCCAGGCAACACACGCTGTTGATAATGGCCATGTTACCGAGAGTAATAGGGTCGGACATATTCGTTGAGATCAAACCGCTGACTGTGGTGTTTGCTCCCACAGCGATGTTACCGGAAGCGGTACCGACGTTTCCGTTCACAGTTATTGATGCGCCTAACGTGATGGCACCGACAGCGCTACTAGAAATGGAGCCACCAACGCTAGTGCCTGCACCGATACCGACGCCGCCGGTAGCAGTACTAATGCTGCCACCAATCATAACCGTCGCGCCAATCGTGATCGCACCAGTCTGGATGGTGGTAAGACTGCCGCTGACTGAGCTTCCCGCGCCGACTGTTACTGCGCCTTGAACGGTGCTGATAGTGCCGTTTATGTCAGTACCGGCACCCACCGTGACGGCCCCGATATTCGTGGTGATATTGCCGCTGAGCGTGCTATTAGCGCCGATATCAATTGCCCCACCAGAAGTTAAGTTAGCGTTCGAAATGCAACTGGCGCCGAATCCGATTGCGCCGCTTACGTTGAAGTTCAGATTCGAAGCCGAACCCCCTTTATTGATCTGGCAACTGGCGCCCGCAGAAAAAGCGCCATTTACGGTGACGGTGGCTGGGGCGTAAATACTGATCGTATCGCCAGCAGCGAGAGACAAGGTGCCACATGTGTAGGAGCCGCTACCGCCGCTGCAACCGGCCGGAAGATAGCCTGGAAAAGTGTAGTCGATAGCTTGTGCCGGCAATGCTGTCAGTAACAGTAACGGTAGGACGATTAGTAAAAATAACCACCGCCGGAGGTGAGTACGCAGAGAGGATGTTTGGTGACGGATAAAATTTGAGTTAGGACGCGCATTGATCCATGCTTTTGGATAAGACGATATTTTGACCATTCCGGCGATAGAAAGGCGCTCTTGACTCTGCGTCGCACGCCTTCGGATAATGAATTGCAGTCTGGCGCTGTAACTCAGCGCAATAGCGGCAATAGCGGTAATAAGCGTAATTGGTGCAGTCAGTAGCCCAAGCGCCGAAGCCAAATGCTGTATTGTTTTTTTAAAGGACATTTTATTTAAGATAGGATGGCTATTAGCGCGGCATCTGGCTCAATTTTTGATCGACAAAAGTCCGTAATTCTGGCGATAATGTCGAGGACGATTTAGCGCGGGTAAATGCGTCCTTGGCTTCTGGTAAGCGATTTTCAGCCTGCAAAGAAATACCGTAGCCCATCCACCAAAGACCGTTTTCAGGCATCTTGCGGATCGCAATTGCATAATGATCAATGGCTTCTTTGTGTCGTTTTTCACGCTGCAATAAAGCCGCCAGAAAAGCTTGGTAATCCGCATCAGCCAGTGCATACGAGAGCGATCGCTCCAACGTTTCCAGCGCTGTCCGTGTGTTGCCGCGCTCAACCTGAAGACGCGCCAAAATCATCGCCATGCCTGTTTGAGCGGGATCAATGGCTATTCCCTCTTGCAACTTGCGCATGGCATCATCCTGATGCTTTGTGTCGAGCAGCAAACCAACCAAGGTTTGGCGGGCCGCCGCGTGTTTTGGATCAAGCTGTAAAACTTGCTGCAGCATATCGATAGCTTGTGATATCTGCCCGACATCGATCAGCGTAACGGCTTTGCGATAATGATTGTCTATGGCTTGTTGCGGGGTCACTTCTTTGGCTTGAGGCGCTATCTTGCCGTCGTTTTCTGAGTCAGCCTTCCCTTTTTTTTTTGTGTTATTGCGGGGAATTGCTTTTACGTCATTTTGCGTAGAGCGCAAGACTGGCGTGGCGTTAAGGATTGTTGACGCATTTGCATCGGCATTCAGCGTATTGGCAATCCTGCCAGCAATGTCTGTATTGTTATTGGTGATCGACTTAGTCTCATCATTCTTTGTTGGATCATTCGCGGTGCTTTTGCCAATGCTCATAGGCGCCGGCAGCGGTTTAACAGGAAGCACTTCTGAGGGGGAAGTCAACGCTGGCTTTATTTCTGATGTCCCTGCAGGGGATACATCGGTCGGTAGGGCATCGGGTGCGGTTGGTATCGCAGGTATCGCAGGTGTCGCGGGTAATATTGTTAATGCGGGAGCGGGTAAAGGCGTAGCTTTTATTGCTTGCCCTGACGCCGCAGGTTTAACGATGGCTGCGGCAGGCGATGCTTTTTGCCAATACCGCAATCCCCACACTGCACCGATTACTATGGCTATCAACAACAACAACAACAGCGCCGCCACCCACCAGATACGTCGCGATTTATTATCTACATTCGGTACTGTCCGGATGTGGTTTTGCGACAAGGCGCCCGTCCCGGTCGGTCCGATAACTACACCAACGGTGGATCCACGCTTGTCGAGATCCTGCAGCATTTGATTGATAAGACTCATTTAAAATAATCCACAGCCATATCTATAAATAAAAAAAAGAACGCCGAGCCGCCTAATAGTCGCCAGAACCATGAATGAGGTTTTGAGGAAAAGGTATCCTTCACTGCCACACGGACATTTGCCGGACCAACCTGCTGATGGCCTTTGCCGTAAGCAGCCATCAAGGATTTGTGGGCTAAAATATTTACCAATCGCGGAATTCCGCCGCTCGCTCTGTACAGGCGTCGCAGTGCGCCATGGGTGAACAAGCGGCTACCAGTGAATCCAGCAACGTTCAGACGATGCGAAATATAAAACGCCATGTCATCTTTGGTCAGTGGCGCAATATCGTATTCAAATGTGATGCGCTGCTTCAATTGCCGAATCGTATTGTTTTGCAATTTCAGATTTAATTCAGGCTGTCCAAACAGGACGATTTGCAATAACTTTCTTTTTTCTGTTTCCAGATTGGTTAATAAACGCAGCGCCTCCAGACTTTCCAGCGGCAACGCTTGTGCTTCATCCAGGCACAGTACGACTTTTTTTCCTTGTTCGGCCAGTTTAAGTAAACGGAGATTGATTGATTTCATCAAATGATGTTGGTCGACATCCTTCTCCAGCACAATCTCCAATTCGTCTGCTACCGCCAGCATCAACGGGCGCGGTTCAAGCGATGGATTGGGTATGTAAGCTGTCACAAAGCTATCGTCGAGGGTTGACATGAACTTGCGACATAACATTGTTTTTCCGGTGCCAACTTCACCGGTAATTTTGATGAAGCCTTCACCATTATTGGTCGCAATCAACAGCGTATTTAAGGCAGCCTGATAATTCGAGCATGCGAAAAAAAAGCTGGTATCGGGTGTTATACCAAATGGTAATTCACGTAAACAGAAATGTGCTTTATACATGGTTAGCGCTGTCCTTGGACCTGTGCGTCTCCGTCGCCCATATTGCGCGGTACCAAACCTTGCAATCTGCGCTGACTATCAAGCATGTCCTGATCCCAGCTATCTTCGCCCTGAACGATGGTTGGTTTGAGCAAGATGACCAATTCGCTTTTTTGCGACACACGGCTGTTATTGCGGAATAGATTACCGAGCACTGGCACATCAGCGGCCCCGGGTACTTGGGCGCGATCAGATGAGGACGATTGGCGCATCAGACCACCAATGGCAATGATCCGTCCATCCTGACCGCGGACCACGCTATCGGTCTCGGAGATTGCGCTGGAGGCTAAAGGCAAGCTCAATGTGCCGCCACTTGCTCCCAAATTGATCACTTTGTCGACTGTTGTTACTTGACTCACGGACGGGTGAATATGCAAGGTGATATTGCCGATTGCATCAATTTGAGGCGTCACATCCAGTGATACACCAGAGAAAAAGGGCTGCACATCCACGGTAGTGATCGGTAGCGTAGTCGTATTGCCGGAACTTACGCCTTGGGAGGTCGTCAATTTCGTCACAAAAAACTCATCTGTACCGACTTTCAAGACCGCTTTTTGATTATTCATCGTGGCGATGCGGGGACTGGATAAGACATGCACCGTTCCTTGAGAGTCGAGAAACGAAATCAGCGCTGCAAAATTGCTATTTTGAAAGGCCAAACCGAACAGCGAGCCAGCCGCCGTGTTGACCGCGCCCAAGGTGCTGCCAGCAACGGCGTTGATTGCGTTAGTACCACCGTTGGTCAAGGTTGTGCCAGCGACTGACGAAAGCGTTGTTCCAGGTGCGACATAGCCGAGCGAAGTCCGGCTACCTTTGCCGCCAAAGGCAGACCAATTAACGCCAGATTGAAAATTATCATTGAGTGAGACCTCAATGATTTTGGCTTCCAAAATCACCTGGCGATCTACCGATAATTGGGTCGCCTTTAAAAACGTCGAGACATTCCGCAATTCATCCGACATGGCGCGAATCACTACGACACCCGATTGCGGGCTGATCACGACGCTACGTCCGTCTTTGTCGCCAATGATGGCGTTTAAAGAGGCCTTCAGTTCGCCCCAAAAGTCGTTGTTTGAAGTTGTACTAATTTTGCTGCTGTCGACTGCACGCGAGGTCGTTCCGGACTGCGACTGATATCCGGGCGTGTTGTTACTACCCGAATTACTGGATACAACGTCACTCACCGAACCTGAAGTAACGCGGATATCAGATGATCCTTTGCGACTGCCGCTGAGATAATTGACCTGAAAAATACTTGTTTGCAAACTTAACGGTTTAACATAAATACGCGTGCCTTCAACCTTGTATTCATAGCCATAGAGTTCTCGGATTGCGTCCAGTGCTTCAAACAATGTCACGTTTTTAAGATTGGCCGAAATAGTGCCGGTGACGTCAGGATGAACCAGCATGTTGTAACGCGTACCGGCAACCAGCGCCATAAAAAACTGACTTGCTGGCACATTATTGAACGATAAATTAAATCGCTCTTCCATTGGTTGCCGCGTTTTTGGCATTTCAATTTTGAGCGGCGGCAACAGCGACGCAAAAACGGCTTCCTGCTGGGTGCGCTTCGCGTTGTTTTCTACCGCGCTATTCATCTCGGTATTGATAAGGTCGTACGTTTCACGCTTAGAGGCCGGTGAAGCGCATCCTGTCAATCCTACGATCAAAATAGCTATGAGAGTCTTTTGCATTCTTTTCTAAAGCCTGTTGATGTACATTTTAAGGTGTAGATTTGTTGACTGATTTTTTTTGTATATCAGGAAAAAGTTTCAACACTTGTTGTTCTTTTCCATTTTGTAAAATGACTTCGGTTTCACTCATCTTTACCAGACGAAATTCACCGAATTTTTGACGAAGTTTGACTGTTTTCCCGCTGATAATCGCTATCTTGCTATGCTCTGAAATGATGACGGATTGGAGTACCGGGCCACTGGCTGCCGGGATCGCTTCGCCGTGTCCGGTACTGATACCGATGGAATCTGGTGGGCGTGTCGGGTCAGGCGTAGTTTGTGCCATGACCGTTGATGCTATCAGCAAGGAGCAATATGCTGCTGTTGCGATCCATTTGGCAAATGTGCTCATAGATTTAGCCATTTTTCATCCAGGCTTAAGGTGAACAGCGTCAGACTTAAGGTGGCGTCCGGATAAGTGTCTATCTGCATCGTTGCTTTGCCCCAAAATAATTGCCAAGGCATTGCTTCCAGTGCCGACATGTAATGCATCATGTCGAGATACCTTCCTTGAATAACAATTTCGACACCATGTTTGTAAATGCCGCTGCCGTTTTCGATGCCACGCACTGCCTGTGCTCCCGTTACAGATGGCTTTTCTAGCGAAATTTTTTCGTCAGTGGGTGTGGGGTTGGGATTGTTTAGCGTGCTGACGGGAAGTGTGTTGAGCGAAATTAAGCGTAACGCGCCGTTACGTTTCAAGATATCTTCGAGTAGCGATGTCATGTTCTCCGGCTTGACGAGCACGCTATTTAATCCCAACAGCTTGGAATGGAGTTGTTGCGATTGCTCCTGCAAAATTTTTAAACGATCACTGTTGATAACATCCGGATCGAAGGCTCTTGATCTCAGGCGTTCTTGAATCGCAGTCTGTATTACAGCAATTTTTGATTGATTGTTTTGAATGTGGAGCGACATTAGTTTTTGTCGGTCAAATTGTGGATTAAATAATAATGTATTGAATAATAGTATGAGCGTCAGTGCAGCACCGATGAAGATCATGATGCGCTCACGCAGACTCATGGCATCAATTTTTGAAATGATTGGCTGGAGGTTGTGTTTCATTACCCTTTTTCTCCGCGTAATTCTGCCGGTTGCTTGACGGGTTTGGCGTTTTGTACAGCGGTCGTTGCCGGAATATTTGGCATGATAGAAGGAATCGCGGAGGGTGGCGCGGTGTATGACGCGATGTCAGAGGCCGTCTTGTCTTTCGCTATGCCTGATGATCGCAGATCAAACTCCACGTAGGGCGCAGCGATCGGAGAATTAGCTTGATGCGCATTGCCGCTCGCTGCTATTTGCGGGACGTGGATATCAAGTCTGGAAAAAGTTTTTCCTTGCATGACGGTCTCATTTTTAAGACGACCAATATAATAGGGCACTAGCTCAGGGCGCAATGCGCGGCCGCGCAAATCCATCTCGTTGCCAGCGCCGATAATACTGAAACCGGTTAACCACAAGCCATCCACTATTTGACGAGAAAAGGCGCCTAAATAAGCTGAATAGCCGCTGGTATTGCCGATGTCACCTTTTTCCAGTTTATCGAATACCTGTTGCAAGGATTTGACTTCCAGGTCTGTCTTTGTAACGCTATCCTCGATAGATTGACTTTTTGGATGCGGTGCATATTCAGTAGTGACTTTGTTTAACTCGGCCTGAACCACTATTAACTGCGCAAAAGTACTGGCCTCGTCTTTACTGACGCTAGAAAATTGATAGCCAGAATAAACGGAAATACATGCGGCACCAAGGATTATTAATCCCAACGCCTGAAGCATCGCTACCGCAGAAAAATATTTCTTTTGCTTTAAAAATATGGGATTGAAAAGATTGATCTGCTGACTCATAACTTCTTCTCATCAAGGCGCAACGCCGCACCCAGCGTGATGAAGTAGCGTTGTTGTTGCTCAATCTTGTAGAGTTCCGGCACCTTGGAAAAATCTAGAATGGTTTCTAAATTCAAGGTTTCAATTGGAATGTATAGATTGGCGGAAAGGTATTCCTGCAGCGCTGTTCCCTCTTCTCCCATCGGGGAGAGTATTAATTTTGACAATGACAGCGCGTGATACTGTCGATCAAAATGATCTAATGATCGTTGGAGGTCGAGTGTAATGCGTTCGTAAATGATTGTGATTTGAGATGCGTCGGCCGCTTGTAGTTGGGTGATGGTGGTATCCATTCGGCGTGACAAATAGAGCTCACCTGCGGAGGTGATGGTAACGAGCCCACCTTCCGAATTGAAGGACAGCAACGCGACGGCATGTCCTTCTGGTTCTAGTAATGTAGCGATGTTACGCTGCGCCATTTCAGGAACATCAATGACGCGTAACGCAATATTGGCATCTTCGAATAACGCTTGACGCTGTTCGATTAATTGATTGCGGACCACCACTGCAAACAGCGCGTTGCTGTGTAATGGCCCATTTTTGTCGATGGGGATAGCAAGAACATCAATGGTGGCGTCGTCAACGTGATAGTCCAGCATATCCTTTAAGCGCCAGCGTACGGCTTTTTTAAGCTCATCTGGCGGCACATTTAGCGGATCAATGGAGAGTAGTTGATACTCACCGATATTGAGTAAGTGGGAGCATTGATAACGATTTACGTTGATATCTTGCGCAAGCTTACTGAGCGTAACGGCTGTTGTAGTTTTTTCTGAAGGGTAAAAAGATAATAATTCCACGCTAGGCTTGCTAGACGGCAACCTTTTTAAATGGGCGGCGTAAACACCATCGAAATGACAACCAATCGCTAACCAACCTGCATTTTTTTTAGTTTTACTGAATAAGCTCACAAATAAACCTTTGCTGGTGCTGAATAAAAGTAATTGATGAGCGGTGCCCGTACCAGGGTACGGATAATGGTTACTGTATCGCAATTTGATCCGTATCGTTAGGTAAAATTAACGTTTTGTGGCGGTTATATTTTTCATAAATATCGGATTTTAACGAGGACGTACAGTTACCGTAAGGTTCTTAACCGCAATCGACTTCAAAGAGATGCTTTTGGGAAATTATCGTGATGACCAGTCGTGCAAATTGTGAAGTGAGTTTTTAAATATAAGTGTTGTAAAACACGACGTATTTATATCGATTTCAAGCTTTATTGCCAGAACTGGTGTTGTCGAAGGATAATCTAGCGCGTTGTTTTTCGGTTGAGTGGACAGATCAGGATTTAGATTAGGACAGAGATCTGGATAGAAACCGAGGCAGAGATTCCACTTTCGCAGAATAAATTTTGCTACATCAGATGATGCTGCTCAAAGTAACTAACGCAACGTCGGAATGCTTTTCGCTTGAAATTTGAAATCACAATTGACTCATCTGAGTATTGTAACAATTGTTAATAAAGCAATTTTCCTCCCACTTTTTAACTGCAATAATTAACGCACTACCTACATGACATCGATAAAAAAATTGCCAGTTCGCAGCCTGATCAGTTCTTCTTTTCCTTTTGCAAAAAAACTGTTAACAATGTTGGTTGCTGCAACGACTACCGTTGGCGCAGGCGTTAGCTGTGCAGAAACTGAAGTAGATCAGCCGTCCAGTCAGAGCGCCACGACAGCGGTTAGGATTCCAAATACACACGAATTACCGCTGGTTACCGTCAAGGCAGAAGGTGAAGCAAAGGATAGCTATCGTGCCAGATCAGCGACAGTCGGTACATTTGGCAGCGAGACGTTGTTAGACACACCAGCGTCGATCTCGGTGGTTACGCGCAGTCAGCTGGACGATCAGCAATCTCGGTTACTCAGTGATGTGGTACGTAACGATGCCTCGATTGATAATAATTACACGCCATTGGGCTATTACGAAAATTTTAGCATCAGGGGATTTTCGTTAGATTTGGCGTCTAGCTACCAACTGGATGGCATGACGATTTCGGGTGAGCAAAATGTGGCACTGGAAAATAAAGAGCGGGTAGAGGTATTGAAGGGATTAGCTGGCTTGCAGGGCGGCCTTGCCGCACCCGGCGGATTGATCAACTATATTAGCAAGCGACCGGCCGATGTCGCGTCTGTGACGTTGGGAACCGACTCGCGCGGATCGCGCTATCTGGCGACCGATGTCGGGACGTTATTTGGCGATCAAAAACAGTTCGGTTTACGGGTTAACGCCGCGCATGAAGGAATAAATACCTACGTCGATGGCGTGAGCGGTAATCGCAATTTTGTCTCAGTAGCGGCGGATTGGGTTCTCTCACCGTCTGCGACGCTGCAGTTTAATATTGAAGATCAGCATAGCCAGCAGCTTTCTGTGCCGGGTTATCAACTACTTGGCGGCACTGTTATCCCAAGCGGTGTTTCTCCTTACCGTTTGCTCGGTGGGCAGCCTTGGGGCAAGCCTGTCACTATGGATTCGTTGAACACCAACTTGCGTCTCGACGTAGCGATCAATCCGGACTGGCATGGCTCTTTAGCAGTTAGCCGGAGCAGGGTGATTATTGATGATAATTCGACATTTCCTTATGGCTGCTTTTATGTGAGTAGTTGCGGGGCCGGTGGCACGCCGCCGCAATACTTTAGCGCGACCGGGGATGTTGATGTTTACGATTATCGCTTCCCGAATGACACACGACGCAACGATCAGGTTCAGGCAATTTTGCAAGGCAAAACAATGCTTGGTGGATTACGCCATGACCTCACGTTCGGTGCGAGTAGTTTCCGTCGCACGGTGAGTTTGAGCGACGGCGTCAACCAGTATGTCGGCAGCGACAATATCTACAATGCGACTCCGTTAATTTTTGCGCCATCGACTGATATACCGTCGTCTTCCACGCGCCGTCTCGATAGTCGGCAACAGGGTTTGTTTGCATTGGATCGCATACAACTTAGCGAGCGTTGGCAAATTCTGGCGGGTGCACGTCAGGTCTGGTTGCGTGAAAATGCATTCGATGACACCGGCGCGACGACGCGAACAACTGACAAATCGATGCTGTTACCACAACTGGCATTGATCTATAAGCCGCTTGCAACGATGACTTTATATACCAGCTACAGCAAGGGTCTGACGATGGGTGGTCAGGCGCCGTTTTGGGCGACGATTAACCCTTCGGCATTTTTGCCGCCGACCGTGTCGCGCCAGATTGAAGCTGGTATTAAATTTGAAGTAAGTAATCAACTGATGTTGAGCGCGGCCATTTTCCAGATGACCAAGCCATACGAATATCCGAAACCGGAAGGTGCCGATATTGAGTATGTGCAAGAAGGAACACAGACTAATAAAGGCATTGAATTAAGCGCAGCTGGCCAAGTCACCAAACGGTTGCGACTGACCGCTAGTTTTGCGGGAACGCAGGCTATTGCTACCAATACGGGAACACCCGCATACGATGGCCATCAAGCCATTAATGTGCCACGTTTGCGAGGCAGTATTTACGCTGACTATGCGGTTCCGGGCATCGATGGTCTGAATCTGCTGGGCGGTTGGGAATATAGCGCGCGCAAGGCCGCGACACGTTCAGGCGATGTTGATGTGCCGTCCGTTAATGTATTTAATGCCGGTTTGCGCTATGCCGCTGTGTTGTCTGGTCACAAGGCAGTCGTTCGTTTGGCCGTCGATAACCTGCTCAATAAGCAATACTGGAAAGACGTTGGAGAATACCTCGGTGATGGTTATTTGCATTTAGGCGCGCCGCGCACCGCCCGTTTGTCCGTCCAATACGATTTTTAAGCAGGTCGAAATTGATTTTAAGATGAGCCACCAAACCGATAACACTTCATTGCTCAGTCATGGCCTGGACGCGAATGACGTGCCACCCGCCTGGCCGCCACTGAAGCTGGCCGAAATAAAGGATTTGTTGAGGCGGTATCCACAAACCGGTGAGGTTATACGCCTTACATGGTTTAGCCCACGGCCGTTTTCCAGCGCCTGTGTGGTGGAGACGACGTCAGGCATGTTGTTTGTTAAGCGTCTGATAAAGGCGATACGCAGTGCCGCTGATCTTTTGGAAGAGCATCGGTTTATTGCACATTTAGCATTGCATATGTCGGTTGACGGACCCGCCGTCAGCGAAGTTCTTGCTGATATGCATGGTGCCACAGCGATTGCCGACGGCGACTGGACCTATGAAGTGCATCGACTGGCGAAGGGAAATGACGTCTATCGGGATGCCTTTTCCTGGACACCATTTTTGCACCCCGGACATGCCTATGCGGCCGGCCGTGCCCTGGCGGAAATGCATCAGGGTGCAGCCGGTTATAACGCTCCTGCACGCAAGGCAATGTTGCTGGTGTCGGGGTTTTCAATATTTAGCGACGATGATCCTCTCACCGCGATGGCGCATTACATCGACGCCCGGCCAGGCTTGGCGACCTACGTCGCACAACGTGATTGGCGTCAGGATGTAGAGCGTGTATTGATGCCTTTTTACGCATGCTTGCAACCGTTGCTAAAAAATCTGGTGCCCTTATGGACGCATAACGACTGGCATGCTTCCAATTTGTTATGGTGCGCATCAGACGATCAGAACGATGCTGGCGGGGCGAAAGTAGCGACAATACTGGACTTTGGCCTATGCGATCAAACCTGCGCGGTCTACGATTTGGCTATCGCCATTGTTACGAATATTGTCGAATGGCTGAAACTTCCGCAGCTAGACGCTAATAATCAGTTACAGGACGATCAATTAGTACACTTTGATCAATTGGCGCTTTTGCTGGATGGCTATGAAGCCGTGGTTCCTTTGTCGGCGTTCGATATGGCTGCCGTGACCGCTCTGCTGCCGCTTGCACACGTGGAGTTTGCGCTTTCCGAGCTGGCATATTTTTATGGCGTTCAAGGCTCCGCGGAGAATGCAACAGTGGCTTATGATACGTATTTATTGGGTCATGCAGAATGGTTTAATAGCGATGCGGGACGGCGATTGTTAGCGTATATGCGGGATCGCAGTACGAAGAAGTGACAATCTCAAAAGAGAACAATCCTGGAAGAGATAAACTTCCTCAGTCCATAATTGAAAGAAAAAAATGTCCGGTTTGGAAATAGTGGCGGTCATTGTCAGCGCGCTGGCGGTCTGGCTCACGGCACGCCGTAACATATGGTGCTGGCCGGTTGGTTGTGTATCGGTGATGTTTTATTCGCAGATCTTTTTTGATGCCAAATTGTATTCTGACTTGCTGCTGCAACTGATTTTTTTTGTCATGCAATTGTACGGCTGGTGGCATTGGACGCGCAACCGCACGCATTCCCAAACCTTGCCGGATGCATCGCGAGATGAAGATAAAGTACACATCATGCCCCGACGATTGTCAGTCGCCGGTTGTTGGGTTGGTTTGATGATCGGCGCTGCGGGAAGTCTCTTGCTGGGCTACGTGATGGCGCGCTTTACGGATGCGCATATTCCCTGGCTTGATTCTGCTCTGACCAGTTTTAGTCTGGTGGCGCAATATTGGATGGCGCGTAAATACATTGCAAACTGGTGGCTATGGATAGCCGTCGACGTCATTTACATTGGCGTGTATGTCTACAAAGATTTACAGTTGACTGCGGGCTTGTACGCAATGTTTATTATTCTGGCGATTGTTGGCTTGCGCAATTGGCGTCGTGAGTTGCTGCAATATGAGAGTGCCACGCCGAGTGTTAGTCTGGCGGCGCAGAACTATTAAAAACAACTAAGAGTATTCAACGTCGATAATGTCCGAAACTCCCAACGATATGTCACTGCCAACGCGCTATGTTGCGCATCTCGATATGGATGCCTTCTATGCTTCGGTAGAGCTATTACGCTATCCGGAATTGCGTGGTCGCTCTGTTGCCATTGGTGGTGGATCGGACCATCAACCGGTCGTAAACGCGGACGGGACGCGCAGCTATGCAACTCTCCGACATTATGTCGGTCGCGGTGTAATCACGACATCTACTTATGAAGCACGTGCGCTGGGTATTTTTTCGGCAATGGGAATCATGAAGGCTGCAAAACTGGCCCCGGATACAGTCTTATTGCCCACCGACTTTGAAGCGTATCGACATTATTCAAGATTATTTAAAGCTGCCGTGGCGAGCATTACGCCACTCATTGAAGACCGTGGTATAGATGAAATTTACATTGATCTTAGCGGACAAACAGAACCGATTGCTATTCTTGCAGCGCGTATAAAAAAGGCGGTAAATGATGCCACCGGGCTTTCTTGCTCGATTGGCGTTGCGTCTAATAAACTACTCGCAAAAATCTGTTCTGATCTGGAAAAACCGAATGGATTGACCATTCTGACGCAAGCCGATTTAGCAACCCGTATCTGGCCGCTTTCGGTAAGCAAGGTTAATGGTATCGGACCAAAATCAGCCGAGAAATTAACCTTGTTAGGTATTCGTACAATTGCGGAGCTGGCCCACGCAGACACTGGCATGCTTCAGGAAAATTTCGGTAGCAGTTATGGCGCATGGCTGCATTGCGTTGCACACGGTATTGATGATGGGCCCGTTGTGACGCATTCCGAACCCAAGTCGATCAGTCGCGAAACTACTTTCGAGCGCGACCTTCATGCAACGGCAGATCGCACAACACTCACAGAAATATTTACACGTTTATGTGAGCGCCTCGCTGGCGATCTACAGCGCAAAGGCTACGTTGGGCGCACGGTAGGAATCAAGTTACGCTTTACTGATTTCAGTGCGGTGACACGTGACGTCACTCTTCCTTCAAGCACCGACGATGCGGTCGCTATTCGGCGTGCTGCAGGAGAATGTCTCCGCCGTGTCTCTTTCCATCAAAAGCTGCGGTTACTTGGCGTACGCGTCAGTGCGTTGGAGAGAAAAGGGGTGGCGAGCACAGCGTCACAGCGAGCACAAGGTGATTTGTTCGAAAATGGCACGGATGCGCCTTGATGGGTTTGTAATGGTTTGCAGCGCGTGGTGATGCGTTGTTTGAATCTTTGCTAATTTAGTTGATTTTACTTTCCGGAAAATTAATAACTTTTTTTGTCGGTGCCCTGATGGGACGTGAGCCATATTTTTGAAGGCGCGTTTTATTGCTAAGTCTTTGACCCCTTCGAAGAAACTATTGCCAGTGTAACGGTTCGACGCAACGCCAGATGCAACGTCTGGCTGGTTTATATTTCTCCCAATTTCTAAAAAAAATAAACGCGAATTATAAGAATGATCCTAGATACATTTCCGCAAAAAACCTATATTCTCCTTGCCAATGACTTTTAGTTCAGCAACACAACATGCGATTGGTATTTTATTACCCATCGATTAGCAAGCGTGAAACTACATTCAAGCCCTCGTGCCATTTCCGCATTTTGGCATTTTTTTTACGGGTATAAATTGTATAACTTCTTATTAATGTTCGTTCTCTTCATGCCTGTTTCTTTCGCTTCAGCTGCTGCGGTAATGCAGGATGTAACGGTGGGTCAATTGCTGGAGCGGGCCGAGAGAGGAGAGCGCAAGGCAATCAAAATGCTTGCCGCTGCGGGTGCTGTCATATTCCAGGGACGCTCCCTTAACAGGCGTGTCGAGATCACGCCTGAGATCAATGGATTAATGAAAATAATCAGTATACGAGTTAGCTTATTAAGGATTGCTGAATATACAGAGAATGGTTTTTTGAATAAAAATTCATTTCTAATGTGGACTAAAAAACGTGATCCGATTCCGGCATGTGTCTGGCTAATGCGTGCCGCCAATTATCCCGATGAGAGTGGCGAGTCGGATAAAAAATACGCCCATGAGATACGTAAAAGATTAGGTAATTCGATCGAAAAAATGACCGATGAACAGATAGTTGCATGCCAAAAAGGCGCAGACAATTGGATTCTCGGCTTGCCAGATGTGGAAGACACATGGGCCACTATTCAAAGCTCTGTTTTAGGCTAAGTGGCTAGCAATATGACTCATGAAAATAATCGAATTACCTGCCACGGATCTGCTTAAGAACTATGATCTTTGGATGGGACGATAACTGCTTTTTGGCATTGAGGTAACTTCGTCTCATAGGTAATGGAAGGCCAAAATTTGTAATTCAAACAAACTGTTATCGCCTCATCGCTACTTACGATGCTTGCGTTTGGCGACGCCATTTTTTAACGAGCTGAAACTTTTTCAACTGGTAAAAAATATCGTGCAACATATTAATCTCTGATATTTACGCAGATAAAACGAGGATCGAAACTGAACAACAAGCATGTCTTGATCAACAAAAATAATCGTCCACCGGTGTAATTCAACCACTCATTTCTCCTGTAATCAAGCAGGTGATTAACTTCGTCGCAGGTAAATTATTTGATGGCACAACGGTTGCAGGCTTCATTACGGTCGTGATTTGAAAGTCACGTGGAGATACTTCCCATTTATATTATTAAGGAATTGAAAAGATTGAATAAAAATTATAATGGTGGAATAGAAAGTACACATTGGAAAATAGCTGATCTTGATTTTTCTACGATTGACCTTGCGCAGGTAGCGCTAGATGAAAACCTTTTCTATTTAGTGACTAGCGCATCATTTATCGAGAGTGGATCAAGTTTATATACGCAGAATCTGGTTGAATATTACCGGGATGAACCAGAAATTGAAGATTGGTTGCGCAATCAATGGGAAGTTGAAGAGCTTCAACACGGGCAAGCTTTGCGGGCATATGTGAATTATGTATGGCCAGAGTTTGACTGGGAAACTGGTTATCGACATTTTTTTAAAGAGTATTCTGATCATTGCAAGGTAGAGCTTTTAGCACCTACCAAGGGTCTGGAGATGGTGGCGCATTGTGCAGTGGAGGCGAGTACCGCGGCGCTATATCGGGCTCTGTCGCGTTGCACTACTGAACCGATATTAAAAGAAATGGCATCGTTGATTGGGCGCGACGAGGTTAGTCACTATAAGTATTTTTATCGCTATTTCCGCCGATTCCGGAAAGAGGAGGGATTGCGTCGGCATCGGATATTGTGGACATTGTGTCACCGGATGCTAGAAATAAAAAATCAGGATACTAGTTGCGCGTTAAGGCACGTCGTTCAAATCAAGTCTCCCTCACACGCCAACGATGCGGCATATATCAAAAACATCAGTAAAAAAATGAATGAGATGGTCCGCCGCCATTTATCTGCCGATATGACGATTAAGATGGTTATCCGGCCATTGGACTTGCCCCCGATGATTGAATCCATGGTGACTTATCCGTTGACGCAGATTATGAACAAATTTTTTCTACGTTAAAGGGGTTACATCGGTCGCGGCGGTCGGGCCTTAACCCATCAATTGACCAGTGGCGATAAGAAGTATCTTGTCGTTATGGCTTACGTCAGGTCGGCTATCAATACAAGAGCTGCTGGCTGGAGCGGGTAAATCGACCGACGTCCGCAAATTGGTGATCTGTGGGACTGAATTATTGAATATTGAAGACGAAAGAAAGTCGTTTAGCACGTCTTCACGGAGCATTTTAAATACTGTTGCCAAGTCATCAAACAGACATAAATGTGTCATTTTCCTGAAGTAATCGCTCGTTACTCTGGCATTGTCAACATCTAAAAAGGACAATGCATGCGTTTATTGACCATACCCCGCGATGCAAACCCGATTTTTCCCAAGCTAACGGTGAGTATTGCCACCACACAGGAAGAAATACGGGAAGTGCAACGCTTGCGGTATAAAGTTTTTGTTGAGGCATTTAGTTTGTCTGCGCTGGTGAATGTAGACGGCCTTGATGTCGATGAATTTGACGCTTACTGCGATCACCTGATTGTCCGTGACAACAAAACCTTGCGCGTAGTTGGCACATATCGCGTGATGAGTCCGCATGCGTCGCGTCGCATGGGTTCTTACTACTCTGAAAAGGAATTCGATCTGGGTCGGCTCGACCATTTACGCAATCACCTTGCCGAAGCAGGGCGCGCTTGCATACATCCCGACTATCGTAGTGGCAGTGTCATCATGCTTTTGTGGGCGGGATTAGCGGCGTATATGCGGCGTGAACGTTGCGACTATTTGATGGGATGCGTCAGCGTTAGCCTTGCTGACGGGGGCCATAATGCTGTGGCTTTGTATCACTCTATGACCGACGAGAATTTCTCTCCTCCAGAGTATCGGGTTACGCCAATTACGCCGTTCTCGGTTTATGAACGCGAACCCGGGCATGTGCCGATTATGCCACCGCTTTTAAAGGGATATTTACGCAGTGGTGCATGGGTTTGTGGTGAACCGGCCTGGGACCCTGACTTTCATTCT
Organism: Glaciimonas sp. Gout2; assembly: GCF_035018905.1. Taxonomy (NCBI): domain Bacteria; kingdom Pseudomonadati; phylum Pseudomonadota; class Betaproteobacteria; order Burkholderiales; family Oxalobacteraceae; genus Glaciimonas; species Glaciimonas sp. Gout2. The sequence goes on along the minus strand of NZ_JASJXA010000007.1, from coordinate 41,645 downwards.
GCCGATTTTTTCCTGTTATTGCCGTTAGCCAGACTTGATAGTCGTTATGCACGTCATTATCGCAAAGAAATGAGTCCAGGATGAAACCAAGCGAACGCTTTCTGAGCAGCGGATTTTCTGGTTCAGGTACGGATATCAAACGCGAACCAATTCGCTTCAGGGCGATCTGGATTTCTGATGTGCATCTTGGGACAACCGGATGTCAGGCGAAGCGCTTACTGGAATTTTTACGGGCGACTGAATCGGAGACGCTCTATCTGGTTGGCGATATCATAGATGGTTGGCAATTGAAGCGGCGCTGGTATTGGGATCAAGCGCATAATAACGTCGTTCAAACGGTATTAAAAAAAGCACGAAAGGGGACTGAAGTTATTTTTGTTCCTGGCAATCACGACGAAGCGATCCGTCAATTCATCGATCTTGATTTTGGCGGTATCAAAATACGCGATGAGTTGATACATACCACCGCCAAAGGAAAGCGGTTTCTGGTGCTGCATGGAGATCGCTTTGATGGCGTTATTTCCTGCGCTAAATGGTTGGCGTATGTCGGTGATAGTTTGTACACAGTGATTCTCAAGTTTAACCAGTGGTTCAATGGCTGGCGTGCTCGAGCGGGATTACCTTATTGGTCGCTATCCCAATATTTAAAGCTTAAAGTAAAAAATGCAGTGAATTATATTTCTTCTTTTGAAAATGCTTTAGCAGCAGAAGCAGCCAAAAAGGGCCTTGATGGCGTCATTTGTGGACATATTCATAAGCCTGAAATGCGTGAGATCAATGGGATCACTTATTGCAACGACGGCGATTGGGTGGAGAGTTTAACCGCATTGGTAGAGGACGCCAGCGGTACGTTGCGTTTAGTGTCGTGGCAAGAAATCGTGGGACAGAAGAGTGCAATAGCCAGCGCCAATGTTGGAGAGCTATGCGAATTGCCATCATAGCGGACGCTTCTCTTACGCAAATTAATGGTGTCGTCAATACGTTGCAAGAAACCTGTCGATGCTTGCGCAATATCGGTCATGAGGTCTTATTGCTCACTCCCGACGATGCTGCCACGTTCGCTTGTCCTACTTATCCAGAAATCCGATTAGCCTATAAGCCTTATCGGCGAGTGGCTGCTTCGTTGCGCGATTTTCAGCCCGATTGCCTACACATCTCGACCGAAGGCCCGATGGGGTTGGCGGCCAGACGTTTTTGTTTGCGTCACAAAATAGGATTTACCACGGCATATCACACGCGCTTTCCTGAATATCTGAGTGCGCGCGCGATGATGCCAAAGGCGGTGACCTATCGATGGTTGCGCTGGTTTCACTGGCCGTCCAAGGCGGTGATGGTACCGACCCCGCATATGATAGCCGCACTGCAAAAGCGCGGATTTAGGCGTTTGGTGCTGTGGGGACGCGGAGTTGACACAGAGCGATTCCAATGCATCGAGCAGGATCGATCGTGTATTCAACGGCCTTTATATTTATATGTTGGAAGAGTGGCGATCGAAAAAAATATAGCAGCATTTTTAGATGCTGATTTACCTGGCAGTAAGTGGATTATTGGCGATGGTCCAATGCGTGAAGAGTTGCAGCTACGCTACCCGGATACGCACTTTTTGGGTAGTAAATTACATCAGGAATTAAGCGCCTATTACAACTGTGCCGACGTATTGGTGTTTCCAAGCGAAACAGATACGTTTGGATTGGTCATGCTGGAAGCAATGGCTTGCGGTGTCCCTATTGCAGCATATCCAGTGTGTGGACCGATCGATGTGGTGAGGGACGGTGTATCGGGGAGTCTGGAGTTTGACTTAAGGCGTGCGTGTATTCAGGCGCTTCGGCTGGATCGACATCAGGTACGCGAGCATGCGCTGACCTATTCGTGGGAATTGGCGACACAACAGTTTTTGCAAAGTTTGTATCGAGTTGATGCTATTAAAACGATGGAATGGGCGCAAATGTCCATAATATCCTGATCGCTATACTTATTTTATAACGTGTATCAATACTTTTTCTTATCTGGCACCGTCCGTCAGTATGGCAAAATACGCAAGATTCGAAGTTTAATGCGCCAAATTTTCTCGGGATCAAAACAGGATAGAGACGATTACACAACAAAAAACCTCGCATTGCGAGGTTTTTTGATTTGATCGTCAATTATGGCTCCATGAGCGATTCGCTTACCAGATTTTCCACCAAGGTTTCTTCTCGGCGACTGGGCCACCCTTGTAATAAACGCTATCAGGGTAGTTTTTTTGCAGAACGCGCGCAGCATCGTCACGCAATTCTTTCATTCCCAGCGCATCGTAGGACCGTACCATAATGTAAAGGGCTTCCTGAACGGCGGGGGCATCGCGATATTCTTGTACTGCACTTTGGGCACGGTTCGCTGCTGCGACATAAGCACCGCGGCGTAAGTAATAGTTTGCTACGTGGACATCGTATTGGGCCATCGCATTAACCAGGTACTTCATGCGCGTTAGCGAATCCGGCGCATAAGTACTATCTGGAAAGCGCTCGACGACTTGCTTAAAAGCATCAAAAGCGTCGCGGGCTGCTTTAGGATCGCGTTCGGTGGCATCTTCTTTTGACAAGAAATCAAAGATACTGACCTTGTCATTAAAGTTAACCAGGCCACGTAAATAGTACATATAGTCTACGTTTGGATGATTTGGATGCAATTTAATGAAGCGGTCAATGGCCGCAAGCGCCTCTGGCTGTTCACCCTGCCGGTAGTGCGCATAAGCGATATCCATCTGTGCTTGTTGGGCGTAGGTGCCGAATGGGTAGCGCGATTCCAGCTTTTCAAAGTATGAAATTGCTTTATCGTAACCACCACTACTCATTTCATCCTTTGCCTCCGAGTATAATCTGGGAGCAGACCAGTTTGCGGTTTCATCGACCTTGTCGGGCAGTAGGCCACATGCCGATAATGAGAGAGCGAATGCGACAGCAGCTAGTGTGGAGAGTTTTTTTTGCATGGTGGTTCGCAAGAATGCGTGTAAACAATTGATAGATTATAGCCGATGGGACTTGCAGTGACGTCATTTACAAAGCCAAATTTGGCTGAAAACCCTACGGAAATAGAATTTGAAGCCGATATCGATGATAGCGAAGAAATTGAGGTAGCGGTAAATACCGCTGCGCCAATCGTCTTGATATTGACGCCTCAGGTGTGTGGAACCCGACTTGATAAGGTTATTTCAAGTCAGATTCCCCAATTTTCCCGTAGCCGGATCCAACAATGGATGGAAGCAGGTCATGTTAGTGTCGATGGCAAGGTTGCCACGACCAAAATGATTGCTTTCGGCGACGAGACCGTAATCGTGCAGCCGCAACCGGCACCGGATGAGCATGCTTATACGCCAGAAGAAATGGCGCTTTCGGTGATATACGAAGACGACGATATTATCGTGATCGACAAACCGGCGGGACTAGTGGTGCATCCTGCCGCTGGCAATTGGTCGGGAACGCTATTGAACGGTTTGCTGTATCGCTGGCCAGAATTAGCTGGCGTGCCGCGTGCCGGGATTGTGCATCGGCTGGATAAAGATACCAGTGGATTGATGGTGGTGGCGAAGACGTTAGAGTCGCAGACCGATCTGGTTCGCCAGTTGGCCGCGCGGACGGTAAAACGCCAATACCTGGCGTTGGTATGGGGCACGCCTCAACTTAACGGAACCATTGATGCCGCAATGGCGCGTCATCCTCGGGACCGTATCAAAATGGCGGTGTCTGAAAGCCTCAGCGCCAAAACCGCAGTGACGCATTACGAAAGGCTGCAAAGTGGGCTTTTGGATGGGCGCCCAGTCAGTTTGATGCGCTGCCAGCTTGAAACCGGCCGCACTCATCAAATTCGCGTGCACATGTTGTCGATCGGTTTTGCGTTGGTTGGCGATACGTTATATGGCAAGCAGCATTTAATGCCCGCGTTTCCACGACAGGCTTTGCAGGCAACGCGGCTTGGCTTGAATCATCCCTCGACTGGTGAAGAGTGTGAATGGTTCACGCCGCTGCCGGATGATTTTGCTGATTTAATCAAGCGCTCTAGTATTGCGGCACCTGATTGACACTGTGCAAATAAGTCTTTGAGAAAAGCTTATCGTCATAGTTGAAGGGCGCAATGGCGCAATGGTCATTGCGTCCTTCAACCAAGCCCCGTATTAACACTTTATAGACGCACTTTATGAACGTGATTATTCCCGATTGGATCGGTGCGCCACCGAATGTTGGCGCTTTGGTGACGTCCCGTGACGGCGGCGTAAGTCGTGCCCCTTACGATGACGGAAGTGGTGGCGGTGGGCTTAATTTAGGCTCGCATGTCGGTGATCTGTTGGCCGATGTTGAGGCGAATCGGGCTTTGTTGATGCCATTTTTGCCTTCTTCACCTCTTTGGATGACCCAAGTTCATGGCGTTCAAGTGGCTGATGCAAATAGGGCCGTTGCCGGTGTGGAGGCGGATTCTGTCATTGCGACAAAGTCGGGGAGAGTATGCGCCATCCTGACTGCTGATTGTCTGCCTGTATTATTATGTGACGTCGAAGGTCGGGTTGTTGGCGCTGCACATGCAGGGTGGCGCGGCTTGGTCGGTGGCGTCCTTGAACTTACCGTAGCGCATATGCGGGATGCTGGCGCAGGTGAAATCATCGCATGGCTTGGCCCCGCAATTGGGCCGCAAAAATTTGAGGTTGGAGCGGACGTGCTCGCGGCATTTATAGACAGTGCTCAGGCGCGAAAAGTATCGGCAGAAACTTTGCAGCAGATTTCTTCCGCCTTCATACCCATTTTTGAATCTCCAGGAAAATATCTGGCGAATATTTATAGTCTTGCTCGCATTATATTGAGTGAGGTTGATGTGCACGGTGTTTCTGGTGGCAGTGCTTGTACCGTTACTGACCGACAGTTTTATTCTTATCGCCGGGATCAAGTTACTGGTCGCATCGCTTCGCTGATCTGGCTGAAATAGTGTTTTTAGGATTGTCTCGAAACTTTACTAAGCGCATTGCGCTCTAGCTGTAGTTATGGCTCAGGAGAAGCTTTACGGGGACTATTAAGACTGACTCCCTCATCCTTCGTAACGTATCAACGTATGCTGGCGTATGGCGGCGCTCCGATTGAGCGCGGCTCGGACAGTAATTACAGTACTACTTGCGTGGCTTAACCTATTTAAGCAACCTAGACGCAATTCTCTTGTTGATCCTTCGTTTGGTTATATATCCACAACGGTAATAATTGCTTCAATCTTCTTTTTTACTATAGTTTTTGTGTCGGATTTTCTCTGGATTTTGGTGTTGCTAGTTGTGTTGAATCGGCCTTTGGTTCGTCTGATTCAGCGTTTACTTGCAAGGCAGCATCCTTCTCGACAAGCATTCTCTTGCGTTGTTCGGCTCTTTGTCGATTTCGCTTGCGTTGGGGTGTGCCCATCAGGTATAAAACTATTGACAAAGGAATTACGCCGTATAGCAGAAAAGTCATTACTGCGGCGGTAGCAGTTTGTTCTGTAATTGACATCATGAAGACAACGTAAATCCAAGCAATAGCGACGATATACATAGAATGAAATTAGGCTAACGGACAATCCCGCACAATACGCGAAATCAACGGTACCCGCATGACTAATCCAAAATTTCCTCCCTTCGATCCTGCATTTTTGTCGCAAGCGTCACAACAAATGCTGGAACAATTCTCTAAAAATGTGTCGCCGAATATGTCAGAAGGCATTTCGCAAATTGCAGATCCGAACAAATGGCTATCGTGGTTCAGTTCTGCGCCTGGTCATTCGTTGGCACCACCGCTGATTTCCGATACGGCGCTTGGCGACCTAGGGATCAAACTAGCACCAGAATCTCTCGAAAAACTACAAAAATCGTACACGGAGCAACTCACTGCATTGTGGCAGGATGCGGTTGCGGCGCGTACACCGTCCCTCCCGGACAAGCGTTTTAATGGTGCTGCGTGGCAGAGTAATCCGCTGCATGCGTACAACGCTGCGGTCTACTTGCTGAATGCGCATTATTTGACCGCTTTAGTCGACGCTGTCGATGCGCCGTTGAAAACCAAGCGGAAAATTGGATTTGCTGTTCAGCAGATGATTGATGCCATGTCGCCCAGCAATTTTCTGGCAACCAATCCGGTAGCACAGCAATTGTTGGTCGAGACCAAAGGGGAGAGTCTGACCCGCGGAATGGCGCACTTACTCGCCGATATGCAAAAAGGCAAAATATCGCAGACCGATGAGGGGGCTTTTGAAATCGGCAAAGATGTTGCCACCACAGAAGGTTCGGTAGTTTTTGAAAATGCTTTATTTCAGTTAATACAATATAAGCCGTTGACCAAGACTGTGCATGAGCGTCCATTGTTGATCATGCCGCCTTGTATCAACAAGTTTTACATCATGGATTTGCAGCCGCAAAATTCGCTTGTGCGTTATGCGGTTGAACAAGGTCATACTGTTTTTTTGATTTCATGGTGTAACGCCGATGCGTCTACTGCAAAAACCACGTGGGATCAATACGTCGAAGATGGCGGCATTCAGGCCGTACATGTGGCGCAAGAAATTTCTGGTCAGGATCAGGTCAACGCGCTAGGTTTTTGCGTCGGCGGTACGATTTTGTCTTCTGCATTGGCAGTCATGTATGCGCGGGGTGAAAAGCCAGTATCAAGTCTGACTTTGCTAACGTCATTGCTTGACTTCACTGATACGGGCATTCTTGATGTCTATATCGATGAAGGACAAATTGCTAAGCGCGAGCAGGAAATTGGCGCTGGCGGTTTAATGCCGGGGCGCGATTTTGCATCAGCATTTTCGAGCTTGCGTCCAAATGACTTAGTCTGGAATTATGTCGAATCGAATTATTTGAAAGGTGAAGAGCCAACGGCTTTTGATCTATTGTATTGGAATGCGGATAGCACGAATTTGCCGGGTCCAATGTTCTGCTATTACCTTCGTAATATGTATTTGAATAACTCGCTAAAAGAGCCGGGTAAGCTTACGGTGGCGGGTGAGAAGCTCGATTTGGGAAAGATTGCTGCACCAACCTTTATTTATGCCTCCCGTGAAGATCATATTGTTCCCTGGACTTCTGCGTATGCATCAACCACACTCCTTAATCCTAAGCACGGTAGCCGTAACCGATTTGTATTAGGTGCTTCCGGGCATATCGCCGGAGTGATTAATCCGCCGTCTAAGAATAAGCGTAGTTATTGGACCAATTCAACAGCGGGTATAGCCGCAGAAAAGTGGCTGGACGGCGCAACCGAACATCCCGGCAGCTGGTGGTCTGAATGGTCAGCGTTCCTGGCTGAGAACGGTGGTAAAAAAGTGGCGGCACCGCGCAAACCAGGTAATACCACTTACAAATTAATTGAGCCAGCTCCGGGACGTTATGTCAAAGTAAGGGCTGAATAAATTACTAAATTCATAATAATTCAAACTTATCGCGGACAGAAATATACTACAATTCATAAACCAGATTCAACCACTAGAATTCCACAGCATAGTAATCCCCCCAAGGGAGTTTTAGCGATGCGTTGCCTGCATCGGTTTTTGTTAATTGAATGAAAGAGGAGACAAAATGTCCAAGCGAATTGCTTATGTAACAGGTGGAATGGGTGGCATTGGGACCCCAATTTGTACTCGTCTCTGTAAAGATGGTTACACCGTGGTCGCAGGCTGTGGTCCTAATTCAACGCGAAAGGACACTTGGCTTGCAGCAATGCGCGCTCAAGGTTTTGATATTCACGCGTCTGAAGGGAACGTGTCAGACTGGGAATCAACCAAAGTCGCTTTTGACAAAGTCAAAGCTGAAATTGGTGAAGTTGATATTCTGGTCAACAACGCTGGCATTACGCGGGATGGTCAATTCCGTAAAATGTCAAAGGCAGACTGGGATTCAGTCATTGATACTAATTTGAATTCACTATTTAACGTGACTAAACAAGTTATTGACGGCATGGCAGATCGTGGTTTTGGACGGATCATTAACATTTCATCCGTAAATGGACAGAAGGGTCAGTTCGGGCAGACCAACTACTCGACTGCAAAGGCTGGAATTCACGGTTTTACCATGGCTTTGGCGCAAGAGGTGGCCACTAAAGGTGTTACTGTGAATACGGTCTCTCCTGGTTATGTTGGTACCGATATGGTGCGCTCGATACGCCCCGAAGTTCTTGAGAAGATTATTTCAGGAATTCCAGTCAAACGTTTGGGTGAGCCAGAAGAAATTGCTTCGATTATTGCCTGGATTGCGTCTGACGAGGGCGGTTACGCCACCGGATCGGATTTCTCGCTGAATGGCGGTTTGCACATGGGCTAAGTGACGCTTTTTGCTCAATCGAGAGGTCGGGCGAAAGGTTTGACGCCGTCAATGTTTTATCGTTTTTTTGTTGAGTATCACTAGCGCGGGCCCTGTGATCCGTGTCTTTTGTACCGTTAGACTCCTTTTCACACTAGCGTGAGAAGGAGTCTAACGTCATCGGTTGCCTTGCATTATTTCTTTTTATCCCACAACTCAGCGCAATTGGCGCAATATGATACTGTAAGTTGACCGCGTTTCAAGCGGTGTACTGTATTGTGTAAGAGGGAGCTGACTTACATGCTTGATTTGAAATGCGTTTATGCGCGATAAACTGGAAATTCCCATGACCACACCAAAAAAAATTTCTGTGCGCCTGATCAAAAAATACCCGAACCGCCGCCTTTACGATACGCAGACTAGTTCTTACATTACATTGACTGACGTCAAACAGTTAGTGCTTGAAACCGAAGAGTTTGCAGTGATTGATGCCAAGAGTGATGAGGATTTGACGCGAAGTATATTGCTACAAATTATTCTGGAAGAGGAGTCCAACGGAACGCCGATGTTTTCGAGCGCAGCGTTGTCTCAAATAATTCGCTATTATGGTCACGCCATGCAAGGCATGATGGGGTCATACTTGGAAAAAAATATCCAGGCATTCATCGATATTCAAAATAAGCTGACTGAAAATTCTAAAGGTTTTTACGAAGGTAAGCCATTTAGCCCTGAAATGTGGGCACAGTTCATGAATGTACAGGGCCCAATGATGCAAGGCATGATGAGCAACTACATTGAGCAAAGCAAAACATTATTTGTTCAGATGCAGGAAAAAATGCAAAATCAAAGCAAAAATATGTTTGGCACATTCCCCTTTGTCCCACCGCCGTCCGATAAAGACGAAAAATGATGGTTGGTGTCTAAAACAGCATACATTTACAGGCGTCCGTAACATGTTGCGAGTAATGCGGCTCTACCCGCCTAACAAGTTAATATAATAAAAGGTGGGGCCGCTGAAGTGTGGTCGCTGAAGTGGCGCTCTCAGGAGGTAATACCACCTCGAACGAAGAGATGAGACAGATTTTTCCATCCACAAAAAGGGAAATCTCATCTAAAACAGGTTCTAAGGTGTCCATGTCAGCGGAAGGGGTACAATAGCGCCTTCGCTTCGTCCCCATTTTCTCCATCATGTCAAATGTTACTCCTGTAGCCGTTCCGGTTGCCCCTAAAGTTGGATTCGTCTCCCTTGGTTGTCCTAAGGCGTTGGTCGATTCCGAGCAAATCCTAACGCAATTACGTGCGGAAGGTTATGAAACTGCCAAGTCTTACGATGGTGCCGATCTGGTGATCGTGAACACCTGCGGATTCATCGACGCTGCCGTGCAAGAGTCTCTCGATGCCATCGGTGAAGCCCTTAGCGAAAACGGCAAGGTGATTGTCACTGGTTGTCTAGGCGTCAAAAAAGATGCCGCCGGTGACGATATCATCAAAAAAATTCATCCAAAAGTGCTGGAAGTGACTGGTCCACACGCGCTGACTGAAGTCATGTTTGCGGTGCATAAGCATCTCCCAAAGCCGCATGCGCCTTTTTTTGATTTGGTCCCACCGCAAGGGGTCAAGCTGACACCCAAACATTTTGCGTACCTGAAAATTTCTGAAGGCTGCAATCATCGCTGCACCTTTTGCATTATTCCATCGATGCGTGGCGACCTCGTATCGCGCCCAGTCGCCGACATCATGCTGGAAGCTGAAAACCTTTTTAAGGCCGGGGTCAAAGAACTACTCGTTATTTCTCAGGACACCAGCGCTTATGGCGTCGATGTTAAATTCCGCATGGGATTCTGGAATGGCAAGCCGGTCAAGACCCACATGACCCAGTTGGTAACCGCGCTGGGTGAGTTGGCTGCGCAATATGGTGCGTGGGTTCGCCTGCATTATGTTTATCCGTACCCGCATGTTGATCACATCATTCCTTTGATGGCTGAAGGAAAAATCTTGCCGTATCTGGACGTGCCTCTGCAACATGCACATCCCGATGTATTGAAGCGGATGAAGCGCCCTGCCAATGGCGAGAAGAATATTGAGCGTATTCAGGCGTGGCGTGCAATGTGCCCGGACATTACTATTCGCTCGACTTTTATCGCTGGATTTCCAGGTGAGACCGAAGCGGAGTTTGAATATCTGTTGGATTTCTTGAAAGAAGTTGAAATCGATCGCTTGGGTTGTTTTGCTTATTCTCCTGTAGACGGTGCGACCGCGAATGAGATTGCCAATCCTGTTCCAGAAGAGCTGCGTGAAGAACGTCGTGGCCGTGTCATGTTATTACAAGAAGAAATTTCTAAAAAGCGACTGAAAGCCAAAGTCGGCAAAACCATGCGGGTGTTGATCGACTCAATCGATGGTAGTGGTGGTGTTGGGCGCTCGAGCGCAGATGCGCCCGAAATTGATGGCGTGGTGTATGTCAAGCCGCCGTACGAGCCGCATAAAAAATTAGTCGTCGGCGAGTTTGTTGATGTCACGATTACCGCTGCAGATTCGCACGATCTGTGGGCGTCTGCATGACGTTGAGGTATCACGTTAGTTGGACGGCCGGGAGGGCCAAGTTGTGTACATCCTTACTTCCGGTCTTACTTACCGCGTTATTGACAGTCTCTCACTTAGCAGTTGCCGCACCGATTGCAGCAGAGACGCCGCAATTTTCGGCCATGTCTGGCGTTCCGGTTTCAGTTCCAGTCGATCAACCGGCAAAAAAGCAAGTTACACCAGACCTTTTCACGCAACCGCTGTCGTTCCGCGGTACGTTGGGGGATGCGACGATTGAAATGCATCTTCAGCTAAAGCCTGACCCGACCGAAGGGCTGCAAGGCACCTATTCGGCTCCCGGTCAATCTGCCCAAATATTGTTGGCCGGTGAGTATGACGGTGGCGATGTCATCATGGAAGAGTCTATTAATGGCAAGGACGTGTCTGGCGACTGGTCAGGCAAATTTGATGGCAAGACATTCAGCGGCACCTGGTCAACCATTGATGATGCGATTACCAAGCCTTTTGTGTTGGTAGTTGAGTCCAGCAAAGAACGCAAAAAATCGTCCAAAAAATAATTGTAATCAACATTATTTCGAAGCGAAGTCACATTCATCATGCGAATTGCATCATTCATTTTATCTTCACCTGGAAAAGTTGCTATGCTCGTAGCTCAAACGCGTGTGGTTGAACCTGGTTTAAAGATTAGCGCCTGATTCAAGCCACACCTGTCAAGCTTCACCTGTTTAGTAAAGCAAGTCGTAATCAATGCATTCTCTTTGGCTGTAATTAATCCAATATGTAAGTATGCAATCTGGTCAGTAATTGCGCCAATAATCAATTCAACAATCGGGTAATCCCATATGTCCAAAAAGTCACTGCAAACTTCTATCATTCACAACGATTACGTTGCTCCGCAAGGATTTGGCGCATTTCCAACGCCGATATATCACGCATCGACTGTTTTGTTTGAAAATGTCGCCGCGATGCGCGCGCGGGACTGGCTCGATAAGAGTGCTTATAACTATGGTTTGCACGGTACACCGACCACCTTTACGCTAGAAGCGCGCCTAGCCGATATCGAGGGCGGTACGCATTGTCGCCTCGCGCCTAGTGGCTTGGCTGCGATTACGATGGTTGACTTCGCATTTCTAAAAAGCGGTGATGACGTTCTGGTGCCTGATAATGTGTACGGCTCCAATCGCGTGCTGAGCAATTGGCTATCAACTAATTTCGGGATCACCTCACGCTATTATGATCCGATGATTGGTGCTGGAATTGCTGATCTGATTCAACCGAATACGACGCTGATCTGGACCGAAGCACCGGGTTCCGTATCGATGGAAGTGCCTGATATTCCAGCAATCTGCGCCGCCGCACATGCTCGCGGCGTTTTGGTCGCGCTTGATAATACCTGGTCGGCTGGTCTGGCGTTTCGGGCATTTGATCACGGCATTGATATCGTCATGCATGCACTGACCAAATATCAGTCCGGTGGCTCGGATGTATTGATGGGCGCGGTGATTACGCGTGATCCGGCAGTCGCAAAGAAGATTGAGATCGCTTTTAATAATCTTGGATTAGGCGTCGGCATGGATGATGTTTATCTGGTGCTACGTAGTTTACCGACAATGAAGTTGCGTTTTGAGGCGCATGATGCAGCTGCGCGCACGGTAGCCGCCTGGTTCAAAAATCGGCCGGAAATTACGCGGATGTTGCATCCGGCTTTTGCCGATTGTCCTGGTCACGAAACCTGGAAGCGTGATTTTACCGGTGCTGCCGGTTTATTCTCCGTACTATTTGATAGGCGGTATACCGAAGAACAAACCGATCGTTTTGTTGATAGCCTGAAGTTGTTCAAGATTGGTTTTAGTTGGGGTGGAGCGAATAGTCTGGCAGTCCCGTATCGGATTCAAGGCATGCGTAAAGACTGGGCAGAAGAGGGAATTTTGGTGCGCTTTAATATTGGACTGGAAGATCCGCAGGATCTGATTGCAGATATAGAGCAGGCGCTAAATCAACTGAAATGATTAAAAATTGCCCCACATGGCGGCAAATCATGGGCTGGTTGTCATGAAAATCTCACCGCAACCAGCAAAGACGAGAAAGTGACTTTTAGGTAAAACGGGCTAAATCGTCCGTTTAAATTGTCCACCGCCTCTTTCTCATGCTGCCGTCGAATACTTGAATAAAACCGTCGTTATTCTGAATAGTCTTTTGGTTAAAGTTTTTTATATTAGCGCCCATGCTGACATGGGCGCTAAAGCGGGTCTTAAATCGGCATAGTCTTGTTGTCATTCAAGTCGAGTAGGCCCTTGATCAAACGATACGCTTTCCATAGCCAGGCGACACCCCACACGAGAAATGCCAGTGGAATACCGACAATCGTGAAAAATAAGACGCCGCCAACCGCAACCCAGACCAGATACCACCAAAACGAACGAATTTGCCAGTTGTGATGGCTGTAGATGAACGTATCTGCGGCATCTTCTCGCTTCATATAGTTAATAATGAGCGGAATAAACGAAAATAGTCCAAGAGAAAATACCAGACAAGCGCCGTGGAATAGATAGAGCCACCACGCGAGATTTTTCAAAGAGTTCAGTTTGTTATCGAATACTAATTCTTGTGTCATCGTAGCGATCCTTGCATTGAATTGTTTCAAAATGATAGTGTGCGTAAGTCGAGCCACTAGACGATGAGACCAGATTCTCCGTTTTTAGTTACGGATCAGCGCGATTATTAGGTCAATAGTGGCAAGATGCCGTCTAAACCAACAAAATTCAAGGCCACACTTGCTTGAGCGCGTACTACGGGTTTGGCGCGGAACGCCACGGACAGGCCAGCGACGCGCATCATTTTTAAGTCATTTGCGCCATCGCCCATGACGATTGCCGCCGCTGGCAGAATCCCCAGCTCGGTACAAATACGTTCTACGGTACGTTGTTTTACATCAGCATTGACGATTTCACCGATAACTTTTCCGGTGAGTTTTCCATCGACGATTTCTAATTCGTTGGCGTGTGTATAGTCGAGGCCAAGACGTTTTTTAATGCGAGCAGTAAAAAAGGTAAATCCGCCTGAAACCAGTAGTGTTTTGATGCCGGCAGCTTTTATCGCTGTTAGCATTTTTTCAGCGCCCATTGACAGCTGAAGGCGCTCGTCATAAACCCGTTCGAGGGCACATGCATCCAATCCTTTTAGCAAGGCCACACGACGAATCAGGCTTTCGTTGAACTCCAGTTCCCCACGCATGGCAGCCTCGGTAATGGCCGCAACTTGTGGTTTTAGACCTTGCATGTCGGCAATTTCATCGATGCATTCTATAGTGATCAGCGTCGAATCCATATCCATAGCAAGTAATTTGAAATCGGATAACTGACGCTCTGGCGTCATGAACGCGTAGTCAAGCTTGGCTATGTGACAAGCACTATCAATTTCAGCCTTCAGCGCATCCGACATCGCGATACCCTCACAGCGCCAAGTCGTTGCTGAAAGGTCTATGAGCCGGCCACTTGCAAGATTGGCGATGTGGGTCGCGGCGGCGCGGTCTTGGCTCAGGCCTTGCAGGATTAAATTCATGTCGTCATTCTTTCGTAATGCTTTGTTAAGTATTTTTTAATACGTGTTTTTTAATACCTGCTAATTGATCCGTTGATCCGTTTATCCATCTACACATCTCAACCGTATTTATAATATTGGTTGAAATCTTGATTCGACTGAATAATGTGGTCGATTTATTACTTTAATTAGCCTGACTTGATATTGATTCAACTTTAGTATTATAAAAGTCTCAAGTGGCCTAAAAACCTCAAGGACTTTGGATACAGTTAAATCAAATTGAAAAAAGTTATTAGCCAATGAGCGCCCGGATCGTTGCCTTCACCTGATTCACGCGTGCAGCCAAATCCGGCATGGGGATAGTAATACGTAATTTGTCCTGACCATTGAGTTTGATGTGGCGATTCTTTTGGATCAATTCGATAATCCGCATGGCATCGATGGGTGGATTCGGGGCGAACTGTAGTAATGCCGCTTCTGAATGGGCATCAATTTTAACGATACCAACCGGCTTGGCCGCCACACGGAGTCTATGCGTTTCGATCAGGGCTTTCGCCGGATCTGGCAATTTGCCAAAACGATCAATCAATTCTTCCTGAAGATCGTCAATCTTATCCTGCACATTGCAATTCGCCAAACGCTTGTATAGCGACAAACGCTCGTGGACATCGCCGCAATAGTCGCTAGGCAACAATGCAGGAACGTGCAGATTTATTTCGGTCATGGTCGAGAGTGGTGCGGCCAAATCTGGCTCTTTGCCATTTTTGAGTGACCGTACAGCCTCGTTGAGCATGTCGGAATAAAGTTGAAAGCCGATTTCGTGCATTTCGCCAGATTGATTGTCGCCTAGCACTTCTCCGGCACCTCGGATTTCCAGATCATGCATTGCTAGATAAAAACCGCTACCGAGTTCTTCCATTTGCTGGATGGCGTCGAGGCGACGTTGGGCAAGCTTGGTCAGTCCTTGTACGTCGTTTACCAACAAATAGGCGTAAGCCTGATGATGCGAACGTCCGACCCGACCGCGTAACTGATGTAGTTGCGCCAGGCCGAATTTGTCAGCGCGATGCATGATGATGGTATTTGCCGTGGGAACGTCAATGCCGGTTTCAATGATGGTGGTGCATAACAAGATGTTAAAGCGCTGTGCAACGAAATCACGCATCACTTTTTCGAGATCGCGCTCGTGCATCTGTCCATGCGCGACTGCAATGCGGGCTTCTGGCAACAGGACTTCCAGCATTGCCTTACGATTCAGGATGGTGTCGACTTCATTGTGTAAAAAGTAGACTTGACCGCCGCGTTTGAGCTCACGCAAGCAGGCCTCACGAATGGTAGATTCATCTTCACTGCGCACAAATGTTTTGATTGCCAGACGCTTTTGCGGTGCGGTTGCGATAATCGAAAAGTCACGTAGTCCTTCGAGTGCCATGCCAAGGGTACGTGGAATCGGAGTTGCTGTCAGCGTCAGGACATCGACTTCGGCTCGTAACGATTTCAGTACTTCTTTTTGACGAACACCAAAGCGATGCTCTTCATCGATAATGACCAATCCCAAACGCGCAAATTTAACGTCGTCCGATAACAGCTTATGCGTACCGATGACGATGTCGATAGTACCGTCGGCCATGCCTTTCATCGCTTGCGTGATTTCTTTTCCTGAACGGAAGCGCGATAGCTCTGCAATCTTAACCGGCCAGTCCGCAAATCGGTCTGCAAAGGTTTGTGCATGCTGCTCCGCCAGCAAAGTGGTCGGCGCCAAAATGGCTACCTGTTTGCCGCCGAGCACGGCGACAAACGTTGCGCGCAAGGCGACTTCTGTTTTGCCGAATCCTACGTCGCCGCAAATCAAGCGATCCATTGGCTTTCCACTGGTCATATCACCGATCACCGCATTAATTGCAGCGGCTTGATCAACCGTCTCTTCAAAACCAAAACTTTCGGCAAAGGTGGCGTAGTCATGGGCCGAGTATTCGAAGGTATGACCTTGACGTAATGCACGACGCGCATACAAATTCAGTAATTCGGCAGCAGTATCGCGCACTTGTTGTGCGGCTTTGCGTTTGGCTTTTTCCCATTGACCGGAGCCGAGCGCGTGCAAAGGCGCATCTTCGGGAGATGCACCGGAATAGCGTGAGATCACGTGGAGCTGCGATACTGGCACGTAAAGCTTGGTGTCTTTGGCGTATTCAAGATGCAGGAACTCTGTTTCACCTTCACCAAGATCCATGCTGACCAGTCCCATGTAACGGCCGATCCCATGGTTAATGTGGACTACCGGATCGCCGATCTTGAGTTCCGACAAATCGCGGACCATCGATTCGACCTGCGTTGCGCCTTCCTGTTTTTTCTTGCCGATACGCCGCCCGGAGCCTGCGTATAGTTCGGTTTCCGTGATAAAGGCGAAATCGTTAAGTTCGAACCCGACGTGTAACGGGGCCACGCCCAGCATCAACTTTGAGGACGAGGTGACAAAATCGGTGTAACTCTCGGAGAGTTGCAGCGGTAGATTGTATTCGGTGAAATATTGCTGAAGCGTCTCGCGTCGGCCATTTGACTCAGCGCAGATCAACACCCGTTTACCTGTTTGCAGAAGATACGCACGCAGATTGGTAAGGGGGTCATCAATACGTCGGTTGACGGCGATATTCGGTAAAGATGCAGATAAACTCGGTGAAGAGGATGCTGCTTGGGATAATTCCGTAACCGCTGATTCGGTGTTGCTATCGTTGGCTAATCCGTCATCCTGTTGAATAATCCACCGTCCATGCGGTTTTACCAATTTGAAGAAATCTTCGTCACTGAGAAAAATCGTTTCCGGCGCAAGTAAAGGTCGCTCTCGATCAGATTTTAAAAACTTGTAACGCGATTGCGTATCGGTCCAGAAGCGCATGATCGCGTCATTAATATCGCCGACCAAAGCGAAGGTTGTGTTCTCTGGCAGATATTCAAATAATGTCGCAGTCCCATCAAAAAATAGCGGCAAATAATATTCGATACCGGCGGAAGCGATACCGTTGCCGATGTCTTTATAAATGGCTGAACGGGATGGATCACCCTCAAATACTTCACGCCACCGACTGCGAAAGGCAGTACGCGCAGTTTCATCCATTGGAAACTCACGTCCTGGGAGTAAACGTATTTCTTTGACCGGATATAAGGAACGTTGCGTATCGGCATCAAAAGTACGAATAGTCTCAATGGTGTCGCCGAACAAATCGATGCGGTAGGGGAGAACTGAACCCATCGGAAAAATGTCGATCAATCCGCCGCGGACAGAATATTCGCCGGGTGAGATCACTTGCGTGACGTGACTGTAACCTGCCAATGTCAATTGCGATTTCAGGCGCGCTTCATCCAGTATCTCGCCCTGCTTAAAAAAGAAAGTGTAAGCAGCCAGAAACGAGGGCGGTGCCATGCGCACTAAAGCGGTGGTCGCCGGGACGATCAATACGTCGCAATGCCCATTTTGAATTTCATACAACGTGGCGAGGCGCTCCGACACCAGATCCTGATGCGGTGAGAAGGCATCGTAGGGAAGCGTCTCCCAATCCGGCAGCAGATGGCAACGCAAACTGCTGCGATTTTGAAACTTAGGCGCAGTGTCGCTGTTTTCACTCTTAGTGCCGCTTTTAGCGTCGGTTTCCTTCTGATGCTGCTCGGCAAACCATGGAATCTCGGAAAGGAGTCGTTGCGCGTCGGTGGCGTTGGCGACAATCACTGTCAACATTTGTTGCCGGGATTTCAGCGTTATCGCAGCGTGGGCCAACGCGTAAGCATCCGCTGAGCCATGGACGGCTGGCAGCATGAAACGAGCGCCCGGTTTGGGCAGCGATTTATCTAGATCAAAGTACATCTGGCTTTTGGTTTTGATGTGGGAACCTATTTAAGAACAAAATACGCGGTCATGGTCGGAGCGCATGTGCTGCCCATCCTCCAACCCAGCTGAAGAGTGTCGTGTCGTTCTTGACATGACTTTGACCATACCAGCCCAGCGAGAGTGAAGGATAATAATAATCGGCTTCAGCGACGCGGCGACTGGAGAAGGCCAAAAAAGCCACAATTAACCTGTATTGACAGTTAAAATTCAGTGCAACATTATAAACTACGGCGCCATTGTCTATTCGTCAGCCTTATTATGTGGGATGCCAGCGCGGTCGTCTCAGGGTTAGGCGGTATTTATGCGCTGTGTTCGGAAACTTTCTAATCGACAATAACTTCATAAATCTGCGTGGATTGACCACGACTGCGGTTAGCTTGTAGAGAAGCACACGATCTTTTAAAAGATGTCGCGCTGGAAGTGATGTGTCGATGAGAGACCTGCGCAACCCTTGACCAAATGTTCTTTTTTTTAATTTCACCATATTCAATCGCATGCATTCGTCACGTAATTTCGCTTTGATTCCTGCAGCTGGTATAGGCGCGCGCTTGGGTGCCGATTATCCTAAGCAATACTTGCCGCTGGCGGGCAAAGCCATGTTACGACATGTGCTGGACACCTTTGTTGCCTGTGCGGCGATTACGCATACATTCGTGGTAGTCAGTGCGGAGGACGGCTATATCGCCGACCTGATGGCTGCTGCGCCACATTTGCAGGAGCGCGTGACGCTGCTTTATTACGGCGGAGAAAGTCGACATCTATCGGTCCTTAATGGACTTAATGTAATGGGTGACGATGTAGCGGATGACGATTGGGTGTTGGTGCACGATGCAGCGCGACCGGGTTTAACGGTGACATTGATTGATCAATTGATTGCGGCCTTGCGCGATGATGACGTTGGCGGATTGCTGGCTTTGCCGGTTGTCGACACGCTGAAGCGCAGTGATGAAGGCCGTCACGTTGGTGCAGAAGATCGAGAGCTGCTGACGACACGGGTCACAGAAACGGTGTCGCGCACAGGATTGTGGGCGGCCCAAACGCCTCAGATGTTTCGGTATAGCTTGTTGCATCGTGCATTGGATAACGCGTTTAAGAAAGGGCTGCACATCACCGACGATGCAAGTGCGATTGAGATGCTTGGATTGCAGCCAAAGTTAGTGAAGGGCAGTCCTCGTAATTTTAAAGTGACGTTGCCACACGATATTGCATTAGCAGAAATTTTTTTGAGGGAGAAAATATGAGCAGTCAACCAGGGTTTCGTATCGGACAGGGCTACGATTGCCATGCGCTTGTCGCTGATCGGTTATTGATTATTGGTGGTGTCACCATTCCGCATCGGTTGGGTTTGCTAGGGCATTCGGATGCTGATGTGTTGCTGCACGCCATAATTGATGCATTATTTGGTGCATCAGGACTTGGCGATATCGGCCGCCATTTTCCAGATACTGATGCGGAGTTTGCCGGTGCTGATTCACGAAAATTATTGCGAGAAGCGATACGACGCGTCAGTATTTCTGGGTTTGGGGTCGGTAATATTGATTGCACCGTGATCGCTCAGGCACCCAAAATGGCACCGCATATTCCACTCATGGTAGAAAGAATTGCCGAGGACTGTGGTATTACCGCGGGTCAGGTAAATGTGAAAGCAAAAACCAACGAACGGCTAGGTTATCTGGGGAGAGAAGAGGGAATTGCTGCCGAGGCGGTGGTTCTTTTATTCCGTTTGTGACTATCGTTGTTGGCAAAAAAAGAGTCCTGACATTTTTTCGAAAACGCTATTTGCCGCCGTTTTTGACGAATGGAAGGATGATTTGTACCGACAAACCGCCACCGCTTCGATTGTATAGGTGCAATTTGCCGTCGTGACGTTTGATAACGCGATTCACGATTGCTAACCCTAATCCCGATCCATTGGCTTGGCCGCGTGCGGTATCGAGACGTGTAAATGGTCTGAGTAGTCGTTCCATTTCAGCCTCGGGAACGCCGGGGCCGCGATCCGAAATATCGATCAGTACTTTGTCATGCTGAAGCATGGCAGTGACATCGATCACCGCTATGTCAGTTCCGTTGGACTTTCCATAACGACGCGCATTTTCAATCAGGTTGGTAAAGACCCGACGTATTTCAGTTTCGTTTCCCTGAATATAAAGATTCTCGGAAACCCTGGAATGGATTTCGATATCGGTATGACGCGCGGCATTTTGCTCCACGTCATGGAGAAAATTGGTCATGTCAATAATGGTAAAACTACTGACGTCAGTTGGTTTAGCATAATCCAGAAATTGACCAATAATGCCGTCCATCTGTGCCAGATCCGATTGCATGCCGATTCGCGCTTCATCTGATAAATGCGCCATTTCAACTTCCAGTAACATGCGCGAGATTGGCGTTCGTAAATCATGCGAGATACCGGCCAAAATGATGGCCCGATCGGCATCGACGCGCTGCAAATCATCAACCATTTGATTAAAGCTACGATTCGCTTCTTCGATTTCTGTAGGACCAGTTTCTGGCAAACGGTCGGGTTGTTCACCCTTGGCGACCGCGCGCGTGGCGGCGGTAAGGCGTGCCAGCGGTTGATTGATCAATGCCGAGACAAACATCGCACCCAATAGCGACAACAGCATGGCAGCGGTCGCCCATTGAAACCACTGAAAACCGGAGCTGCGTTCAACGCGATCACGATCCAGCATCAGCCAGTATTGATCCTCATCAATAGTGAAGCTGACCCAAAAACCACCGATATCATTGACGCTGGCAGAAAATTTTGTATCGTTGCCGAGGCGTGCTCGTACTTCGGCTTCCAGTTCTGGCATCACGGCACTATCTGGCGGTGGCTCAATCTTGTCGTTTTCTTCGAGTGGATAGATGCGTATGCCTTCATTGCTGGCGAGATCAAATAGCAGCTCGCGGCGCAAATCCGGTGCGGAGTGCGTGAGAGCCGCCCGCGTGATAGTAACGACCGAAATGATTTGGGCCGCTAATTGCTGTGCTCGGGGACCACGTTCTACAATGCGAAAACTGGCAACCCACACCACCATACTGATGGTGATGAGGAATGCCATTAAAAAGAAGGTGCGCCAGAGAAGGCCGCTTTTTAGCCACGCCAAGCGTTGTGGTGTGGTCATAGCGTGCTCATGAATTGGTCATTCAGCGCGGTTGACCTTCTGGAATAAAGACGTAGCCAAGTCCCCACACAGTTTGGATGTATAGCGGATTAGCGGGATCAGGCTCAATTAATTTGCGTAGTCGCGAAATCTGCACATCAAGACTTCGATCAAATACTTCGTATTCACGGCCGCGCGCTAACTCCATTAATTTTTCACGCGACAATGGCTGACGCGCATGGCGCGCAAAAACCTTAAGGACAGAAAATTCACCCGTTGTAAGTGGCACAGATTCGCCGCTTTTCTTGAGGGAACGTGTTCCCAGATCAAGAACAAATTCACCAAATTCAAACGATTGTGGCGTCTCTGATGGTGCGCCAGGCAATTCATCCGGACCTTTGCGTCGCAACACCGCACCAATGCGGGCCACCAGCTCGCGGGGATTAAAAGGCTTTGGCAAGTAATCGTCCGCGCCCATTTCAAGGCCTACAATCCGATCTACGTCTTCCCCTTTTGCCGTCAGCATAATGATCGGCGTCTGGTCTCCAGCACCACGCAGCCGGCGACAAATCGCGAGTCCATCTTCGCCCGGTAGCATGAGATCAAGCACCAATAGATCGTAGCGCTCACGTATCCACAATTTATTCATTGCCTGTGCATTCTCTGCCGTGACCACCTGAAAGCCTTGCTCGGTCAAATAGCGGCGCAATAAATCTCGTAGGCGGATGTCATCATCGACCACAAGAATTTTATACTGGTGGGCGTTAGCTGTTTGGGTAGGGGTGTTGTGAGTATTCATAGTCGTATGGTAACGTCAGTGCACATTAAAAATATACAGGAAGGGCGTGGATTACAAAGTGTTACAAACTTTACCAAATACCTCTTATGACAAAAAGTGAGGGGGCTTACACTTAAGCTGTGGCGGGTAAATCTTAACCGTTATCCTGCATTCACAGAAGAAAACGTTATGAATATGATGTTCCGAAAAATGAGTCTTTGTTTGTTGTTGCTTGCTGCAATGGCGGGGGCAACTGCGCGGTCAGATCGTGAGCGTGAAGAGCCGTCGCCACAACGCTCTTCCCGCCAGTACGAACCGCAACACGACAGCAATCGCAATCAGGAATGGCAAAACGAACGTGCCAACAGAGATTCGGGTCAGCCAGTTCCGCGTGGGCGTTTGTCACCTGATGAGCGACGCGCCTTGCGTCAGCAAATTAATGAGGTTGGCCGCGATCTTTATCCTCCTCGTCGTTGATGCATTAACTATGCTGCTATTTGTGCTGTATTAATCCATTAGTTCAAAAGTTAATAGTGTAATTCTGCCTTCTTTTAAGCCTGGCAGAATTCTTGATCTAAGGCACCCCAATAAGTCACAGCAACATGCAAAATGACGGCGCGTATTCCTATTGTAGAATGGAATGGGGCAAAGAAACAGTCAGCGAATCATCTTCGTTTTTTTGTCACACAGCCAGTACATTCAAATTCTCAGGGTATTACGAATAGAAAAGATAAAGACGCATCTTCCTTGCGCATCTTCGCAACCTGTCCCTCATTAGTCTTCAGGCAAAACTTCCGCGACTTTGCTATATTTTGTCAGGCAGTTTGCTGTACGGCCAATCTCGTGAAAAGTCATCCTTATCTGAAATCGTCGCCCTGCTTGGAGGTGGCGTTTCGCTTGTAGGATAAATAGTCCCCGCATTAATGGACGTCCGGTGAATACGTGTTTGATGCCGCGTTTGGAGATTTACCACTTCAGATATAGCAGTGCTGCGTTTTACCTTATCTAAACACCACGCCTTTGATAATCGGATGGGTTTCTACTATTGATTAGGCGTAATCAGGATCTCATTGAGTCGTGGAAATTTTCACAGGGAATTGAAAGCGACATTATCGTTGGAGCAATTTTTGATGATGAAGAATGGGGAACGTATGTTGTATTTGTGCAACTGGCGAGATGTAAAGCACGGGTGCGACTTTTTGTTACGGGCACAAAGATCGGTGCTCTATCACTTTTTTGATTCTCGATGGGCTAGGTTGTCTTCCATTTCCGGCATTTGCCGTTGCGTTGATATTTAGTATTGTTAGCCAAATGCATCAAAAACGTCTCTCGATGCATTTTGGCTTCAGTCAGGCTATCGCGTCTGCTTCAACTCGTTCCGTTATGGGATTCACTCGGTTGTAAATGCTTTAGGTATTCAATGAAAGCATTGCTTGCATCGTCTAGAGGTGCGCTGGATTTCTCAAGTTTCGAGCAAAGCACAGCTCCCTCCCAAACGATCCAGAAATAGCGCGCAAGTGCCTCACTGTTGGCATCAGCCCTTAGATGACCTGCTGCTTTTGCCTCGTCAAGACAGGCTTGAATACGTTGACGCCAATCCGTCAGTACGCTAAGGAGAGCGAGGCGAAATTTATCGTCCAATGCGGCCAACTCCTGACCCAAATTTCCGATCAGGCAACCTCGCCTGAAGTTAAATCGCGCCATTCCTGCTGTAGCATCTAATGTAAAAGCCTTGATACGGTCTAAAGGTTGAATTGAAGTGTCCATCAATATGCGATCAAGTTTGTGCGCAAAATAATCGGCATACCCATCGATCACTGCAAGCGTGTAGGTTTCTTTGTTTTCGAAGTAGTAATAAAACGACCCTTTCGGAACGCCAGCAGCTTTAACGACTTCATCGAGCGGTGTATTGTGAAAACCTTTTTCCGTAAAGATCTCGACCCCAATACGAATGAGTTCGGCGCGTTTTCCTTTATCGCGAGGGGCAGATGCGACTGTATTTTTAGCCATTTGTGATTCCGGTTGGAGATGCTGAGGTGAGCGATTGGATGAACGGTTAAGCGCAAAATGTAGGCATGATTTTCGTAATCAAATCCGATAAGGACTCCACATTTGTTTTTTCTGCGTTAAAGACGTCGAATCGCTCTTCGATTTTCAAGACTAGGTTCTATTCATTCACCCTAGTAAGGTGCCCACGCAATACCTAGCGATTCGAACATCAAATATTTCTTCAGGAATCATAATAGTTTATAACTGACTGGTCAACTAAATAAGAAAAATTGGTAAATCCGTTATTGGAAATAGCTTAAATCTCAGACTAGATGCGCCATACACCCTTGATAGCATTTCTAAATTTTTTCTACAAACGACTTTCAAAAGATATAGTTGACCAGTCAGTTATTACTCGGTATAAATACGCCGAGTGGCTGATTTTAATTTGCTCGTTAGAAGCGAACTATCGGTTACTAGCTCAAACAGGTTCGTCAAGTTTGAGTAAAAATGTCCATTTATAAATATTAAGGAGACAAGTGGTGGAAAAAACAATTTCGGACATCCCGTCGAGGCGAGACGGTGATGGATTTCTTAGCGCCGCACTGCAGCGGTTTGCAAGACTTTGCGTAATGATTGTCGAGCGGATCATGCCTGATCCGTTTGTCATTGCCATTTTGTTGACAATGCTCACGTGCGCTTTGGCTTATTTTTTAGCGCCGCACGCCTCAGTTCCCCAAATATTGACAAGCTGGGTCGACGGTGTCTTCAAAATCGCTAGCTTTGCCTTTCTTGTTGCACTGACACTGGTCACCGGTCACGCCCTGTCCACCTCCAAACCGGTTGCAAGTCTTCTTAAAACAATTGCACAGATCCCGACTACAAAACAAGGGGCGATGACCCTGACATTCCTGGTTTCAATGACGGCCGGCCTTTTGAATTGGGCTGTTGGCCTGGTTGTCTCGGCGCTATTTGCGCGGGAAATAGCAAAACGTATGCGTGTAGATTTTGCCTGGTTGGTAGCCGCCGCGTATGCTGGCTGGTCATTCTATGTATGTGGCATTTCGAGCTCGATCGCGCTGGTGAGTGCCAGCAAGGGTTCGCCTCTCAACGTGATAGAAAAAATCACTGGAAACGTGCTTCCGATTAAGGAGTTTTTATTTTCTCCGTTAATTTACCTACCTTTGATTATTCTGGCGATCATTCTTCCTCTTGTATTTTGCGCGATGATGCCAAGCGATGCGGAGACGATTGCAGCAGACCCGGCTCGTCTTAAGGCTGAAGATGCCGTGATCCCGGAAGAAAGCGTATCGCATACCATCGCCGGAATGCTTGACCATGCCTGGATACTTAATCTTGCGCTGGTAGGGCTTGGACTGGCATACATCGGGCTGAAAATATCAGAGGGTGCATTTGCGATGGATTTGAACATGTTGGTTCTCATATTTCTGTTGCTTGGGTTGTTGATGCATTGGACGCCAAAGGCTTATGTACGTGCCGTAAATAATGCGGCGCGAGTGACAGGACCGATTTTGCTGCAGTTCCCAATTTACGGCGGAATTATGGGGATCATGTCGGCCACCGGATTGGCGGACGTCATCGCCCAATGGTTCATTAGTTTTTCAACGACGCAAACGCTGCCATTTTGGAGTTTTGTATCGTCCGTGATCATTAGTATGTTTATACCGAGCGCGGGTGGTCACTGGGTGGTCCAGGCGCCGTTTGTGGTAGCGGCTGCAGAGCATCTGCATGTTGCGCAGGGTGCGGTGGCAATTGCAGTCGCACTCGGCGAGAGCGCCGCCGACATGATTCAGCCTATGTGGGTCATTCCGCTGCTGGCAATTGCCGGTGTGGGGATGGGGCGTGTCATGGGTTATACCGTGGTCGCTTTTTTCATTATGTGCGCAGTAATGGGCGGCACATTACTTTTTTTTCCACATTAGGCCGCTGCCGTTCGATCAATGCACACTATAAAGTGACGTAAAAAAATGGGCGAGTGCAACTGCTTGTGTTGAAGTCGAACTCCGCCCAGGTAAATATTTGACTACTCGACTAGCAAGTTGAATATAGTGGCGGTTGTTGCGTAGGTTCACCTGCATCCGCCTTTTTTTCGGGGTAAATCCCATTAAAAATTAAGGAGACTCTCATGTCGCAAAACAAATTTCAAGCTCTGGTTCTTCGCGAAGAAGACAAGAAAACCAATGCGTCAATTGAAACACTGACTCTGGATGCGCTGCCTGATGAAGATACGTTGGTCAAAGTTGACTATTCCACGCTGAATTACAAAGATGCACTGGCGGTCACCGGTAAGGGCAAGATTGTGCGTACTTGGCCAATGGTGCCTGGAGTCGACTTTGCGGGTACTGTCGTTGAATCCAGCAACCCGCAATACCAGCCGGGGACCAGAGTGGTACTGACAGGATGGAGTGTCGGTGAAAAATATTGGGGCGGTTACAGTCAGTACCAGCGTGTCAAAAGCGAATGGTTGGTCCCGCTACCGGAAGGGCTGACTACGCGACAGGCGATGATGATTGGTACCGCTGGTTTTACCGCAATGCTCTGCGTTAACGCGCTGGAAGCGGCCAATATCACGCTGCAAAGCGGGCCAGTGCTGGTCACTGGTGCTGCGGGGGGAGTAGGGAGTGTAGCGGTCGCCATTCTCACAAATCTTGGTTATTCGGTTACTGCACTCACTGGCGATCCCGACAAACACACTTACGTAAAACATCTTGGTGCAACCGCATTTGCGGACGGACTGGAGTGGAGTGAGGCTCCACGTGCCTTGGAAGCGCAACGGTGGGCCGCGGCGATCGACACTGTCGGCTCTAAAGTGTTGGCGCGCGTTCTGGCGGAAATGCACTATGGCGGCGTTGTTGCTGCGTGCGGTCTCGCTGGCGGTGCTGATCTGCCCACAACCGTTATGCCGTTCATTCTGCGTAGTGTAAAGTTGATCGGCGTTGACTCCGTGATGCTGCCAACCAAAGATCGCGTTAGTGCATGGCAGCGTATCGTCAACGATCTGCCATTGGAAGTGTTAAATGGTATTACGGCGGCGACAGTGCCATTGACCGAGGTCAAGAGTGCGGCGGAAGACATGCTGGGCGGCAAACTCAAAGGACGTGTACTAGTTGATGTGAACGCTGTCTGATCATTGCGAAGGTAACGTAATGATGTAAAACCGCTCAAAAAAACTGGATGGAGACTGCTGTGCAAATAAAATTAAACATGGGCTTGGGAAATGCGCTGAAGAATGCGTGCGGCAGGTTTGACGATGCTGTCGCGCTCACTGGAACGCATGGTTCGCTGTCATATACGGCGCTGGCGTACGAGGCGGAGCGCGTATCACATGCGCTTCGCAACATTGGGATCAGGCCCAATGAGCCTGTGCATGTCCACGTGTCGAATCATCCACTAGATATAGCGGCATTGTTAGGGGTATGGAATGCGGGCGGGGTCGTGGTTCCAGTGCATCGCACCACGCCGGCAGCAGTGGCAGCCAAGGTTCTGGATAAAACCAAGGCACGATTGATGATTGACATGCAAGCAGCCGCCGCCAACCCCGCAAGCGTAGTAACTATGATCACAATGACACGCCCGCCTGACAGGCCGTTGTTGGAGAATGCCGCATTCATTATATTTACCTCGGGATCCACCGGTACGCCGAAAGGAGTAGTGGTCTCGCATGATGCGTTTTACGGCAAGATTCAGCAGATCGATAGCTTACTTAATTTCCAACCCTACGAGAATACGTTGCTGGTATTGAATATTACTTTCAGCTTTGGTCTCTGGATAAGTTTGCTGACATTGATGCGGGGCGGCACGCTAGTCATGGCTGAAAAATTTGACCCAACAACCTTCCTGGGAACGCTGGTCGATAACAACATCACGCGTGTCGGGATGGTGCCGACAATGATGCGTGTTCTGTTTTCTGATTCAGGATTACTATCAGAAATTGATCGAGTAGTTGCGCAAGATAAATTGCGCCAGATTTTAATTGGTGGAGAATCACTGGGTCATTCGCTTGCGTCTACCATCAGACAACGCTTTTCGGGTACGGACCTGATCGATATTTACGGATTGACCGAAACGGCGACCTGTGACTTTTTTTCTTTCCCGGAAGATTATGCGAAATATCCGGGCTGCATCGGCCGCCCGTCGCCCAACGTTAGTTTCCGCATAGTTGATGCTTATGATGCACCGGTTCTATCGGGCACTTTGGGAGAGCTACAAATACACAGTCCCTATTTGATGATCGGCTATCTTGATGAGCCAGAGCTTACGACCACGGCCCTGTCGGATGGCTGGTTGAAAACCGGCGACCTGGCGCGCCTGATAGACAGCTCGGTGGTTGAACTCATGGGGCGAAGCAAGGAAATAATTAGTCGCGGAGGGAACAAGGTTACGCCAGGAGAATTGGAGCAACTGTTATGCTCTCACCCCGATATTTCGGCCGCCATGGCCGTGGGGATTGCGGATACCGTTCTCGGTGAACGTATTCACGTTCTGGTGGTACCCCGAACTGGTACGTCACTTGACATTGCGTCTTTAAAAAAATACCTTGAAAGCCGAGTAGAAAAATTCAAGCAGCCCGATACTTATTACATATCTGATGAGCTGCCGTTAGGACGCACTGGCAAGGCGGATAGAGGGCAGCTCAAGATGATGATCCAATCCGGTGCCATCGCATCGGCCTCAGCAGCGACCCGGGTTTAACGCGAACATTAAAGGACCATTATGTCTGACTTCACTACGATCCAATATACGTCCCAAGACGGTATCGCACACATCATCTTTAACCGGCCCGAACGCCTGAATGCGTTAGATAAAACGATGCTGCATGAGATTAACGATGCCGTCGATCGTGCTGAGTCTGACGAGACTGTGCGCGTTATCCTGGTGAGCGGATCTGGCCGTGCCTTTTCATCTGGCTTCGATTTAAAGGCCCAAATGGAAAGCCAACCGCAAGGGTCAAAAATCTGGCGTGATATTCTCGATCTCGACTTCAATACCACGATGCGTTTCTGGAATAGTCCTAAGCCGACTATCGCCGCCGTTCATGGCGCATGCATGGCCGGCGCGTTTGAAATAGCACTGTCTTGCGATATTACAATCGCTGCCGAAGATGCTATTTTTGGTGAGCCTGAACTGAAATTCGGTGCGGGGATCGTTACGATGTTGTTGCCTTGGATGACAGGGCCGAAGCATGCAAAGGATATCATTTTTACCGGCGCAGACAGAATCAGTGCTCAAGATGCACTTCGTATGGGATTTATCAGCCGTATAGTTCCGCAAGGTGCGCATGTCGAGACGGGACTCAGCATTGCTCGCGGGATTGCATTGGTGGATCCGGTCCTTGTCAGTCAAACAAAAAAGGCGCTGAATCGGACCTATGAACTTCAAGGAATGCAGAGTGCGTTGAAAGAAGCGCTGGACATTGATCACGCCATTGAGTCGAAGGGTTCGCCGGACAAACGCGCATTCATGGACATCGCGCGAGATCGTGGCATGCGGGCAGCGATCGCATGGCGTGATGCCCGCTTTGCGGAAGCACAGTCTACATGAACAAGCCGATCACCACTATCGTCCTGGCGCAACTATTCGGTACATCGCTCTGGTTTAGTGCGAACAGTGCGGCAGACGATTTAATGCGCCTCTGGGGATTAAGTGCAGCAGATATCGGTTGGTTAACCAACGCTGTTCAAGTCGGCTTTATTGTTGGGACGTTGATTTTTGCTTTTACGGGTTTTGCGGATCGCTTCGCCGCGAGTAAGATATTTGCGGTCTGTTGCATCCTCGGCGCAGTCTTCAACGGCCTCTTTGCACTTTTGAGTACCGGGCTGGAAAGCGCCTTGTGGTTTCGATTCGTCGTCGGTTTGTCTCTAGCCGGAATATATCCGTTGGGAATGAAACTCGTCGTCAGCTGGAGTCCGCAAAGCGCCGGCCGAAGTCTTGGCCTGCTAGTGGGCATGTTAACGCTGGGCACGGCATTGCCGCATGGAATACGGATGGTTGGCGGAATGGTTTCGTGGCAAACGGTTATTCTGACATCCTCCGCATTGGCACTTGTCGGCGCGTTGATGGTTGGCTGGCTGGGCGATGGTCCGCACCTTCAGCGGCGTACCCACGCATCAAGCTCGATCGGTAACGTCATGGATGCATTCCGAGTAAAAGAATTTCGGGCATCTGCCTTCGGCTACTTTGGCCATATGTGGGAGTTATATGCGTTCTGGACTCTGGTGCCTGTTCTGCTTTTGGATGTGCTGTCATCCCCGGGAACACTGCCGTATCACAGTATTTCAGGTTGGGCATTTGCGGTAATTGGCATCGGTGCGATTGGGTGCATCGCCGGTGGCTTACTCAGCGAAAGAGTGGGAAGTGCGCGCGTGGCATGGTGGGCGTTGGCAACATCGGGGGCGATATGCCTGCTGTTTCCATTTTTACAAACTTTGCCAGTTTTCTGGAAGCTGGCATTAATGCTCTTGTGGGGCTTGGCAGTGGTCGCCGACTCGCCGCAGTTCTCGGCGATGTCAGTTAAGGCTTGTCCACCGGGATTGGTTGGCAGTGCGTTGGCAATTCAAAACAGTCTGGGATTTCTACTCACAACCTTCGCGATTCTAATTACCACGTCGGCTTACCCAATAGTCGGCAACAAGGTTGCCTGGATCTTGTTACCCGGACCGATTTTTGGACTTATCGGTATGCGCTCACTTTTGCAAGGACCTTCAGTTCCTTTGCCCGTTCCCGCTGAGTAACGCTCTGTTAAATTACTGAGATCTGCTTTAAAACACACATAAACTTAACGTTCAATTGACGAAGCTAAATATGATGACATGGCACTGCATGTCACCTCAGTTTAATCAAATAAGGTGTGAGGATGTCCGTCAGCCAGCGCATTACAGCCTGAACGCGTGGCGCAAGCTGGTGGCGATTGGCATATAGCAGTGAAACTGGCATTGGGCACGCGGTGAACTCTGGCAGTACGAGAACTAATGACCCTTGATCAACCAATCGCTGGAGGCCAAGTGTTGGTGCCTGAATGAAGCCTAAACCGGCCAAAGCGGCTGCCTGATAGGCATCGGTGCCATTTACTGAGACCGCAGCGGTCATCGGTAATGTTTTGTAGGTGTTGTTGGTACGATCGAAATACTCCCATCTCGCATCGTTCGACGTCAGATTTGGCGTGTAGTGGACGATGCGGTGTTGTGTCAGATCGGCGAGTGTCTGAGGCACGCCGTGCTGGCTTAGGTAGTCTGGACTAGCCGCGTTTGACATCTGCATCAGTCCGATAGGACGGGCGACCAGGTCGGAGTTTTCTAGTGCGCCTACGCGCAAGATGCAGTCGAATCCTTCCTGGATCAGATCTACGCGGCGGTCGGTTGTACTAATGCCGATTTCTAGTCCCGGATGCGCGCTCAGAAATTCTGGCAGACGCGGAATGATGACATCGCGGGCGAAGATGTTCGGCATGTCGATTCTGAGTCGTCCGGTGAGACCTCCTGAAGTGGGTTGAAACATGACCTGAAGTTGTTCCGCTTCAATCAGCAACTCCTTGCAGCGATCAAGAAAGCGTTTGCCATCTTCTGTCAGGCGCACGCTACGCGTCGTTCGTTGTAGCAGCCGAGTACCAAGGCGCGCTTCTAGCTGTTGGATAGATGTCGATACATGTCCCTTCGCCAGCCCCAATTGTTCTGCGGCGCGGCTGAAGCTGGCTAAGTCGGCGACTCTTGAAAAGATCCGAAGTTCATCAAAATCCATGGCTACACGACCTCGATTGTTTTTATAAAAGAACAGTGTAACCAGTTTTGATGGCTTTATCCTCGGTCAGGAAATGATTAAAGTTCAGCTATCGCAACCTGTTTCAACAACTAAGGATTCCCAATGACTATTCAAACTTCTCCAATAGCGCTTATTACCGGGGCTAGCCGCGGTCTCGGGCGCAACACGGCGCTGAAGCTGGCCGAACGCGGCGTTGATGTGATCGTTACCTACAAGGGTAACGAAGTTGAGGCAGAAGCTGTGGTTCAACAGATTCAGGCGCAAGGTCGTCGGGCGCTGGCTCTGCAACTCGATGTCGGCGACGCGAAGTCGTTTGCGGCGTTTGCCGATGCGGTAAAGACTGCGCTGGCGACTACTTGGCAGCGTGATCGCTTTGATTTTCTCGTTAATAACGCCGGTGTTGGCTACCATGCAAGCCTGGCAGAAACCACTGAAGAACAGTTCGACATGCTGTTTAATATCCATCTGAAGGGCCCATTTTTCCTGACGCAGAAACTGCTGCCGCTGATGAATGACGGCGGTCGTATTGTAAATATCTCATCCGGTCTGACCCGCTTTACGTTTCCCGGGCTTGCTGCCTATGCTGCAATGAAGGGCGGCGTCGAGGTGCTGACGCGGTACATGGCCAAGGAACTTGGCACACGCGGTATCGCCGTTAATACGCTGGCGCCGGGCGCGATTGAAACGGATTTCGGCGGTGGCATGGTGCGTGATAACGCGGAGATGAATGCGGCTGTAGCGAGCCAAACTGCGCTAGGACGTGTCGGTTTGCCGGATGACATCGGCGGGGCTGTCGCAGCCTTGCTCTCTGCGGACAATCGCTGGGTAAATGCGCAGCGTGTCGAAGTCTCGGGCGGCATCTTCATCTAACCGCTAGCTAGAATTTCGGTGGGTTTTAACCGCCCGGCCCGAATGTATCTTAACCATTTTTTTGCGTACAAAAGTGAGACCAAACCTTGGCGTTGTTTAGCTAAAGAGTAATGCCGTCTGAGGCGGTATTTAAAAGTTGAAAGTATCTGAAAGCCCGCTGAGATGCGGGCTTTTTTTTGAATCAATTTGATCGAATGGCAGGCTTGGAAATCCTCAATAGCGCTTAAAAAAAAGTTTATTGAAGTTTTTTGGGGATTCACTATATGGCGCGCTAGACATCGCGTTAGTAAAAGTTGGCATCCCAGTCGCACCACCGCATGTCACTTTGCTTTACGACAACTGCTTTATTTCTAATCGATCAATTGAACCTACTAGCTAGACAGTGCGTGAATGCATTTTGGTCCATAGTTTATTCTGATGTACGCATCATGTTCCGTTGGCATGGTGGACGCTTTTGCCGTGATGCATCAAGCCGCGTCTGCGCTTTCTTGCTCGCCATTAACATTCTCCTCCAGAGTATTTTTCGATGTAACGCTAATTAGATTGTTTGCAGCGATTTCGCTCAACAAGTTCTCGAGTCGATGCGCGGCAAGCATAAAACGCATGTTTTCGTTTGGCAGCGTGAGTGTAGGCCCGATTCTAAAAAAAAAGGACCGCCGATGGAGATGACGATCCACGCCATTCTCGGGCACGCAAAGGAACCTCTGTTCTTGCACTACAATGTTGCTCAAATTCTGGAAATGGACGAGGCGTTGCAAGAAATTAAGAGTGAGTAAGGGAGTAAAAAAGCCGACATGCGCACGCTGCGTCTTCGACTGGCGCAACGAACAGCCACTCAATGAAAAACATGACCCATTCAAAAGTCACTCAAGCAAAAAAAAGGGGATTAACGCTTTTAGCGCTAACCCCTTAATTTCACAACGTATTACTGGTGCGGCTGGCAGGAATCGAACCCACGACCCCTTGGTTCGTAGCCAAGTACTCTATCCAGCTGAGCTACAGCCGCGAAAGACAAAATTATAGCCGAGGTGGCGTGATTTTGGAAGGGGTAAATTGCGAATGAATCATTATTGTTAAAAAAATCTACATTTTTCTGAATCGGGATAAATTTTAATCGTCAAAGCCCGTCCGGTAAAGAAGGGGTAATCGCCGCTATAGCGTTAGTACCTCACATTGGTAAGCGCGCATGGACCGCCATATTCTTTGAGGGGAAGCGGTTTTATGATGGCGGTGATACAATCAAACAATAATCATTATCATTTACTATTCTGAAAGAGCAACATAATGGGAGCGAAATCTAATATGAAATTTTTGACCTTGGCGATGTTGTTTACTGCGGGCTTTACAAATAGCGCCTTAGCTGCGGAATATCCAATCGGCAAACAGCAAATCATGAACGGAATTGAAGTCGCTGCGGTTTATTTGCAGCCTATCAAGATGGAACCAGAAGGCATGATGCGCAAGGCAGAGTTATCAGATATCCATGTCGAGGCAGACATTCGTGCCGTAAAAGATAACCCTAATGGTTTCGCTGAAGGGGACTGGATGCCGAATTTGGTTATCTCGTATCAGTTCACAAAAGTGGGATCAAAAGAAGTCATCAAAGGCGACATGATGCCGATGGTAGCGAACGACGGTCCGCATTATGGCGATAACGTCAAGTTGGCAGGTCCCGGTAAATATACGTTGATTATGAAAATCTCACCGCCGTCTGCGAATGCGGCAGCGCACTTTGGTCGGCATGTAGATAAGGAAACCGGCGTTAGCGCCTGGTTCAAACCGTTTGAGGTCAAGAATGATTTCGTTTTTGCCGGCGTCGGTAAAAAGGGCGGCTATTAATAGATAATGCTGTTGCTAAATCGGCATGTAACACCATGTGCTTCTTTAGTAACCTCAAGTGGACGTTTTCCGATCAGGAGTCATATCGATGTTTGTACAAAATTTACGTGGTGTGCTGGCTATTGGTTTGCTGTGCACCGCAGGCTTTTCGTCCGCTGTAGATTTACCTACTTTTAGGTTGGAGATGAAAGATGGCGTCTTAAACCCGGCGCGAATTGAAGTTCCGGCTGGTCAGAAAATTAAGATCGAAGTGCACAACACCGGCTCTTCCGCGGTGGAATTTGAGAGCGTTCAGTTACGCAAAGAAAAAGTTTTAGGACCCGGCGCACAGTCATTTATCGTGATTGCGCCGCTGTCACCTGGTGAGTACAAATTTTTTGATGATTTTCATTTAAGTGCAAAGGGCTTGATTGTCGCCAAATAAAGTTATTCGGAACCTGACACCATTAAATTGAATTGACAAAAAACAGGTTTTTTAGTTGATATTTTTTGTAATCTCAATAGGAGAGTTTTTGTCGGGTTCATAACCGAAGCGGCGCTGGAAATCGCTCAAATGTTTAATGTTTATACCTTGTTAACGATGTAATGGAGAATTAAGCGATGGGTCAAGTTTTGTTCATCGTCTGGCGCGAGAGCGTTGAGGCTTTGCTAGTGGTTGGCATATTACACGCTTGGTTGGCTAACGGCGGAGCGGAAACGCGCCGTGGCCTGCCTTATTTGTGGGCCGGTGTCGGCATCGGCATCATTGCGGCGATCGGCCTAGGTGCTGCGTTGCTGGGTTTTAGCGAAATTCTGTCAGGAGATTCGCAAGACTATTTTCAGATAGCGATGGTATTGATAGCGGCGGTATTGATCGTGCAGATGGTGTACTGGATGCGCAAACATGGTCGTACGATGAAGCGCGAAATGGAAACCTCGTTGAAAGCCAACTTAAAGGCTGCTAACTGGTGGGGCGTGACGGTACTGGCGGCGTTGGCTATCGCACGCGAAGGTAGCGAGACGGTGATTTTCCTGTATGGCATTAAACAGAGCGAGCATAACAGTCTCCAGATGCTGATATTGGCTGCAATAATCGGGTTTGGACTAGCCGTTTTGACGTTCTATCTTCTGCAATTAGGCGGCAAGATTTTTTCCTGGCGTCGATTCTTTCAGGTGACCGAAACCATGCTGTTATTTTTGGCGGCGGGATTATTACTCACCGGCGTTGAGCGCCTGATGTCGCTAGACATTGTTCCCACGTTGATCGATCCGATCTGGAATAGCGCATGGTTGCTCGATGACAGCAGTACTTTCGGCAATTTGGTTGGCACCTTAACCGGCTATCGTGCTCAACCGGCATTGATGAGTTTACTGGTCTACATTGGCTATTGGGTGGTAGTGTCACTGTTTTTAAAACGTGCCGCGCCAAAAAGCACCGCACAGGCTAAGCTGGCAACCTAAACTCATGAGCTCTTGCACTACATCAACTGCATCGCCGACGTCGCCAACCCGCTTGGCACGCGTCGGCGAGTGGATGCGCCTCAATGCACCGCTCATCCGTGGCATCCAATGGGGCGTCGTTCTCATTTACGCATTGCTGATTCTGGTACCAATTTTTCTACCGCTACCCGATGAAACGGCGCACATCTGGTCCAACCTGACCTTAATTGCGCAGTTTGCATTTTGGGGAGTATGGTGGCCTTTCGTGTTAATCAGTATGGTGTTGATGGGGCGTGTCTGGTGCGGCGTATTATGTCCTGAAGGTGCACTGACTGAATTTGCCAGCCGGCATGGCCTCTTTAAGCCGATTCCACGCTGGATGCGTTGGGGTGGATGGCCATTTGTGGCTTTTGCGCTCACGACGGTTTATGGACAAATGGTAAGTGTCTATCAATATCCCAAGGCGGTTCTACTTGTATTGGGCGGTTCGACCTTTGGTGCGATTATCGTTGGATATCTTTATGGTAGGGAAAAGCGCGTTTGGTGCAAATACCTTTGCCCTGTCAATGGTGTGTTCGGCTTGTTGGCAAAATTGGCGCCTTTTCATTACAAGGTTAATGAGGCGGCCTGGCGTGCTTCGTACAATACGCACGGTAAGAAAACGATTGCCATTAATTGTGCACCGCTGGTGCCTTTGCGTGCAATGACGGGTGCTGCCGATTGCCATATGTGCGGACGCTGTAGCAATCATCGCGAGGCGATCACATTAACATGGCGTCCTCCGACATTAGAGATAGTCTCTCTGGGCGAAAAGCAAAATAGCCTGTGGGAAAGTGCTTTAGCACTTTATGGCCTGATGGGAATAGCGATTGGTGCATTCCACTGGTCGGCAAGTCCATGGTTCATTGTGATCAAACAAGCGATTGCGACCTGGTTAATAGATCGCGACATCATGTGGCCTTTTGCGACCAATGCACCGTGGTGGATATTTACCAATTATCCTGCCCAAAGTGACGTCTTCAGTTGGTTGGATGGAAGCCTCGTAGTTGCTTACATTTTAACCACCGGCTTGGTGCTGGGGACCGTTTTGTCGTTGCTGTTTGCTTTGAGTACCCGTTTGTTGGGTAATTGGGATCGTAGCCGCTTTAATCATTTGGTACAGTCTACGATTCCTCTGGCGGGTTGCGGTGTGTTTGTGGGCTTATCCGCGACTACCATCAGCCTCTTGCGGGCCGAACATTTACCCGTGTTCTGGGCGAACGACATGCGGGCGATTCTATTGATTGCTACCACGCTGTGGAGCGTCTGGTTGGCATGGCGTGTAACTGGTCGATACGCATCAGGAACAGGGCGACGCTTACTTGGTATGGCGCCAGTAGTAGCTGCTCTCGGTGTGGTAAATTTTGCCTGGTTGCTGATGTTTTGGTTATGGTGAAAATTGCCGGGTTTGCTCAAATCACTAGGTTAACCTAACAACACCTGCTGGTGCTGGCTGCCACGGTTATCGTTTTTTATTGAAATGTAAGTATTAACATGTACTAAATGGCGCCGCTTGGTGCCATTGTTGTTTTAATCCTGCTGTAATGGGCCATTTAAACCGATTTTCCCAAGCCAGTTGATGTCTAGTCTGCAAGTTTGGTGGAGGCGGAGTAAAATATTGACCTTAATGTGGCAAGTAGCCCACCGGCCGATCAAATCATTCAACTCGCTTAGCGGCATGGCACCGGTAATTGCATGCCGACATTTTAGCTATGCAATATTATCTGCAATATTTTGCCCGTCTTTTAATCGTTTTAATCACATTCATATCCCACCATGGTTCGTCCCCGTTTTTTGCCTGATAATTTCACTCTGATGCTTGTCACGACCGTGCTAATCGCGAGTCTTTTACCTGCTCAAGGTGAAGTCGCTCACGGATTTAGTATGTTGACGACATTTGCTATCGGGTTGCTCTTTTTTCTTCATGGAGCAAAATTGTCGCGCGAAGCGGCGATCGAAGGTGCGATGCACTGGCGTTTGCATTTAAC
The DNA here is from genome assembly GCF_035018905.1 of Glaciimonas sp. Gout2. NCBI lineage: Bacteria > Pseudomonadati > Pseudomonadota > Betaproteobacteria > Burkholderiales > Oxalobacteraceae > Glaciimonas > Glaciimonas sp. Gout2. Next base: position 3,595 of record NZ_JASJXA010000007.1, on the reverse strand, counting down.
GGTATTGGCATTTAGTTTCGTTTTATTTCCCCTTTTAGGTTTGGCATTTAAACCTATCTTCCTGCCGCTCGTGACGCCAGATTTGTATCTGGGTATTTTGTTTTTGTGCACTTTGCCATCGACTGTCCAATCCTCGATCGCCTTTACTTCCGTCGCCCGGGGTAACGTTCCAGCGGCGGTGTGCAGTGCGTCGGCATCCAATCTGATCGGGATATTTCTTACTCCTGTTCTGGTTGGTTTAATCGTCGTAGCACATGGCCAATCCCATGGTTCGTTAGATTCGATTATGAATATCGTCTATCAACTGCTGTTGCCGTTTGTAGCTGGTCAAATTGCACGACGCTGGATTGGCGTTTGGGTTGATAAACACAAAGCCCTGTTGAAGTTCGTAGATCAGGGATCGATTTTGTTAGTGGTATACACCGCATTTAGCGAGGCAGTGGTACAAGGATTATGGTCGCAGTTACCCGCAATTTCGTTGCTTGGATTACTTGTTGTATTGTCATTGTTATTGTTTGTTATGCTGGCAATAGCGACTTTTCTCAGTCGTCGCCTGGGATTTAATAAAGAAGATGAGATCACTATCGTATTTTGTGGCTCTAAGAAAAGCTTAGCCAGCGGCATACCCATGGCGAACGTATTATTTGCCAGTCACACAGTCGGGATGGTGGTATTGCCGCTGATGTTATTTCACCAAATACAATTGATGGTTTGTGCAGTTTTGGCAAAACGCTACTCTCAGCGGGCAAGGGTTATGGCTCCGCCGATTATCGTTAAGACCGATTCAACATCCGTTTGATGTTTGTATAGAGCAGATTGCTTGCGCCAATTTAGTAAGCTTGATGCGTTATTGACGGAGTGCTGAAGGCAGAAAAAATGCCTTCAGCATGGCGGTACAATTCATTGACGAAAAAAGCTGTGTGCCACCCAACCAATAACGCAATGAACAACGCATATAACCATCAAGGTGCCGGATTAGGTTGGCGCGTATGAATTGCTTCGATTTCCGCCAAAATTTCCTCACTTAAAGTCACTTTGATACTGTCCAGATTGCTTTGCAATTGCGGCAGCGTAGTAGCGCCGATGATGTTACTAGTGACAAAACCGCGACTCGTTACAAAAGCCAAAGCCATTTGCGCGGGATCGAGACCGTGTTTTTGTGCAAGCGCAACGTAATCGCCAGCGACCCGATCAACTTGCGGGTTAGTGTATCGACTAAAACGCTCAAATACCGTCAAACGCCCACCGGCAGGACGCGCACCGTTTAAATATTTTCCAGATAAAACACCAAAGGCCAACGGTGAATAAGCCAGCAAGCCAATTTGCTCCCGATAAGAAAATTCGGAATGCCCAATTTCAAAAGTGCGGTTCAGCAAACTATAGGGATTTTGAATGGATACAATACGTGGCAGATCGAATTTTTCGGCAGCGCGAATAAATTGCGCAATTCCCCAAGGTGTTTCGTTCGAAATACCGATGTGACGGACTTTGCCAGATTGAATAAAATCAGCAAGGATCGTCAGCGTCTCCTCAATCGGAACAGTGTCTTCCTCCGGAAGGTGCGTGTAATTCAAATGACCGAAACAATTTACGCTACGATCCGGCCAATGCAATTGGTATAGATCGACATAATCTGTTTGCAGCCGTTCAAGACTGCCATTGAGCGCTTCGGTCAAACCTTTACGATCAAAATTATTGACGCCGCCGCGGATGTGTCGTGGATTGTGTGGTTTGCGTGCCGGACCGGTTGCTTTGGTTGCAATCAATACTTGATCGCGTTTGCCAGAATTTTTTAGCCAGGTGCCCAGATAGTTTTCAGTCAAGCCCTGTGTCTCAGGACGAGGTGGTACTGGATACATTTCGGCTGCATCGATCAGATTCACCCCATGCGCAAGCGCCATATCGATTTGAGCATGCGCTTCGGCCTCAGTATTCTGTTCTCCCCACGTCATCGTGCCGAGCGTGATCTGGCTTACTTTTAGGTTAGTGTTTCCCAGCTCGCGATATTGCATTGTATGTTCCTTTGTCGCGATGACCACTTTGAAAGGTAGGCCAACCACGATCTTGACGGTTGAAATTGACTGGAATATGGAAAGTGACTTTAGCGTTGCTGCGCCCACTGATCAGACTTATCGCGTTCATCAGTAGATTTTTCGTTAATCCTGTTGATCTTTATGTTGTGGATGGTAGTGATCTGTAACGTGCTTTCGGTCAATTTAATGCGGCGTATTAGTTGTCTTAAAGTATAGCGGTAACCAATGATCGTTGCTGGCGCAGATTATTTTTCGCGGGGCATTATGCATGCCGTCCCATGTGGCGAAGGTCAGTTTGACCACTCAATTCGATGCTCGCTTGCGCTGTGAAGGTGGCGCGTGTTCTGTTGTGGTCGATGGGTCGGTGAGTCGATCAACCTTAAATAACTCAGGGAATAATCGAATCCATAGCGCCACGACAATAATGGTGCCGATACCACCGATCATTACTGCGGGAACCGGGCCGACCCATGATGCTGTGATACCTGATTCAAATTCACCCAGCTGATTTGAGGTTCCAACGAATACAGAATTGACCGCACTGACCCTTCCCCGCATCGCGTCTGGCGTTTGAAGCTGGACAAATGAGGATCGGACGACAACGCTGATCATGTCGGATGCTCCCAGTATTACCAACGCCACAAGTGATAGTGCCATGGAGCGGGAAAGGGCAAAAACGACAGTGGCAACGCCAAAAATCGCAACGGCAATAAACATGCTGCGGCCAACGCGTTTAGTTAATGGACGACGTGTCAGATATAAACCTACGGAAAGTGCACCAATGGCAGGCGCTGAGCGAAGAAGGCCCAACCCGAGTGGGCCGGTCGCGAGTATGTCATGCGCAAAGATCGGCAATAAAGCGGTCGCACCGCCGAGTAGCACAGCGAATAAGTCGAGTGAAATAGCGCCCAAAACAGCTGGACGACTCTTGATGAAAGCAATACCTGCAAATAGCGATGTCAAAGTTGCCGGTTCTCGTTTCGGTAAAACGGTTTCAATTCGTATACGATTGACCAATACGCTTGCGATAATAAACGCTGCGCTGCTGATGGCGTATACGGCACTTGCTCCGAGAGCATAAATAAATCCACCAAGTGCAGGGCCGATAATCACGGCGGTTTGCGTGGCGGACGCTGCCCATGCAACAGCGCGTGGTAATAGTCTCGCGGGAACCAGGCCGGGCACTAATGCTTGCATGGTGGGTGATTCAAAGGCGCGAGTGGCACCGATAATAAAGACAATGACGAAAATCGCGTCCTTTGAAAGCCATCCTTGAATGCTGCCGAGCGCCAATATGGCAGCGGCGATGCCTTCAATAAATAAACAGATACGGGCGATTTGGCGACGATCATAACGATCCGCGACATGGCCCACGACCAACGCCAGAAATAGTGCAGGAAGGAACTGAACCAGTCCGACGATGCCAAGATCGAATGCACTGCCGGTCATTTGATAAACCTGCCAACCGACTGCCACGATTTGCATTTGGTTTGCCACGGTAGAGGCTACCCTTGCGCGCCAAAATAATGAAAAAGGTAGATGACTTAAGACCGAATCAGAAT
>NZ_JASJXA010000006.1:0-179665 GCF_035018905.1 Glaciimonas sp. Gout2 | reverse complement strand
AATCCGATTGTGCGTAAGCTGACGTTCACCGGTTCAACCGGCGTCGGACGTTTGTTGATGGAGCAATGTGCGCCAACTATTAAGAAACTATCGTTGGAACTGGGTGGGAACGCACCATTCATCGTCTTCGACGACGCTGATCTGGATGCCGCTGTCGAGGGCGCAATGGCGTCCAAATACCGCAATGCCGGACAGACCTGCGTCTGCGCCAACCGCTTGTACGTGCAAGCTGGCGTGTACGATGCATTCGCTGAAAAACTGGTAGCGGCAGTTGCCAAGTTGAAAGTCGGGGACGGTCAACAAGAGGGCGTCACACAAGGGCCGTTGATTGATCAAAAAGCAGTTGAAAAAGTTGAGCAGCACATTGCGGATGCCTTGAGCAAGGGCGCGCGCATCCTTGCGGGTGGCAAGCGTCATTCGTTGGGACATAGTTTTTTTGAGCCAACGATTTTGGCCGATGTCACTTCCGATATGGTGGTGGCGCGTGAAGAAACTTTTGGCCCGATGGCACCGTTGTTTCGCTTTACCACTGACGATGAAGTGGTGGCGATGGCCAACGATACCGAATTCGGACTAGCCAGCTATTTTTATTCACGCGATATCGGCCGTATCTGGCGCGTGGCAGAAGCGCTTGAGAGCGGCATAGTCGGTATCAATACCGGCCTGATATCTACCGAGGTCGCGCCATTTGGTGGCGTCAAGCAATCCGGTCTTGGCCGTGAAGGTTCGAAATACGGTATCGAAGACTATCAGGTCATCAAGTATTTGTGCATGGGCGGAATGTGATTCGTTGAAATACGTATCCTAATAATCCGGAAAAAATGGGATCGATTTGTCGATCCTTTTTTGATTCATTTTATCAAGGTCATGTCGTTGATATAGCACCACTCCATAAATGATATTTTCGTGCGCAGCAGAAATCTTTTTGCGTTGCTATAATCGTGCCTTACACCAATTTCCTGGTGTGCCTTCGGCGGTCGCGATCATTGTTTCCAGTTGCGTTACTTATCATTGTGACCCCGTTTCCAGATTGATCCTCACATGATGTCCTTGCCTTTATTCGCCCTGGCCGTTGCCGCTTTTGGTATCGGTACCACTGAGTTCGTCATTATGGGATTGCTGCCCAACGTGGCACGGGATCTGGGGGTATCGATTCCGGCTGCCGGAATGCTGGTCACCGGCTACGCGCTTGGGGTCACTATCGGCGCACCTATTATCGCCATTGTTACCGCTAACATGCCGCGCCGTAACGCATTGTTAAGCCTCATGGGTTTGTTCATTGTCGGCAATGTGTTGTGCGCGTTATCGCCAAATTACACAGTGTTAATGGTCGCGCGCGTAGTCACTGCGTTTTGTCATGGCGCGTTTTTCGGTATTGGTTCCGTTGTGGCCGCTGGCCTAGTTGCCCCGAATCGGCGGGCGCAGGCGATTGCGTTAATGTTTGCGGGACTAACTCTCGCCAACGTGTTGGGCGTGCCTTTCGGCACCGCTCTCGGCCAGTTGTTGGGTTGGCGGTCAACTTTCTGGGCGGTAACGGTCATCGGGATCTTGGCGGTGATCGCACTGGCAGCATGGCTGCCAAAGCAGATCGTTATGCAAAAAAGTAGTTTGCTTCAAGAGTTTAGGGTTCTTGCTGATCGCCAGGTATTAATGGTGCTGGCAATTAGCGCGCTGGCGTCGGCTAGTTTGTTCTCGGTGTTCACCTACATTACGCCCATACTGGAAGATGTCACAGGCTTAACACCGCATGCGGTAACGCTGGTGTTGTTGATTTTTGGTGTTGGCTTAACCGTTGGAAGCGCGCTGGGCGGCAAATTGGCAGACTGGCGTTTGTTGCCCTCTTTGATTGGATTTTTGATTGCGCTGGCGATTGTGCTGACCGTGTTTTCCGTCACCATGCATACGCCGGTTGCAGCGGTAGTGACGATTTTCATATGGGGTGTACTGGCTTTCGCCATCGTACCGCCGTTGCAGGTGTTAGTCGTGGATCGTGCCAGCGAAGCCCCCAATCTTGCGGCCACGTTGAATCAAGGTGCATTCAATCTTGGCAATGCGACAGGTGCCTGGGTTGGCGGCATGGCGATTGGGGCCGGTTTTCAATTAACGGTGTTGCCATATGCCGGCGTTGTCATGGTGTTAATGGCGCTCGCCCTTACGCTGTGGTCAGCATCTATTGGACGCACAAGTGGTTTGGCAATGACTGCTGGCGACTAGTTTAGCCAGCATTTGACGGTCATCCCCTTTCTAGCTGGTCAGTGAACGTATCAGAAAACCTCAGCATGAATGCCGCAGGCTGTGATTAGAATGAGATAATGCCGCATTCCAAAAGCTTGAGATTGCCTTCGATGCCCCAATTTGCCCCTCTTAAGAACGACACATTCCTACGTGCATTGTTGCGTCAACCAACGGATTACACGCCGTTGTGGCTGATGCGTCAGGCGGGACGCTATTTGCCTGAATACCGCGCAACGCGCGCGCGCGCAGGGTCTTTTCTGGGCCTGGCAAAGAATCCCGACTATGCCACCGAGGTCACGATGCAGCCGCTGGATCGGTTTCCTCTCGATGCTGCGATTCTATTTTCCGATATTTTGACAGTGCCGGACGCAATGGGTTTGGGATTGTTCTTTGCCGATGGCGAAGGGCCAAAGTTCGAACGTCCGTTACGGGATGAAAAAGCGGTGATGGCATTGTCTGCTCCCGAGATGGGCAGTCTTGACTACGTTTTCAACGCTGTGACGCAAATTCGGACGGAATTGGACGGCAAGGTTCCACTTATCGGTTTCTCTGGCAGTCCGTGGACGCTGGCGTGTTATATGGTTGAGGGCGGCGGTTCGGATGATTTCCGCACGGTTAAAACGATGTTGTACAACCGCCCTGATCTGATGCACCACATTCTCGCGATCAACGCTGCTGCTGTGGCAACCTATCTGAACGCCCAAATTGACGCCGGTGCGCAGGCTGTGATGATTTTTGATACATGGGGTGGCGCGCTTGCAGATGGTGCATACCAGTCGTTTTCATTAAATTACATGCGTCAGGTGATGAGTCAGTTAAAGCGGGAAAAAGATGGTGTGCCTATTCCTGCAATCGTCTTTACCAAAGGCGGCGGCTTGTGGCTTGAGCAGATCGCGGATATCGGGGCTGATGCGGTCGGACTGGACTGGACCGTCAATTTGGCCGAGGCGCGCGCTCGCGTAGGACATAAAGTAGCGCTACAAGGCAATCTTGATCCGGTGGTCCTGTTCTCGAATCCTGAACAGATTCGCGCTGAGGTGGGTCGTTTGTTATCGGTTTATGGACCGCCTTCTGCTGGGCATGGACATGTATTCAATCTCGGTCATGGTATTTCCCAGTTCACACCGCCGGAATCAGTCGCCGTGATGGTCGAGGCGGTGCACGAGATGAGTCGTAAGATGCGCTGATAAGTAGCGTCAAGACAAGGGTGTGTGGGATTGAAAATTTCGAACGCCTTTTTTACGCGAACCAGTCATTCTTTCCTTGTACATTGTGAACGACTAAATTGCCCGATCAGGATATTGGTTTAGTGGCTAGCGATAGTCAGCGCTCCGGTTTGGTGCTGTTTTACGCTAGAAATATTTTTCCTTAACACAGATTTAGCGTCGAATTAGACTAGTTATGCACAATAATTATTTGTTGCATCGCAGAAATTTTGCGTATCAATATTTTTAATTTGCCGTATTTTTAAAATTGTAAGTCATTGAATTATAAGAAGTTTTTTTTTGCAATTACTTTCGATTATTTGTGAGAACTGGCGCGGGATATGACGCTAGGACCTTTTTTAGAAGGGTTACCCACAAAGTTATCCACAGGCACTGCGTGACTAAAAAAAAGTGCTTATGAAACCAGTACTTAACGCGTTTCCTCATGTTTTGCATGAGGTAAGTACACAAGACCGAAAAGATATCTGGATGCGATGGTCGCGGTGTTAGCCATCAAGTTTTTTTGAGGTTGATATTGATATGCGCTATTCGTGCTTGCAATTTTATTCAGTTCGGTTCTTTTTTATTGCGAACATAGTGGACTTGTGCACAAATTATCGGTTGCGGTGGATGTTGGGAAAAAATATAAAAATATATTTTTTGTGAATCGAGGACTTTGTAAGTCATTGATTTTTAAGGTCATTTTTAGTGCACTCAGTTTGGGCAATTCATCGAGTCCCGCGTATATACTGCGTTTGCGGCTGTCAAGTGGATGTTATCCACAAAGTTATCCACAGAACCTGTGGATAGTTTTAAAAGCGCTTATGAAACCGGCAGTTAGCTTCTTTCCTCAGGATTCACATTAACTTCGTGAAACAATGCATTCTTCAGGTTGTCCTTGACACCCCCCTTGACAGCAGTTTTGACTATCGCTGGCAGTCAACGAGTGATGCAGACGCCCGCCCGCAGATAGGTCAACTTGTGCAACTCTCGTTCGGTCGACGTGAGGTGGTTGGGATGATCGTTGGCAGCAGCGCGCATAGTGAGGTTCCAGCCGCGAAATTAAAGGATGTGCAAGCCGTACGATATCAGTTGCCGGCGCTGTCGCCTCATTGGTTGGCTTTATGTCAATTTGCGGCCGATTATTATCAGCGTCCATTGGGAGAGGTGGCGTTGCCGGGTTTGCCGAAAAATTTGCGCGCTTTAACCACAGTTGCGCTTGACCGCGGCTTAAAGAAACTACATCAGGTCAGCGTTGCGCACGATGCTACGCCAATCGATGTTCCGCCGTTGAACCCAGCGCAACAACGCGCCGCCGACGCAATTGCCAGTGCTACCGGCTTTGCGCCAACATTGTTGTATGGCGTTACCGGCAGTGGCAAAACCGAGGTGTATTTGCAGGCGGCAGAAAAAATATTGTCGCATGGTAATGGTGAGAACAATCCTGCCCAAATTTTAATCCTGGTTCCTGAAATCAATTTGACGCCGCAATTAGAGGGCAATATCCGTGCGCGATTTCCTGGTGTCATGGTCGCAACATTGCATAGCGGACTGGCCGAAGGCGAGCGCATGCGACACTGGCTCGCTGCTCATTTAGGGCAAGCCCGCATCATTCTCGGGACCCGACTTGCGGTGCTGGCGTCGTTGCCGCATTTACGCCTGATCGTTATTGATGAGGAGCATGATCCATCCTATAAGCAGCAGGAAGGCTTGCGTTACTCGGCTCGCGATCTGGCTGTCTGGCGTGCACACCAGTTAAAAATTCCTATCGTTCTGGGCTCGGCGACACCCTCGCTGGAAACCTGGCATCACGCGCAGTCAGGGCGCTATCGAAAACTTGAATTACGTGAACGCGCAGTGAAGAATGCTGTTTTGCCGGCTGTGAAACTGGTGAATATGGAGCACGACAAACCGATTGAGGGTCTGACCTCTACGTTGATCAGCGCTTTAAAGCTGCGCTTGCAACGTGGTGAGCAATCGCTGTTATTCCTCAACCGACGTGGTTACGCACCGGTGATTGCCTGTGATGCTTGCGGCTGGGTCAGCAACTGCACGCGCTGCACTGCGTATATGGTGTTGCACAAGCCTGAACATCGACTACGCTGCCATCATTGCAGCCTCGAGTTGCGCATCCCCAAGTCTTGCCCGACCTGTGGCAATGTTGATTTGCAACCATTGGGGCGCGGGACGCAACGTCTGGAAGAGGGTTTGCAGGCGATGTTTCCGGAAGCGCGGGTTTTGCGGATTGATGCTGATTCAACGCGTCGCAAAGGCAGCGCTCAAAGCGCCTTCGATAGCGTGCATCGGGGCGAGGTCGATATTTTGATCGGTACGCAAATGGTCGCTAAAGGGCATGATTTCAAAAATCTGACCCTTGTCGGAATTTTGAATCCTGACACGGCCTTGTTCTCCCATGATTATCGCGCCAGTGAGCGCTTGTTTGCCCAGCTAATGCAGGTTGCCGGTCGCGCCGGTAGGGCAGCACAAAAAGAGGGTGGCAGCGTCAGTGAGGTGTTGATTCAGACGCGTTATCCGCAGCATCCTTTGTATTCGGCGGTGATCGCGCATGATTATGATCACTTTGCCAGCTCTCTTTTGGCTGAGCGGCAACAAGCGCATTTGCCGCCGTATATTTATCAAGCGCTATTACGCGCTGAGGCAAAGGAGCTTGAAACAGCGATAGCGTTTTTGCAAGAGGCCGCAACCTGCCTGGAGCATGGCGGTATTACGATGAATGATCCGATCCCCATGACGATGACGCGTGTTGCTAATGTGGATCGGGCGCAGCTCTTGATTGAATGCCCTTCAAGACCGGGCTTACAAGCTTTTCTTACTGATTGGATGGCTGTCTTGCGGACCATCAAGACGCGCGCCAAATGGTCGCTGGAAGTCGATCCGGTGGACATCTAACGAGTATAAATGATGTCGTATTAATATCAAAATGCAGTGTTCAATCGACTCTTCAATTTACTTGAGCACCGGTTATCCGTTCGTTTCGCATCCAACCTATCCCAATTTTCCGCCGGATTAAATGCGTAAGCGATACTGAATGTACCTTGCTTCATCCCGCCACCGTCTCGTTTTGGTATGAAATGTTGTCAAAGTAGGCCGGAAATTTCTTAAAATTGCCCGCTTAAGCATCATTATCAGAATTGTTACCCTCATTTTGGGAAAGTTCTCATATCTCGGAGGCGCATCTATAGCTAACCTTAGTTCCTAGGAAATCAATATTAAAACGGATAGTCACAAAATTATCCATTTGATATTTATTTGGAAAATCGAAGCGATCTTTGATTTTCAATGTTTGATTTTAAGGAGAAAGCATGCGAAAGATCCGATTGCGACAACAACAGATAATTTTAGCCGACGATCATCCCGTCATTATTGCCGGCGTGCGTGGCTATATTGATCGCTGTGCAGATCTTTCGGTGGCCGCAATTGCTAATTCGACTGATCAGTTACTGGCGCGATTAAAGGATACTGAATGCGATATTTTAATCACCGACATCTCAATGCCGATGCGCCGTATGAGTGATGGTTTGACACTACTTTCCTACATTAAGCGGCATCATCCGCAGATATGTTTAATCGTTCTTACGATGAATATGATGCCAGCCGTGTTGTATCAAATTATAAAAAGCGGCGCTGACGCTGTATTGCATATGAATGATGAAATTTCATCTATCCGGGATGCAATCGAGGGGACCGCGAATAGCACGCGCTATATCGGTAAATCAGTGCGCGAGATTTTGCGTGGTGGTCCGGTTGGGCAAATGCCAACAAAGCGCGAAACGGAAGTATTAAGAATGTATGCCGATGGCCATACAATGCAGGAGATAGCGCTACGCTTGAACAAAAGTGTGAAAACCATTGCCTTACAAAAAACCTCTGCGATGCGAAAAGTTGGTCTGCGTAATGACGTGGAACTGGGACGCTATTCAAGTGGCGGGATAACCCCTGACAACTTCATTTAATGTATTGCTAACCGACGATTTTTTATTGATGCGGTATGAATTTTGGTTGTCTATAAGTTAAGTTAGGCAAGTTCGTGTCAGCTTAAAAAATTCCTGTGCCGGAGGCTTGATCACTGATTGCGACTGTAGATAAGCAAGCGGATAAGTAAGCGATAAAGTGGGCAACTAATTAAGCAACTAGGTGGGCGACGCGTAAATTGGCTCTCACCCTCGCTGAAATCGCTATACTTGGTCTTATCACCGTCCAATCGTCGTATCGAGCAGCCAGGAAATCAGAATTAAATGAATAGTATCAAGCAAGATTCCGCGTCGAATAGTCAATCACAGTCGCAGTCCAAGCATGAGATTCGACCTGGTCAATCCATTGAACTGTTAAAAGAGTTGCACATCTTGACCCGCGACGGCAAGTTGAATCAGGATAGTCGTCGCAAACTCAAGCAGGTGTATCACCTCTATCAGTTTATCGAGCCTTTATTGCAAGAAATCCAACGTGAGCATGCGAGTGTTCAACTGGTGGATCATGGCGCCGGTAAGTCCTATCTTGGATTTATTTTGTATGACTTATTTTTTAAGACGTTGAAGGACGGCTCGCATATTTACGGCATTGAGACGCGTGAAGAGCTCGTTATAAAATCGCAAGAATTAGCACGCAAATTGGCATTTCCTGGAATGTCGTTCCTTAACTTGTCCGTGGCTGACTCAACCGAGTCGGGATTGCTCCCCGAGCGCGTTGACGTGGTGACCGCATTACACGCATGTAATACTGCGACAGATGATGCAATACAGTTCGGCTTAAAAAAGAAGGCCCGCTTCATGGTGCTTGTGCCTTGTTGCCAGGCCGAAGTGGCCGCGGTATTGAAGAAAAATAAGGGCAAATCTCTCGGCAAGGAAGCGCTTACAGAAATTTGGCGGCATCCATTACACACACGTGAATTTGGAAGCCAGGTGACGAACGTTTTACGGTGTCTTCAACTGGAAGCGCATGGATACCAGGTCAACGTGACAGAGCTTGTCGGTTGGGAGCATTCCATGAAAAATGAATTAATTATCGCGACTTACAAAGATTTACCGCGTGCTCGACCCATACAACGGTTGCAAGAAGTGTTGCAGACTCTCGGGTTGGAAGAAATGCAGGAACGATTTTTTACACTGCCTGTCGGACAAGTTGAAAGCTAACTTTGTTGTAGAGTGACGGGGAATCGTCGAAAGTAATGTATTGGATAAAAGATATTTTATTTTAATCTCGACAATCCCGACGCTCACTAGTATTAGGTTTCATAACCTAGGAACGTAATAGCTTTATCGAATCGCTGTACAGTTTTTTTGGAAAAGTGGCGTTCCCATCGCGCCATTTATTTAAGGAGAGTGAAATGTCGAAAACTAGTGGTTCACATGCAGTCAATGAGTTTACAAAGGCTCCGCCGACCGAAGAGGGATTGACCGAGACCGTACAAAAAATTAATGCCGGGGCCGACGAGTTCGGACTTTTAAGTCATCCCGGACGCGTAGCCCTGGTGCAGAAGGTTACCGAGCAATGGGAGCAGGATTTTGTTGCTGGCTTTCACATTTCAGATGATCTTTCAAAAGCTGGCAAGGAATACGCTGCCATTGAGCAGGGTGATAAATATCCCAGTCTTTCAGATTCCGTGCGTGAAGCCGTATTAAGGCGGTTCGATGATCGCCACGGCGACGGTGGTCCTCGAAGCTGGCAGCAATTAAATGGTTCATAGCCGATAGCTGAGTGCGCTGGTTAAAGACGAAACTTAAACATCGCTAAATAAAATCATGCGAAGAGCAGTCGATATGCTGTCTAAGGCTGGCGCAAATAGCAGGTATTAAAAGAGTCTTTCGTTACGCCACATTACAGCGATAGTCGGCACAATTGCTTGAGTAGTGGAAATGTGTCACATGTGATCATGCACTATTCAGATTGCTGAAAATAAACTATGAAAATGGGAGTAGAGAAATTTCTCAGGGAGGTGAAACACCTCCCCACTTCTTCCCTCTTATCGTTCGACTAAATACCGCTAGCAATGCGGGATCAAAATGGCTTGAACCTCTAAGCGAATGATTTATTTACTCCAGATCGTTATTAAAAATTTAACGTCAACGTTTTAAAGCATGCGATGTCTTTTGGTGCGAACCACGCATCCTCGCTGATACTTACACCCGCTATGCGAATAAGAAGACGCCATTTCACCAGTCATAAAGTGCGGACTTTCTATCTATTTACACGAAGCCGGGCGGGCATCGGGATCGTCGCACCGAAAATGGGCCGCTGAACAACCAGTCAGCAGGGAGCACAGTACTAAAATAGTGAATGTAGCCTTCATAATCGGTTCCCCTTTAGGTTGAGCTGAAGCTGGAATTAGTCCAATCGTCGACATTGGCGCATTTCACATTTGAACAGCGCCTGTTGTCCATTTTGACAGGAAGTTTGATATGTCTCAACACCCGTTGTCCTGGCGATTAATTTAGCACTCATTGTCGGCTCGCAGCCGCTCTGACGTGCTAACCGTTCCACTTGCGCCCCCATTTCGCCTGAAGTTGCTGTACTTGTTGCACTGGTCGTGTTTGGTTGACTGGAGCGGTCAGGTAGCGGCATCGTGATGATTTCTTCCGATGGGCTGAGAGAATCCTTGATTGATACCGGTGCTTCGCTAGCCATATCACCCAATTCGGCTTTGATGCTGGCGACAATATTACGGGTCTGATCGGGGCCGGAAATCAAGCTTTTCGACCGACTGCTTCGTACTTCAATCAAATAAGAAGGCACATTGCGTCCGGCTGGCGATATCGTCACGCTGATCACTTCTGTGCCACTCATCAACCCGGAACTACTTTGAGCGCGAATGCGGCCCTGAGCCTTGCTTTCATCCATTATTGTGAGGTTGCGTGTCACGCTACGGATCGCTGCGGTCCATACGTCGTCGTATGAGCGCGCCTTGGCCGTAAATCTCAGGCCACTGTCGTTCGGTTGAGATTGCCAATCGTTTCCGGTCGTGCAACTGGCTAATAGGAGTACTGCAATGCAAGCTGCAAAAAGTTTTTTCATTTTTCTGCTTTCGATAAATTAGTCGTTTATTCCTGCATTGTTTATCAGGGATAGTTGATCCGGAACAATAGTCCGTCCATGCGGTTCAACATCTTTGCCATAGCGATAGGATAACATCGTGCGTCACAATCTTCGAAAAACACCAATTAAGCTTCCTAAAAATAAACATCTTTCTCAGTTGTTCGTACGTAATTACGGGGGGTGATGCAAAGAATCATGGCATCCCATCTTGGATAATCAGCGCGGTTCCGACCCTATTAGTCCTGTGCTGTAGTCGTATTCTTGCTCCAGATTTGGGAGTAAGGGGAATAAGAAGAGGGCGATCCAATCAAGCTCGCGAGGAATGCGTGTTGCTATGGCATTATCACTTTGCCTTCCCTCTTTTGTATCGAGAAAAAAGAGCAAAGTCGGTGATCATGATGTTGGGAACACTCCGACGTCGATATTTCCAACTATAGGATGCACGCAGTTTCATGACAGCCAACTTGAACTTTCGATTGTCGCGCCGGATGGGCTTGATGTTTTTTATCTCCGGTGCAGCCGCGCTGGTGTATCAGGTGCTTTTTGCCAAAGAGTTGGCGCTCGTGTTCGGCAGCACTGCGGCGGCGACCTTTACCGTGTTAGCAACTTTTTTGGGCGGCATGGCAATTGGCTCTCTGATTGGAGGCGCACTTGCTGCGCGGGTAAAGCGCCCCGTGTTGGTATACGCCTTGGTCGAGTTGGCAATTGGGGTTTATTGTGTCGCCACACCAACACTATTTTCTTTCATTCAATGGATTTATGTGGCGCTGGCTACCGATTTATCACCGGAGGCACCGAGCTTGTTAGTGCTTCGCGTAGGACTCGGTGCGGGGGTGTTATTGGTACCCACAGTGTTGATGGGTATCACGCTTCCTTTATTGGCGCAGGCGCTGAATCCCCTAGGTAACCGTTTGGGTAAAGCGGTGGCCTGGCTTTACGCTTGCAACACGACAGGTGCAGCACTCGGCGCGCTGTTGACCAGTTACGCGGTTATTCCATTTTTTGGGGTGCGCATGACAACAATCATCGCCGCTATCTTGAATCTGTTGGTGGCACTGGCGGCACTCGAACTCGCAAAAAAGCTGCATACGGCATCTCGTGCTCTACCCATTGTTAACACACCAAACAGTGATGTAACGCATCCTGCAAAAGCCGGCGAGCATCAAGACATTGTCCCTGTCGGTTCAGGCATCCTTGCCGGTGCGTTAGTGGCGTTGGGTCTCGGTGGCGTACTTTCCCTCGGGCTTGAGGTGGTGTACGTGCATTTGCTATCCATCGTCGCGGGTAACAGTGTGTATGCATTTGGTCTGATGTTGGCGACTTTTCTTGTCGGCCTGGCAATCGGCGGTGAATGCGGACGACGGTTACTGGAACGCTCTGGCACTGATCGCCCGGCATGGCTTGCCGTGACCCAGATTGCATTAGCAGCGACGGTTTCGCTGGGAGCGTGGGGTTGGGACATGATTCCCGTATGGTTTATTGGGTTTGGTCAGATTCCGGCATTCGCTTCTTTTGAATCGCGTGAGATCGTACGGGGATTGGTGTGCGCGCTGGTCATGATTCCTCCCACGGTCTGCATTGGCGCAAGTTATACACTGGCGATGGACCTTGCTACTTCGTCCACGTCCTCACGGCGTGGTATCACCATGCTCGGGCTGAGCGCGGCGCTCAATACGCTTGGTAACATCGCGGGCGTTTTATTGTTCGGTTTCGTTTTGTTGCCGTGGCTTGGCGGCTTGGTAGTGAGCAAAATAGTCGCTGGAAGTGCGCTCCTGATTGCGGCGGTGGTCACCGTATCTGTTGCCACACATAGAGCGCGACAGCGTTTAGGATCGGGCTTGGCGGTCGTTATCGTGCTGATCTTGATCAGCCCGAGTCGGCTGGATTACAACACGTTGAGTAAAGGTGCCAACGTCTACTTTACCGCGCAAAACTGGGGCACTGTAATTGATCACGCTGAAAGTATTGATGGCGGCTTAACCATGGTAACCCGTCACGCCAACCATGCCATAAATGGTGGCGTGGTGACCACATTGCTGACCAATGGAAAATTTCAGGGAAACGATGCGAAGAAGGGCGAAGTCCAGGCCCAAATAGGCTTTGCTGCCTTACCTTTGTTGCATCAGAATTTGCGAAACAACGCCCTTGTCATTGGTTACGGCACTGGTGCCACGAGCCGGGTTTTACATGACGCCGGATTTGCGCACATCGATATCGCAGAACTTAGCCGTGATGTCGTGGCAATGGCTAATCGCTATTTTTCGGGTGTTAACGGTGGCGTGTCGTATTTGGCGCGGGTCCAGACGCACATTACCGACGGTCGTAATTTATTATTGCTAACGCCCAGAAAGTATGACGTTATTAGTGTTGAAATTACCTCGATCTGGTTCGCTGGCGCGGCGTCGCTCTATAACCGTGAGTTTTATCAACTGGCGCGCTCACGGTTACGTCCTGAAGGCGTTCTGCAGCAATGGGTACAACTGCACCACATGGCGTCGACCGATTTGCTAACCATCATCGCCACGCTCCGCGCTGAATTTTCTTACGTGTCGCTATACGTAGTGGGTGGTCAGGGGATCTTAATCGCTACCAACGATGCTGCCCGGTCACACGCATCACCGGCCATCACGGCTGCGCTCGACACTTCACCGCAGCTCCAGTCAGTGCGTGAATTGGCCGGGCGGCACTTTGCCAGTATTGCCGATGACCTGTTGTTATCGCCAAATATGGTGGATACATTGTTGAACCGCTTCAGCGTGCAGCGTGAGAAATGGATTTCTACCGATAACAACTTAAAGCTGGAATACAACACGCCAAAGGCCAACGCCAATTCGCCTGACCGATCGTTCGAGGCCAATCTGACGCTTTTGCGTACAGTACCAAAACGCTAATCGTTATTGGTTGGTCGTTTAATTACCGGCCATCGCCAGCAAGTCACTGGCTTATCGCAGCAAATTTCCCAATACCTCAAGCTTGTAATAGTGTTTTTCATTATTTTTCTTACACAAAATATGCTGAAGCGCGCTTGTTGATGCCGATGTTTTGATCTGAGGAATATGGCGCTCCCATTATTTGGGAATAATATTTTGAAAGTTGAGAATTTTGGTCAATGATTAGTGCATGAGTGAAACTTTCCTCCCTGGCCCTGACAATCAACCGTCCACTTCATCGCCGAAAGCTGCGGCGACGCGTGAGCGGCCATTAATGGTGCTGTCAGTCATTGCATGGCACGGAAAACCGATTACCGTCAAGGAATTGAAGGAAGCAACAAAACTACCGCAAAGGGCGCTATACCGCCTGCTACTTCCTCTAAAAAAATGGGAATTAATACAAGAGCAAGACAATCTTTACGCTCCCGGTCCACTCAGTGTGCAACTTGCATGGGGCTTCAATCTCACCTCTTATCTCGTCATCAATGCGCGAACCGAGATGGAGAAGTTGATGAAACTGTGTGACGAAAGTGTTGGGCTGATGGTTGCCGTCAATAATCAGGTCGTGTGTCTCGACATGGTGGAGAGCCTGCAATCCCTGCGCTCTTCTTTTTCTAAAGGGCGCTCTCAACCTTTGCTGCGCGGTGCCTCCGCCAAAGCTTTGCTGGCGCATTTGCCGCTGTCGATAGTCGATGAAGTCATTGCTGTGCAGTTATCTAGTCAACCAAAAGAAGAGAGCCGGTTACGTGATGAGTTATCGACAATACGCGCTCAGGGATATGCCGTAAGTGAAGGAGAGGGCGATATGGGCGTTTGGGGTATTAGTACGCCCATTTTTAGCAAGTCAGATCACATGGTCGGCACGATCACATTGATGTCGCCTGCCATCCGCGCCGCGGACCAGCAACAAAAATTGATTGGGGTTGACGGTCAAGACCGCGATCGCGATCAGCGAGCGCTTAAAGTTGTATTGACAGGTATTTCTATAGGGGAAAAAAATGCATCATCGTCGCTTCTTTATCGCACTTTTATTCGCAGTTAATTTTATCGTACCAACGTTGGCTAGCGCCCAATCGCCAGCTGTTATTCGTGTCGTTACCGATTCGACTTTTCCTCCTTTTGAATTTTTCAAGGACGGAAAAAGAACCGGCTTCGACATCGAATTAATAGAAACGCTGGCCAAGATAATGGGTAAGAAAGTCGAATGGACCGACATCGACTTTAAAGGCCTGATTCCGGGATTGATTTCTAAACGCTTCGATGTTGCCGCCTCGGCGATTTATATCACTAGTGAACGACGTAAAGTAGTCGATTTGACGGACCCTTACTATCCTGGCGGGTTAGTCATGGTGGTCAAGAGCGGCGACAACCGCATTCTTAAACCAGACGATCTGAAAGGCAAGAAAGTCGCGGTTCAGGTAGGGACGAAATCGGTGAACTATCTCAAGGAATACTATCCGCAGGCGCAGCGCGTTGAAGTCGAGAAAAATCAGGAGATGTTTAATCTGGTCGAAATCGGACGCGCCGATGCAGCGGTCACAGGAAAACCGGCCGCGTTGGAATACGTCAAAGTACGTCCGAGTTTGAAGGTCATCGATAAGCAGGTCAGCGTCGAATTGTATGGTTTCGCGGTGCGGAAAGACTTGCCGGAATTGACGCTGGCGTTGAACGCTGCACTCAAGAAATCGAAGCTGGATGGCAGTTATGACAAATTGGTCAAAAAATGGTTGGTTATGCCCAGCAAGCAATAACAGCAAGCCAAACAAATTTATAACAAATGAAATGCAGACTGAAATACAGGAGAAATTCCATTGAGCCTTGATTTTTTACCAGTGCTGAGCGGGTGGACTGATTTGGCGCGTGGCGCATTGGTCACGATCGAAATTACGGCAGTGTCGCTGCTGATGGGTTGTGTACTTGGGTTATTGGTCGGAATGGGGCGACTTGATCGGAGCAAACGACTCCGCTATGGATTATGCACAACCTATGTCACGGTCATTCGGGGCACGCCATTGCTGGTTCAATTGTTTCTGCTGTTCTTTGGTTTGCCTGAGCTTAATATCCTGCTACCGGCCTTTGCTTGCGGCATTTTAGGGCTGGGCATTTATTCTGGCGCCTATATTTCGGAAATTGTTCGCGGCGCGATTCAATCGATTGAAAAGGGGCAAATGGAAGCCGCCCGTTCGCTTGGCATGTCTTCCGCCACGGCAATGCGCACCATTATTCTGCCACAAGCCGTCGTGCGCATGATTCCCCCTTTGGGTAACGAGTTCATCGCATTGATCAAGAACTCGGCGCTAGTGTCGCTGCTGACGATCGCCGACCTGATGCACGAAGGGCAAAAAATTATCAGCGTCTCGTATCGTTCGCTGGAAGTGTATTTGGCAATCGCGCTGGTATATCTGGTGCTAACCAGTCTCACCATCGTGGCCTTGCAAAAGATTGAACGTCATCTAAGAGCTGGAGGGGCAGTGCAATGACATCCATCATCAAACTAAATGGTTTAGCCAAATCATTCTCAGGCAATCGTATTTTGCATGGCATCAATCTTGAAGTGAAGCCCTCTCAGGTGATCGTCATCATCGGGCCGAGCGGCTCAGGGAAAAGTACCTTACTGCGCTGCTGCAACGGTTTGGAAGTAGCAGAGAGGGCGATATTGAAATCTGCGGCAAAAAACTGTTGCGCGATAGCCAGATGCTTTCGAACCATGATCTGAACCATCTCAGAGAGCAAGTCGGGATGGTGTTTCAATCGTTTAATCTGTTCCCGCATTTATCCCTACGGGGAAACGTAACGGTTGGGCCGCGCAAAATTCAACGGCATGGATAACCACAGCGCCTAAACGTTAGCCCGTGAACTATTAGCAAAAGTCGGCCTTGCGCACAAGGCCGACGCGATGCCTGCGACCTTATCGGGCGGTCAGAAACAACGGGTTGCGATAGCCCGCGCATTAGACATGAAGCCTGAAGTCATCCTGTTCGATGAGCCAACGTCAGCGCTTGATCCAGAATTAGTCGGAGAAGTGTTGCAAGTCATGAAGGCGCTCGCTAATGAAGGCATGACAATGCTGGTCGTCACGCACGAAATGGGTTTTGCGCGCGAGGTGGCGGACATTGTTGTGGTGATGGCCAAGGCACCGATTTTTGAATTTGATGGGAAGAGCAGGTGGATTCGTCGCTCACTGCGGGGCCAGCGACTGATTTTAATGTCATGACCCGACGACAACAGCCCACGCACAAGTTAATCTGTCTCGCGGTGTCAGGTCAGCTTCGCGTTCCCGCCCCTCATCTTGATCAGATTAACGTTGTGTATGTAATGCGAGGTGGGCTAAATATCGACCATCCAACGCAAGTCATATCACGATTGGCACCCGGCGATGCTGTTTTGCTGACGACACAAGACGACGAACTCATCCTTTCTGCTACGGACGCAGAGGTGATGTTGGTGAGCATTGGAAAAGCGGCGGAACTATAGTCCAGGAAGCGAGATTTACGGCAACCTTGAACAATTACTTACCAATACAAAATCGTGAAAAAATAACGCCTAACAAATCGTCAGGCGTGAAGGCGCCGGTGATACTGTTCAGTTTATCTTGTGCCAATCGCAACTCTTCGGCAAATAAATCCAGCGATTGATCACTGACAGCGTTGTCTAAAGTAGCGTGTTCCGAGGCGAACTTCAGATGTTCGCGGGCGGCTTTGAGCGCGATCAGGTGGCGCTCGCGGGCTAGATAGCGCGACTCGCCGGTTTGTTGCCAGCCAGCAATGCGAAGTAGTTCTATGCGCAGCAGATCCATGCCCAGATTATCTGTTGCAGAGAGGTAAATGTGCGTTGTATCGCCCATCAGATCGACTGCCGGACGATGTCCCGACTCATCGATTTTGTTCCAGATTCGAATCACAGGTACGGCCTGAGGGAAACGCGCGACAATTCGCTCGTCAGCCAAAGCCGGGCCGTGATTGGCGTCCAGCATATGCAGAATGACATCGGCTTTTTCGACCGCCGTCCAGGTACGTTCGATACCAATGCGCTCGACTTCATCGTTGGCCTCTTCTGCATCACGGATACCGGCGGTATCGATAATGTTGAGCGGTATGCCTTCGAGTTGGATGGTTTCTGTCACCTTATCGCGCGTGGTTCCGGCGATTGGTGTGACGATGGCCACGTCCGAGCCAGCCAACGCGTTGAGTAGTGATGACTTACCCACGTTAGGCTGACCCGCCAGCACGATATTCAACCCATCGCGCAGCAATGCGCCTTGGGCGGCCTGACTGAAGACATTATCAAGCGTGCTACGGATATTTTCTAACTGGCCGCGTGCATTGGATTTTTCGAGGAAATCGATTTCTTCTTCAGGAAAATCGAGCGTCGCTTCGACCAACATTCGCAGGTTGATAACCTGCTCCACCAGACTATGAATGACTTTGGAAAAAGCACCAGAGAGCGATTCGGATGCCGATTTGGCCGCCGCTTCTGTGGATGCTTCGATCAGGTCGGCAACAGCTTCTGCCTGCGCTAAATCAAGCTTATCGTTCAGAAAGGCGCGTTGTGTAAATTCGCCCGGTTCCGCCATGCGCAGATCAATTTCCTGGCCCGCTTCGAGGCAACGCGCCAGCAACATCTGCATCACGACCGGTCCGCCGTGACCTTGCAATTCCAGCACGTCTTCGCCGGTATAAGAGTGTGGCGCTTTAAAATAGATCGCCAGCCCTTGATCAATAATACCGCCTTCGGCATTTTTGAATGGTAGATAGGTGGCGTGACGTGGCATCAATTGGGCTTCGTCCACGCCGCAGACGGCTTGTATGATTGTGCCCAATTGTTTGCCGGAGATGCGGACGACGCCGATACCACCGCGGCCAGGGGCGGTAGCAATTGCAGCGATAGGAGAGGAATTTAGTGACATTGATGGATTGTACGTTTGATACTTGGCCGATAGTGGTTCGCAGAAACAAAAAAGCCCGTGAATCAATATTCACGGGCTTTTTTACGACAGTGTGTCGCTAACAATCATGCTCAGCGTACCGCTGCTTTGGTTTAGCTCTTGCTTTCCATGTTTTTGGTAATCACCCATTGCTGCGCAATTGACAGCACATTGTTGGTGATCCAGTAGAGCACCAGACCCGATGGGAAGAAGAAGAACATAACCGAGAAAATCAGCGGCATGAACATCATCACTTTAGCTTGCATTGGATCAGGCGGTTTCGGATTCAGCTTGGTTTGGATGAACATGGAAATGGCCATCACAACCGGCAAAATGTAGAAAGGATCTGGTGCAGCCAAATCATGAATCCAGCCGAGCCACGGCGCATTTCGCATTTCCACACTGGCGAGCAATACCCAATATAGAGAAATGAATACCGGAATCTGAATCACGATCGGGAGACAGCCGCCGAGTGGATTGATCTTCTCGGTTTTATACAACTGCATCATTTCCTGATTCATTTTTTGCGGCTCGCCTTTATGACGTTCGCGGATGGCCGTCATTTTCGGCGTGACTTTTTTCATTTTTGCCATACTGCGATAACTTGCCGCCGACAGCGGGAAGAACAATAGCTTGATCATGATTGTCAACGCGATAATGGTCCAACCCCAATTGCCCAGGACTTTATGGATCTTCGTCATCAACCAGAAAATCGGTTTAGCGATGATCGTCAGCCAGCCATAGTCTTTCACCAGTTCCAGGCCTGGGGCAGTGGCCTCAAGCACAGCCGATTCTTCAGGTCCGGAGAACAAGCGTGAATCCATGGTGACGCTGGCACCCGGTGCAATCGTGCCGAGTGGCAGAACGTTACCAATTGCATACAGATTCGTAGCAACTTTTTTGGTGAAAATTTCGCGTGGTGCGTTTTCTGGTGGAATAAATGCTGAAACAAAATAGTGCTGCATGATAGCGAACCAGCCGTCGTTAGACTTGGTTGCATGCTCTGCTTTCTTCTCCTCTATCTTTTCGAAAGCAAATTTCTGAAACTTGTTCGCTTCGGTATAGACTGCCGCACCAGTGAAGGTGTTGACGAAGCGTTGCTCGCCCTCGGGCTTGTTACCGTCACGTACCAATTGCAGATACAACGAAGGCGTGATTGCTGCAGTGCTTTCGTTGGTGATCGTGTGTTTCACATCAATCGCATAATCGCCGCGTTTAAATGTAAAGGTTTTTGTCAGCTTGACGCCACCCTGCGTGGACTCCAGCACCAGTTGAACCTGGTTACCATTATCCAACGACCGGGCACCGGGCAAAGCAACAAAAGTTGATTTGTGGTTGGGGAAGTTGCCACCGATTAAACCAGTGTCGGCCAGGTAAGTGCGCGTAGGGCTTGAATCGAACAACACTAGATTCTTGGTAGGATCAACCGTGTCGCGTTGTTTGAGCAACTCGAGGCGCTTTAATTGACCACCAATTGTGTCGATCTCGGCTTTGACAACATCGGTAGTGATGGTGATCGTTTCGCCTTTTGAAGCGGCTGCCGTATCAGGCACAGCGCTAGCTGGTGAAGCGGTTCCGGCAACACCGGCAGTTTGTGGCACGTCATTGCCAGCCGCGCCAGGAGTCGTTGCACCAGCAACCGGTGTGGAGCCGGCAGCACCGGCAGCGCCCGCAGCAGGTGCTGTCGGATTCGCGTTCGGAAAAAACATTGACGCGTTGCCATTATGACGTTGCCAGTTATCCCAAAGGAACAGCAGCGACAGGGAAAATACAACCCACAGGACGGTACGTTTGATATCCATAAGAGTAGTTCTCTAAGATTCAGGAATGGCTGCATCCGCATGGTCGTTCAGCGGAAGTTGCAGAGGGTTTGGCAGAGGATGCACAGGATGCGGCGGATGCAGACGGAGAGGACGGTACCGGATCGATTCCACCAGCGTGCCATGGATGACATTTTCCCAGCCGACAGCCGGCCAGAATGCTGCCCTTTAAGGCACCATGTGTACGAATTGCTTCGGCAGCGTAATCGGAACAGCTTGGATAAAAACGACAGTTCTGGCCCAAAAATGGGCTTATTCCCAATTTGTAACATCGCAACAGGAACAGTAAAGTCGCTTTCATGATTGCTTTCCGCATCTCTTTCGGCATCTTATTTTGTAGCACTTTTGAATCTTAAGATGCGCATCGCGTGCCCATCGTCTGTCGTCCGTCGCCTATTTATTAAGCGGCGGTGACAATACATTGTGAGGCGAATAATTTGACTAATTCGCTCCGCAACTCCCGCTTCAGATTTGCAGTCGTGGCAGGACCTGCTTTGGTGTTTACCGGTTTGGATAAACGCACAATACAGTCGATGGGCGGCAAAGATGTCAGGCGAAACAACTCACGCGTAACCCGTTTAACGGTGTTACGCGTAACAGCTCTCGGTGCCAGTCGTTTTGCGGCAACTACGCCTAATCGCGCCTTAGCATCAGGCAAGGGATTGACGCGTGTGTACAAAACAAAATGGGCAGTCCTATAGACTGGGCGCAAACGAAAAACGGATGAAAATTCATCCGTTTTAACGATGCGTCGGTCACGGGGAAAGCTCAGTATAGAACTCGATGAAGAGTTCTCTGAACGGTCGCCTGTCACGCAAGCTGCGCCGAGAATACGGCTTAAGCTGCTAGACGTTTGCGGCCTTTGGCGCGACGTGCATTCAGCACAGCGCGGCCGCCACGGGTTGCCATACGTGCGCGGAAGCCGTGGGTACGTTTACGACGTACGACGGAAGGTTGGTAAGTACGTTTCATTATGGTCTCGCTAATCAGCAGAAATAAATCGGAAATCGGATCTTTACACTTTGCGCGTTGCCAGCCGTTCGAGCTGGTCCGAACCGAATTACTGTTTTAACGCAGTGTCGGAGCAGTCAATTCGAGCAGTTAAGTTTGCAATCTCGCAATTCAACGTGCGGTGAACCTTGGATTAGAACGCATTTTCTGCTTGTTTGTCAATCACTTAGCGTATTTTTGATGCGCAACGCGTTGACCCGACAACGCAGAAAGTAAACGCCGTGCCTGTGGATAACTTTCCTCAGCAAGGGTAGAATAGAAGCTTATTGTGGCATGCGCTCTCTCTATTGGCGATATTTCAGAACCCTATAATGGGCTGAATCTGACTTAATCACTCGCTTATTTACTGCGCGCTTAGTAAAAGCAGCCGTCGATAGAGCAAAAAGAGCCACACAGGAACCGACATTTACCAACGTAAATATTGGTTCGTATAGAACAGAAGTCCCGATCATGGTTGTGGCTAGGATCCAAAGCAGGTATTAAAAGGTCCGGCCTGGAGCGCAATGATCTTCCTTCCACATTCTTTCACTTAGACGATTCATGGAAAATTTCTGGCAAAGTTGCTCCGCTCAGTTGGAGCAGGAGTTGACGCCTCAACAATTTAGTGCGTGGATAAAACCGTTATCCCCGATTGATTATGAGGATGGCAAGCTACGTATCGCAGCGCCAAATCGATTTAAGCTTGATTGGGTCAAAACACAATTCGCCAGTCGCATCACGACGTTGGCGGCAGAATTTTGGGAGGCGCCTATTGATGTTCAGTTCATGCTGGACCCGCGCACCAATGTTGCCCGCAAACCAAGTGTTTCGACGATGCCGGTAGCGCTGGACGGTGCGCATCCGAATTCGTCGCCGACATTTGGACATGGTGGCAGCAGCAACCACTTTGATCGTATGCCTGAAGCGCAGGCAGAATCGAGCGCCGTCATAGCGCGTCGCGACCAATCGCGGATTAACACGGAGTTAAGTTTCGATAGTTTCGTAACCGGCAAAGCCAATCAGCTGGCCCGTGCCGCAGCGATCCAGGTGGCGAATAATCCGGGTGTTTCCTATAATCCATTGTTTTTATATGGTGGTGTCGGTCTTGGTAAAACGCATCTGATTCATGCGATCGGCAACCAGCTTCTAGCGGATAATCCCTCGTCCAAGATTCGCTACATCCACGCTGAGCAATACGTTCGCGACGTAGTGACCGCTTACCAACGTAAGGGTTTTGACGACTTCAAGCGTTACTATCATTCTCTCGATTTGTTGTTGATTGATGATATTCAATTCTTCGGCGGCAAGAGTCGCACGCAGGAAGAATTCTTTTACGCCTTCGAAGCATTGATTGCAGCAAAGAAACAAATCATTATCACCAGTGATACCTACCCAAAAGAAATCACAGGCATGGATGATCGCTTGATTTCGCGCTTTGACTCCGGTTTGACGGTAGCCATTGAGCCACCGGAATTAGAAATGCGTGTCGCTATCTTGCTTAAGAAGGCGGCATCTGAAGGCGTTACCTTCTCGGATGACGTTGCTTTTTTTGTTGCAAAACATCTGCGCTCAAACGTCCGTGAACTAGAGGGAGCGCTGCGCAAGATTTTGGCGTACTCACGTTTTCATGGCAAAGACATCACCATTGACATCGTCAAAGACGCGTTGAAAGACTTGCTTTCCGTACAAAATCGCCAAATTTCTGTCGAAAATATTCAAAAGACGGTCGCGGATTTCTTTAACATCAAGGTCGCCGACATGTATTCCAAAAAGCGCCCTGCGAACATTGCGCGGCCACGTCAGATTGCAATGTATCTGGCAAAAGAGCTTACGCAAAAAAGTTTGCCAGAAATTGGCGAACTTTTCGGTGGCCGGGATCACACCACTGTATTGCACGCCGTACGCAAAATCGCCGGCGACCGGACCAAAAACCCCGAATGCAACCACGAACTGCACGTTTTAGAGCAAACCTTAAAAGGTTAGGGCTACGAATAATGATGCAGTTGGCGAGTTATCCACATTTGTGCCTTTCAGCCTGTGGATAACCTGGAGATTAGTGATGGTAGAGTCCGCGCAAGTGTGGTTTTTTTACAGTGCGAAATACTGCTCCAATCTCATTGAAAAAATGCAAAAGTGCGATTTTAAATCGATAAGTGTGGGTGAATTTCCTGTCGGAAACGTAAAATAGCACCATAAACCGGATGATAATGTACAAGTCTCCGATACTTTTCTTATTGATGTCATTCATAAGTAGTCGAAGTAAGTTACATTGTTAGGTTGGTTCAAGGCCACTCAGAATGGTTAAAATGAAGCGATATTTGTTGAATTTTAGATAATAAGGATATAGCTATGCAATTGGTCAAAACTAACCGAGATACTCTTCTCCGGCCACTGCAGATCGTGAGTGGTATTGTCGAGCGTCGGCACACATTGCCGATTCTGGCCAATATCCTCATTCGCAAGGACGGCGAAAAAGTCTCTTTTCTGTCTACTGACATTGAAGTGCAAATTACGACCAATGCAAATGTTGGCACTGGCTCAGAAGTTGTCGCAACGACTGTTGCTGCACGTAAACTTCTCGATATTCTGCGCGCATTGCCGGAGTCCGGTGAAGTCTCGCTGACACTGAGCAATAAGCGGATGACAGTGCAATCCGGCAAGTCCCGATTTGCATTGCAAACGTTGGCAGCTGAAGAGTTTCCGACCGTCGCCCAAGCTGAGCATTACAACGCCACCGTCACGTTGCCGCAAAAGACCTTGAAGCATCTCTTCAACATGGTCCATTTTTCGATGGCGCAGCAAGATATTCGGTATTACCTCAACGGTTTACTATTGGTGCTGGATGGCAATAATGTCATCGCTGTCGCCACCGACGGTCACCGTCTGGCGTTTTGCCAGGTCGCGACAGAGCAAGAGTTTGCCCGTCAGGAAGTCATCATTCCACGCAAAACCATCATTGAGTTGCAACGCCTGCTGGACGAAACCGATGAGCCGGTTCAGTTGGAAATCGCCAACAATCAGGTCAAATTATCGTTCGCTGACATTGAGTTGATCTCGAAATTGGTTGAAGGTAAATTTCCTGACTATACCCGCGTGGTGCCAAAAGGTTATAAGAACGATTTCACCATCGGCCGCGATCGTCTGCTGCGCTCGTTGCAACGCGCTGCAATTATGACCAGCGACAAGTTCAAGGGCGTGCGTTGGGTTGTCACACCAGGCAGTCTCAAAATCAGCTCAACCAATGCCGATCAGGAAGAGGCGATTGAAGAGCTAGAAATCGACTACGGCGGAGACAGTGTGGACATTGGTTTCAATGTCACGTATTTGCTCGACGTATTGAACAATTTGAAGGGCGAGAACGTTAATATTGCCCTCGGTGACGCTAATTCATCCGCGCTGATCACTGTCCCGGAAAATGTTGATTTTAAGTATGTCGTGATGCCAATGCGGATTTAGTGTCTGCAAAGGATATTGTGGCGTCGTGCCACTTAGCATTATGTGAAATGATGCGATATCGCGTCATATCACAAGTCGCATCGCAAGTTATATCGGGTCGCAAAAAATCGTCAAAGTAATGCCATCGTGACGTTGGGGCTTCGGCCCCTTTGCCACATTTAAGAAATCTGCACGTTGCGGATTTCCGCTTGGATTCACGTTTTTGTAGCAGTCTATTCAGAAGGTAGCCATGTCATCAATCCCACAAGACAACACCAATCAGCCGGTACCAGATACGTACGGCGCGTCCTCAATTCAGATCCTCGAAGGTCTGGAAGCAGTACGAAAACGTCCGGGGATGTACATCGGCGACACTTCAGACGGCACCGGCTTGCATCATCTGGTATTTGAGGTATTAGATAACTCGATTGATGAATCGTTAGCCGGTCATTGCACCGAAATCAACGTCACGATTCACTCTGATAATTCGATTTCCGTCACCGACAATGGTCGTGGCGTACCAACCGGCATCAAGTTTGACGACAAGCACGAGCCTAAGCGCAGCGCCGCAGAGATCGTCATGACCGAGTTACACGCGGGTGGCAAATTCGATCAGAACTCTTACAAAGTTTCTGGCGGTTTACATGGCGTGGGTGTCTCTTGCGTCAACGGTTTATCGAAGCTATTGAAGCTCACGATTCGTCGCGATGGCAAAGTGCATTACATGGAGTTTGTCCGTGGCGTCCCACAAGATCGTGAAATCGAAACCATCAATGGCATGATCGTATCGCCGATCAAAGTCATTGGCGACACCGACAAACGTGGCACCGAAGTTCACTTTTGGGCCGACGAAGAAATTTTCACGCACGTTGAATTTCACTATGAAATTCTAGCCAAGCGTATCCGCGAATTATCGTTCTTGAATAATGGCGTACGCATCAAGTTAACCGACCAACGTTCCGGTAAGGAAGAACTCTTTGCCTTCGAAGGTGGTACGCGTGGTTTTGTGGAATACATCAATAAAAACAAGAGCGTATTACATCCAACGATTTTTCAGGCAACCGGCGAAAAAGAGGGCGTAACAGTCGATGTTTCCATGCAATGGAACGACGCCTACAACGAGCAAGTCTTATGCTTCACCAATAACATTCCGCAACGCGATGGCGGAACCCATTTGACCGGATTACGCGCAGCAATGACGCGCGTGCTCAACAAGTATATCGAAGAACACGATTTCGCCAAACGCGCCAAAGTTGAAACCAGCGGCGACGATATGCGCGAAGGCTTAACTTGCGTCTTATCGGTCAAGGTGCCAGAGCCAAAATTCAGCTCGCAAACCAAAGATAAACTGGTCTCCAGCGAAGTCCGTTTGCCTGTAGAAGAAATCGTCGCCAGAACACTCAACGACTATTTGCAAGAAAAACCAAACGACGCCAAAATTATTTGCGGCAAAATTGTCGAAGCCGCGCGCGCGCGCGATGCTGCGCGTAAAGCGCGTGAACTGACACGTCGTAAAGGCGTCATGGACGGACTCGGCTTGTCATCCAAACTGGCCGATTGCCAGGAAAAAGATCCAGCACTCTGCGAACTTTATATCGTCGAGGGTGACTCAGCGGGCGGATCAGCCAAGCAAGGCCGCGACCGTAAATTTCAAGCGATTCTGCCATTGCGCGGTAAAGTCCTGAACGTCGAAAAAGCACGCTTCGAAAAAATGCTTTCGTCGGAACAGATCACCACCCTGATCGCCACCTTAGGCACGAGTATCGGACCAGACGAATTCAACGCCGACAAACTGCGTTATCACCGCATCATTATCATGACCGATGCGGACGTCGATGGCGCCCACATCCGTACCTTGCTGCTGACATTGTTCTATCGGCAAATGCCACAACTGGTCGAGCGCGGTCACATCTACATCGCGCAACCGCCGTTGTACAAGGTCAAGCACGGCAAAGACGAACGTTATCTGAAAGATGACGTTGAAGAAGTCCAGTACATGATGCAAGTCGCCTTAAACGATGCATCGTTGATTCCAAGTACCGGCACCGATCCAATCAGCGGCCCAGCCCTGACAGAATTGGTCCGTCAATACAACACCGCCAACGCCATCATCACGCGCCTGACCCGCGCCATTGACGGTGCGGCCCTGACCGCCATCATGACCGGCGTCACGCTCCAACTCGACACCGTAGAAAATGCTGAAATTTCAGCGCAGGCGCTCACCAAAGAAATCGGCGATCCTGCGGTCACAGTCGTCGTCAGGTCCGACGAGCTAACAGAAAAACATCAGTTACGTATCCAGCGCATGTATCACGGCAATGTCAAAGCCAGCATCATCGATAGCGATTTTGTCGCCAGTTCGGACTACAAAGTTCTATGCAACGCCGCTGCCACATTCAAAGGCCTCATTGGCCCGGGCGCAATGGTCCGTCGCGGAACCGGCGAAAAAGTCAAAGAATTCGCCATCACCGACTTCCATCAAGCCATGGCATGGCTGCGCGACGAAGCCGAGCGCGGCGTCAGCAAGCAGCGCTATAAAGGGCTGGGCGAAATGAACCCAAGCCAACTATGGGAAACCACCATGGACCCAACCGTACGCCGCTTGCTAAAAGTCCAGATCGACGACGCGATTGCCGCCGATCAAATCTTTATGACGTTGATGGGCGATGACGTGGAACCACGTCGTGCGTTTATTGAGATGAATGCTTTGCAGGCTGGGAATATTGACGTTTGATGTTTTTAGCTATACCCATAAGTTGGCAGTTTGGGATGCATGAACTGCCAAGGTTAGGATGTGAAAAGTTCATCAGACTCCGGACGGTTAATCCTCGCCGGACTTTTCTGACAGGCTGAAAGCCTTGATTGGCAGGTCGTCTTTTCTTTTGAAAAGCGCGTGTATCTCGTCAGTGGTCGGAGGCGCATACCGTCGGCCCGATCCGATGCGAACCGAATCAAGGTGTACCGCAACGTCGCGCAGTTTGTCCACATCGCTGCCTTTCTGTGCTTCCGTTCCAACAGCGGTCAAACGGGCATGCTCACGCGTGTCTGGAAATAAGTGTACGTCATCCTCCAACCTCTTAAATCTGTCGATGACGAACCAATCTTGACGCCAGCAGAGTACAAAAAATTTTGTTCCTTAACTCGTCCAGAGGGCGCATTACTATGTATGCAGAAAATGACATGCAGATTCGCGTTTTAGAGAGACTCGCGTTTTGGGCTCACATTCCGATGATATTAAATCGTGGCGGCCAAACGCTTCCTAACCTCAGTAAGGGTTACCTCATTGAGTAATTTCCCATTTTCAAATACGGGAACAAATTCGCAGTTATTGACTTCATTCCAGCTCACTTGGTCCCGCAAATAAAATTTACCTTGATCATTTTTGAATACTGCTACCAAGCCTTTGGCCGAATTTTTGGTTCCATCCCCGGTCTTGGGTGCTTTGAAAATTTCACGATTTTCACCGGAAATCTTGGCGAAGGTCGCCTTAACTGCGAAACCATCGGTATCGCGAGTTACGTATTGATAGGTGTAACTGCCAATTCCAAAAACCACATTGGTCGAGGAAAAACCTTTGGCTTTGAGTCCCGTACAAATTGCCGTGGCGCGCTCAATAGTGATGGAGTCGCCATAAATCAATCCAACATGGGGATCCAGAATTTTGTAGCCTTGCTTAGTTTTACTGCCGCCAAACACTTCCCACAAACATTCAATCGCGCCCTTGTATTCTGGTGAGCCGATTTTGGCATCGGCATCACCACAAATCATTTTGACTGGGCAACCGGTGTCTGGACGGAACACGACTTTTCCATCTCGCGCTAAAATCTGTTCCTTGAGTTTAACGGTAAAGTCCGTCATCACTTGCCAGAAATCCCAGGAATCCGACACAATACTAACGATCCCAGCCGGATAGATGTCCTGAATCAAGCGCCGGAAGGTTTCAAGTTCATTGTCCATGCCGCCGGCGCACATTACTGAATGCTCAGTTGCTGCAACACTGCCGCCAACCAGTTCTAAATCGCTATTGGCCCCGTAAAATTCTTCCAGAAAATCGATAGCAGGAATGGTGTCTGTTCCTGTAAAACTCAATAAGTGCGCGGCGCCGCTCATTGTGGCCGCTTCAGCACCATACATGCCGCGGAAGCTAAAGTCGTGCCCTTGCCAATTCACGAACTCGGTGCTGCCGTCGGTTTCTAGCGCGTAAGCTGTCAGTATTTTCTTGTATTCGTGCGCGCTAGTGGCGCTGGTGCACATGCCCCATACATTAGTCGAGAGGATGGTTTCCAAATAATTGGTGAGCCAAAAAAACCGCTCGTCTGTATTGAAAATCACAAGACATGGCACTCTTAACGGGTAGATCGAACCCTCGGGCAAGGCCATAATTTTTATAGGCAAGTAGCCCAGGTCGTGCAGATCCGCAATGTGTTGAGTGCCGACATTATTCGGGCCCAAATAGTTATTTATACGGCGAGAAAATCGACGGATGACTTCATCTTTTGGCTGTTTAAAAAAATCCTCTTCCCAGCTTTTGATTAAAAAACTTTTTATAAAATACTGCAATCCAAAAAAAACTAAATGATCGGTGTATTTGCGGCGAGTTGTTCTGGCAGTCAAATTACTGAATACAACTTCAGTATTGTCGGGATATTGACGACGATGATCGACTTTGTAGCCATCGATTGCAGTGGCGGGATTTAAGTTCATTATTTTTTTCCTTGTGCTGACATAAAGTGCCAAATATCTTTTACATTTAAAAATTCCGTTGCGGCGGAATCGTGCAAACTGTTAGTGGTATATATCGCATCAATACCGCTTTCCATTAATTTTTTCTCGTCGGCGGTGCCCTCATAGTGAGACACAGCCAAGATGATTTTTTTGCAGTTTTTGGCTTTTAGTTTTTTCGCCAATTCGATAAAAGTCCTACCGCCAGCACAAATGTCATCGACAATTACTGCCGTCTTGCCACTTAAATCATCGCAATAAATCTCAGTGCCGATAATTGCTCCGTTCCGTACGTCGCGAATCTTGTCCGCCCGGATCACCGGCAATCCACCCAGTTGGCAAGATAATTCAAAGATTTTTTTATTCGATCCGGCATCTGGCGACACAAAAATAAAATCTGATCGAATGCCGTTCACTACGTCTCGGATAAATTGATGGTTTTTGACTACATGGACGTTATTCAAAAGGGCAACAAGCACATCGCTGTGGGGATCAAAAACACAAACCTTTTGATAATGCTGTTGATTGATCAAATCGGCGTAGACCTTCACCGACAGTGGTTCGCCTGCGTTGCAAACGCGGTCCTGTCTTGCACCTGGAAAATAGGGAATACATAAATCGATCACATTTGCGCCCTGGCGGCGAAGTGCATCGGTCAGCAGCAGGAGCTGAACTAACGATTGATCTCCGCGGTAGCGAAACATAATGTCGACATGGGAACTGCTGGGCGTCAAAATTTGGAGGTGATTTTCACCGCTCCTAAATTGAAAGTGCTTAAACGAATCTTCAGCTTGTTGAGGATTTGGTAAAAAATAACGACTATTGAGTGGAGTGTGGCTGCCCATTTGCTAACCCTGTTTTGAAGTAATCAGAGCGCAGTCAATTCTTACTTGTTTGACTATGCTTTCTTTGGTTTTATAGAGGGAGGAATAAAACATGATGAGATATTAATGTCTGTGAGACACAAAGTAAAGTGAAATTTTGCAACTTTTATCTAGCTGCCATTTATGCTATAAGGAAAGTGTCCCAAAGACATAAAAGACGAGAAAATGAATGCCATATTGCAAATAGATAAACCTTTATTCACTGTGGATAGCGTGCTTTTCACTGTGCACGATGGCGTTTTAAAAGTGCTAATGGCCAAACGCGCCGAATCGCCGTTTGCGAGCTATTGGGGGCTGCCTGGTGGATTTATTGATATCAGTTTGGATGAAAACACTGATATGACTGCGCGTCGAAAGTTGTTGAGCAAAACGGGGCTGATACCGAGCTATTTGGAACAATTGCAGGTGATCTCTGGACCTAAGCGTGACCCGCGTGGATATAGCGTTACGCTAGCCTACTATGCGTTGGTAGCACATCAAAACGTTGAGTCTAAAATCTCGTCAGTAGAGAGTACCTGTTGGTTGAATGTCAGTGAATTGCCCAAGCTATTGATTGCTTTCGACCATCGACACATCATTGATATGGCGCAGCAGCGACTTCAGCAGAAAACGCTGTATTCAATGATTCCAGTATTTTGTTTGCCTGAAAAATTCAGCATCGGCCAATTGATCAAGGTGATTGAAGCAATCATCGAAAAGCCTATTCAACGAAAAAGTTTAATGCGTCGAATTGAGGCATCAGAAATGTTTGTAATTTCCAATGAAAAAATATCTTCAGGTGGCCGATTGGCGCAGCTCTATGCATTGAAACCAGGCGCCGACATCGTTAATTTTGAACGCAATTTAAGTGCTTCACATGAGAGAAACAGTTAAAGAAAACCTGATGGTGTTTAACGCGCCTGCCGCTGTCCCAGGATTATCAGACACCAGTGAATTCCCGGACGCTATCGACGTCCTTTCATCTTTGTTCTCAACCGCGCAATGCGATACCGCTAGACGCCGCCACTGATCCGGTTTGCTGTCGACATCTTTGGCGTCCTTGTTTTGCTGACGCCAAAAATTTCTGGCAGATAGGGTGACACAAGGGTTGACGAAGAATACGCAGTCAAACGAACTACCGTGCTATTCGATCCAATGAGGTTCAGCAAGGCATAGCTCAACGAATTGATCGCAAAGGGAGGGCACCTTCATTTACCGGGTACACTAAACAGTATTCCGCGCCCCAACTGCGCGATCTCATAAAGGCTATCTAATGAGCAATGCAAATTTATACATCCCACCCAAAGTTTGGTCCTGGGATCAGGAAAGCGGCGGCAAGTTTGCCAGCATCAACCGCCCTGTCGCTGGTGCCACGCACGACAAGGACCTGTCAGTGGGACGCCATCCGTTGCAGCTTTATTCGCTCGCCACACCCAATGGCGTCAAGGTGACGATCATGCTTGAGGAGTTGCTGGCCTTGGGCCACGTAGGTGCCGAGTACGACGCTTGGCTAATTCGCATCAATGATGGTGATCAGTTTGGCAGTGGATTTGTTGGCGCCAACCCCAACTCCAAGATCCCGGCCCTGATGGATCACAGTGGTGAAACACCGGTGCGGATATTCGAGTCCGGTGCCATTCTGCAATATTTGGCTGAGAAATTTGGTGCCTTCCTGCCTAGCAGTGGCGCGGCGCGCGCCGAATGCCTGTCGTGGTTATTCTGGCAAATGGGCAGTGCGCCCTTTTTAGGCGGAGGCTTTGGCCACTTCTATGCCTATGCACCCGACAAGTTGGAATATCCGATCAACCGTTACGCGATGGAAGTGAAGCGCCAGCTGGATGTGTTGGATCGCCAACTGTCAGAGCACCGCTTCCTGACGGGCGACGACTATACGATCGCTGATATGGCGGTATGGCCATGGTACGGCGCGCTGGTCAAAGGTCAACTTTACGAGGCCGGTGAGTTCCTCAGCGTGCATGCGTACAAGCATGTATTGCGCTGGGCCGATGAGATTGCATTGCGTCCAGCTGTCGTGCGCGGACGCAAGGTTAACCGCGCGTGGGGCGAACCCTCCGACCAACTACTCGAGCGTCATGACGCCAGCGATTTCGACCTCCGCACTGAAGACAAGCTTGCCCCTTCCACCTAGGGCAAGTCTCGCTGAACTGGTACGATGGTGACAGGCTAAGAACCGCTGTACCAGTTGTACCCCTGGTCTTCCCAATAGCCGCCGGGATACTCGTTGGTGACGAAGATCGCTGCAATGTGCTTGGGGTTCTTGAAGCCGAGTTTGGTCGGCACCCGCAGTTTTAACGGATAGCCATACTCGGTTGGTAGCGGTGAAGTGCCAAAATCTAATGCCAGCAAAGTTTGCGGATGCAATGCGGTTGCCATGTCGATGCTGGAGTAGTAGCGGTCGGCACATTTAAAGCCGACATATTTTGCCGTCGTATCAGCACCGATATGGGCCAGGAAAGTGCGAAACGGCACGCCGCCCCACTGGCCGATGGCGCTCCAGCCTTCGATGCAAATATGGCGCGTGATCTGCGACTCCTGTGGTAATGCCCTTAATTGCGCCAGGTTCCAGTTGTCCTTGTTACGCACTAGTCCAGAGACTTCCAGCTTATAGGTATCACCATCGATCTCCGGTGCGGAATCTGCGTCATAAAAAGCATTGAATGGAAACGGCTTGGTGATCATGCTGGCCGGATAGGTTTGCGCCAGATGATTGGCGCGAAACAACATACTTTGCACACGATCATTCCAGCGTGACATTGCCCACAATACCTTGTCGACCTGATCGCCATCCTGCAGGTTGCAGCCGCTTAGTAGCGATAACGCGCCCAGTGACAAACCCGAACGCAGGAACAGGCGGCGCTGCAGTTGCACCAGTTCAGGTTGTAGCTCACTGTTTTTCAGCAGTTTGTTTTTTTTCTCGCTCATCATTGCTGCTCCTGCTTGATAAGTTTTTTGCTGGAGTGGCGGGGTGCCCGTCCGGTTAGCATGGGCAGCAGCGTGCTCGGCACGATCAGCACCAGCGCCAGATGCACCACCACGAAGCCGACGATACCGGCCATGGCGATGAAGTGCACGCGGCGTGCAATGTCATAGCCGCCGAATAGGTCGACCAGACCATCCAACTGCACCGGTTTCCAGATCGATAAACCGGACGCTACCACCAGCACGCCAAGCAGCAACACGCCGATATACATTAGACGTTGCACGGTGTTATAGACGCCTGGCTGATGCGCCAGCTTTAAGGTCAACGCATCTTTTACATCGCGCAGCAGGGCACTGAATCGTAGCGGCAGGAAATGACGGCGGAAATGACCAGCGAGCAGGCCGTAGCCAAGATAGATCAGGCCGTTCACACCCAACAGCCACATCGCCGCCAGATGCCACGCGATCGCGCCGCCCAGCCATCCACCGAGAGTGGCCCAATGCGGAAAACCAAAGCCGAACAGCGGCGAGGCGTTGTAAATCGCCCAGCCGCTCATTACCATACAGACGATGGCGAAGGCGTTGATCCAGTGCACTATGCGCACCAGCAACGGATGAATGATGCGGCGGGGGTTATCGGCAGTCGCCATGAATACACCTTATCAAAAATCGTTACGGTCAGCTGGCCAGCCCGGCTGCCGGGTCGGCGGGTCGCCGGACCGCCGACTTCCCGCGATACAGCTTTACATCGGCGGCACTACGCCGTTGATTCCAACCAGGGCGCGACTTACTACTTCGCTACCATCGGCGGCTTTGGTAACAACAAATACGCCATGGGCGCCAGCAACCAGTAAGCTGCGGTCAGCTTTGTTGAGGCTAACGATTGGGACATCGGCCGGTACCACGATTTTCTTTTCACCATCAGGATACTTGACGGTGATGGTGCGGCCGCTGGTGACGACGACATCGCCGACAGTACCGTTGGTCATGGTACTTTTCTTACCCAAGTCCCATGCGTAATGACCTTCGCCCGACTTCATGCCAGCCGGAAAGACGGTTACTTCCAGCGCCTTCAGCGTGCCGTCAGGTAGCGGTATGGCGGCGCTGCCGATGAAACTGTCTGATTTAATATCAGTGATGGCGGCATGGCTAACCGACATCACCGCCACGTCAGGTGCCAGTTTCAAGGTCAGTTTCTTACCGGCTTTGGTGCTGACTTCGAGAGTATCGGCGGTCACTTTTTGAATGGTGGCGCGCACCCGCACCGGCGCTGCCGTAGCGGTAGTCTGGGCGATGGCGACGCTGCCATAGGCGAGGAAGGTCGCTGCGGCTAGGGCGGGAACAAGCCGACGTAAAAATTGTGCAGTTGTCATGGGAATAGTCTCGGTAGTTGCTGGGAAGTTCATAGTAGGCGTGCCGAAGTGTCTTATCGGTGACAGTTGAATGACAATATTGTCATTATTCGTGGCGCGCGAATTGATAGAATAGTGGCATCACCATCAAGGAATTAGCATGGCTATCCTCGTCATCGAAGACGATCCAAAAACCGGCGACTACCTCAAAAAAGGCCTGCGCGAATCAGGTTATGCGGTCGATTTGATTCGCAATGGCAGCGACGGTTTACACATGGCGCTGGAGAATTCCTACGACCTGGTGGTGCTGGACGTGATGTTGCCCGGCACCGACGGCTGGAAGATCATGACTGCGATCCGCGCTCGCCGTGATTTGCCGGTCATCTTCCTGACCGCGCGCGACCATGTAAACGACCGCATACGCGGGCTAGAGTTGGGCGCTGACGATTATTTGGTCAAGCCATTTTCGTTTACCGAACTGCTGCTGCGGATTCGCACTTTGCTGCGTCGCGGCGTGGTGCGTGAGGCGCATGCGCTGGATTTTTTTCAGGTTGCCGATTTGCAGCTTGATCTGTTGCGCCGCAAGGTCACGCGTCAGGGTGTCGATATCGTCCTCACCAACAAGGAATTTCTTCTATTGCATCTGCTAGTCAAACGCCAGGACGAAGCCTTGTCGCGCACCGTCATCGCTTCCGAAGTGTGGGACATGAATTTTGACAGCGACACCAATGTGGTCGACGTCGCCATTAAGCGGCTACGCGCAAAAATCGACAATCCCTTTGATCACAAACTGATCCACACGGTGCGTAGTATCGGCTATATGTTTTCTGAAAATCCATGAATCTCTGGCGTACCCGCTCACTGACCGTACGCGTCTCTTTTCTGTTCGCGCTGATTGCCTGCGCTATTGTTACCAGTCTCGGCATGTACTTATATTCGTCGGCACGACAGGCGCTGGAAACCCGTGCCGATTATGGGCTGATTGGCAGAGTAGAGCATTTCCGCACGCTGCTGCACGATCTCTACAACGTCAAGCAGATGGAAGATAGACCGACATTGTTTGAAACCATGCTGGGTAGCGAGAATGATGTACTGATGTTTGCCTATCCGGGTCAGGCACCGTTCGTACGTGTCAATCCGGATAATATGACGCCGCCGCCAATGTCGCCGGTGGGCTTGAATCAACCCTTAAAATTACCAGCACTGCAAACAGGTGAACGCGCCGATGGCGTGCGCGTACGCTGGATCTCGGCCGAGGCAGAAGTAGGGAGTGAAGGCACCAAAGTAGTGATCGTCGGTGCCCATGTGATGACGCAAGAATCGCATATGCTTTCTCGATACTATTGGCAGGTGATTGGTGCCGCTGCAACATCGGTGTTGCTGGCAGCGCTGCTCTCTTTCCTGGTGCTGAAGCGCGGCTTCCGGCCGTTGACGTCGATGGCAGCGCGCGCCGCCGAAGTCAGTCCGACCAATATCGCGGTACGCCTGCGCGAAGAGGACGCGCCGCAAGAGTTGCGGCGGCTAGCTGCATCCTTCAATGCCATGCTGGATCGGCTTTCCGACGGCTATGAACACCTGTCGCAGTTTTCGGCCGACCTCGCGCACGAGATTCGTACGCCGATCGGCGCCATGATGGGACTTACTCAAGTGACCCTGAACAAGGTGCGCAGTGTCAGTGAATACCAGCAGGTGCTGGAATCGAATCTGGAAGAACTACAGCGCCTCAGCCGTATTGTGGAAAACATCCTGTTCCTCGCGCATGCCGACCATGCCGGTCTCGCTGTCGAAAAAACACCGCTGGTATTGACCGATGAACTGCTCAAGATCGCCGAGTATTTTGAGGGTATGGCTGAAGAGCGCGATATCAAACTGGTGGTGGACGCCAGCGGCGAGCTGCAAGTCAGTCCGGTGATGTGGCGCCGCGCGGTCAGCAACCTGGCGGTGAACGCGGTACGCTATGCGCAGCCGGGAAGCACCGTGCGGTTAAGCGCCAAGCCACAGGCACAGGGCACATGCGTTGAAGTGGAAAATCAGGGAGACCCGATCCCGCAAGAACAGTTGGACCGCTTGTTCGACCGTTTCTATCGCGGCGACAAATCGCGCAGTGAATTCACGGAATCGAACGGACTCGGGTTGGCGATTGTACGCGCCATCATGTTGGTGCACGGCGGCAGGGCCGAGGTAAGTTGTTCAGCGGCGGGACTGATCCGTTTTAGCCTGTATTTTCCTCAGACGCCGCAGGAAATACCCGCCCGAACCTAAGAAAATGGCTCGCGCTATTGTAGCGCGTGCAACAGTCTGCTGACAGTATTTTGCTATCAGGCCTGGCGCAGAAGGGATGGGTCGCCGTTCAGTGCAAACGGCAGAGCACGGGCCCAGCGATTGGCGGAAAGCGAAAACGTCAGCGAGCGAACCTGGTGATACCACCCGGCTGGCACATACAGGAGCTCGCCAGCATCGACAATGCATTCGATCATTGTCGCCTTACGCGCTAGCGGAAATGTGTCGAAATCCGGTGCTTCTGGGTTAAACGGCGAGCCAAACAGGATGGCATTCGCCTCGCTGGTATAAAGAAATTCATCGTGATGAGGCGGGGATAGAAAAATTCGTTTGGTGCCCCATATCTGCGCAAAAATATTATCGTCGTAGTCGCAATGCAGCGGTGTCACCGTTCCTGAAGGGCCAAGCCAAAAGCGAGGTGGACCCATCTTGCCAAAATATGTCGGCCAGTAGCACAGCTTGTTTAACGCGCGTAACTCCAAATTACCCAAATAAGGCGGCAGATCCTGCGGGTCAGTGGCGACAAGATCAAGATACGCAAGCATAGACATATCCTGCATGGCCCGATCAGACGCGAATGCAGTATTGACATAGTCGCCCACCCTCGCGCGCACTGGCAAGTCGCCAAAGTGGTCGCGCAGCGTTTGCGGTGTGAGAGTGGACAGAGGCCACCTTCGGACAAGTCCCGTGATCACAAATGGTAAGCCTTGTGCGGCACGCCTGCGAAACGCCGCAGTATCAAGTATGCCAATTCGAGGCACCGCGGAAATAGACGGAAGCGCGCGTCCGATGCGCCGTATCGCGTCACGCACTTCTTGTACTGAAGTGATTCCGCGAACCAGCGCATCCTTGCGTTCTTGCGCCTGCTTTTTGGCGATAGCGTCCTCTGGCGTCTTGGCGTTTAATGCAAGCATAGGTGGCAACCGTGACGATACACGCGGTTGTGGCAGTGCTTGATTACTGCTGATCGAATTTTTCTCTGCTGGCATATGTTCCTATACGCTTCTCTTTTGGCTGAAGGTGGTTAGTGATCAAAAGTGATGATTGACCGATGGTCCTACTTTTGGTCCATCTCCATTCACAACGCCGCCCCTTCACTCTCAAGCCATGAGCGGAACAACATAACAAGATCATCTGCGGATTTCCCATCCGGAACATA
Organism: Glaciimonas sp. Gout2; assembly: GCF_035018905.1. Taxonomy (NCBI): domain Bacteria; kingdom Pseudomonadati; phylum Pseudomonadota; class Betaproteobacteria; order Burkholderiales; family Oxalobacteraceae; genus Glaciimonas; species Glaciimonas sp. Gout2. The sequence goes on along the minus strand of NZ_JASJXA010000006.1, from coordinate 141,760 downwards.
GGTGCAATAGCTGCGCGATGGCAAACGCGGGCCGGTGAACGGCGCGACAAGTCGGCCAGCGGCGAGATCGTCTGAGACTAGCGCCGTCGGTCCCATTGCGATGCCTATTCCATCGATGGCAGCTTGTAATGTCAGATAGAAGTGGTCGAAGGTCAGCGTGGCGGCGGGCTTGAGCGCCGGTATCTGTGCGCTCACTAACCAGTCCGGCCACAGCCGCGGAAGACTCGACGTGTGCAGCAACGTATGCTGCCGCAAATCCTCTGGTATGCATAGCGGCAGTCGCTGCAAAAGTGCCGGACTGCAAACCGGCATTCTCTCCTCGGACAGAAAAGGTCGCATTGCGTAGCCATAAAAGGTATCCGGACCGCCGCGGATGATGATGTCGTAGATATCTTTTAGACTCTCCACTGACTCGTTCGACGTTTCTACCCTAACGTCCACGTCGACATGCTCAGCGCGGAACTTGGCCAGTCTCGGCACCAGCCAGCGCAGCGTGAATGTCGCGGATGCATTCACGGATAGTGTGCGGGAGGCTGTTGTGGGAAAGCCATATTGTGCGGTTGACCGTGAAAGCTGCTCGAACAAGGGGCCGATTTCCGCTAAATAGGTCTTCGCCGCCGGAGTGAGCACCACGCGCCGGTTGTGTCGTTCAAACAATGGTGCGCTAAGCCACTCTTCCAGCAGGCGCACGTGCTGACTTATCGCACCTTGCGTCACATGCAATTCCGTAGCTGCCTCCTTGAAGCTACCGAGCCGACCTGCGGCCTCAAAGGCACGCAATGCATTGAGTGGAGGCAATATTCGCTTCATTCAGGATAGTTTTTTTAACGTGAACGTCTAATTTATCTGGTTTGTCAGCTTGCTGCAAGATAGATATCCTATTTACATCACGCCTAATTGACGTTAGCAGCAATAAGTCGGCGAACGAAAGTGGAGGGACATCCTTGCGTTAGCGGCTCATTCGCAGCTATCTCGCGCTGATTGATGACATTTTTGCGTGTGGCGTATCTGCTACCACGCTCTTTTTTGTTCAGGAACTCGCATGCTCAGTTACACCGGTGGTCTCGTCCTCTTTGCTGCTTTGCTGCACGCGAGCTGGAACGCGATGTTGCACGGCAACCGTGACCGGTTCCTGTCCATGACGTGGATGAGCATCGCCATCGGAGCGGTCTCCACGGTTGTCGTCCTGTTCATGCCATGGCCGCCCGTCGCAGCGTGGCCGTACATCGTCGCATCGGGGCTTGTGCATATCGCCTACAACGTCAGCCTTGTGCGGTCATATCGCCACGGTGATCTGGCGCAAGCGTATCCAATTGCGCGCGGCTCGTCGCCATTGCTTGTTACGCTTGGCGCGGCGCTGTTCGCACACGAGGCCATTGGCCCTTTGCACGTTCTCGGGATTGTGATGATATCGGGCGGCATCATCGCGCTCGCGCTGCAAGGGCGTCACGTGTCGCGCGCGGGTGTGCTGGCCGCGCTGACAACTGGCGCGACGATCGCACTCTACACCGTGATCGACGGCATCGGCGTGCGCTTATCCGACGGCCACGCGGTCGCCTATACCGCGGCGATGTTCCTGTTCTATTGGATGATGCCGGTGCTGTTCGTCGCAAAGCGGGGGCTTGCGGCGATCTGGACGCCATTACGGACGGCACCCATGTCGGTCAGTTCGTCTGTCGCTGGCGGCCTGGTGTCAATCGCGGCGTATGGCATCGTGATCTGGGCCATGCAGTCCGGTGCGATGGGCGCGGTATCGGCATTGCGCGAGACCAGCGTGGTGTTCGCCGTGCTGATGGGGCGCGTGTTTCTGGGGGAAGCAGTCAATGGCAAGCGCTGGTTTGCGTGCGTGATTGTTGCGGTTGGGGCGATTTGTCTGGGGCTTTGATTGCGGGTATCTGTTGCCATCAACTAATTTACCCCTTAATTGCAGGGATCGGCTTTCCGCTATGTTTGAGCAGGTTTAACTACAAATATTCAGAAGTGGTGGTCCTATCAATAGTGCCTCACGGTCAGAGTCAGCCCATTTTTTGGAACATAAAATTATTTACGAATCTGTTTTGATTTTCTTGCAGAAAGGTCTTCGTTTTCGAATATTTCAAGGAATTTGCTATTGTGACCTCGACCTACAGAAGGGTCGCATTCACAAAGATCATTACTTACTAAAAATGTCGGAATGCGTGCCGGTACGCTCGAAGTAAACCGCCTCAGCGTTTGGGGTGTAAATCAATACCCAATCCGGCTCTATATGAAGGTCACGGTTTGGCTTCCATTCACCTTTTAGAGGATGATCACCCAGTTCTCGCGGAAGGGTATCTCCCGAAAGAATCAAAGTAATGACATCGCGTAGCTTTTGCATATCCTTGCCGCGCTTTTCCGCTTGTTTTACGTCTAGTTTGAATTGTCCGGAATACTTTGGCACCCGCATTAAATACCTAGCTGTTTAAACAGATCGGTCGCATCGGCCGCGCTAAAGATATCTTCGCCTCTTTGGCTTTTACGTAGCGTTTCAGCGGTCAACGCATTAGGGGTTTCATAGTCAGCAATGTAAAGACGCATCAAATCCCGAATAATTTGGGCGGCAGGACGATGACGATCTGCCGCGACAGCCATAAACTGGTCCCGTAATGCGGACTCCATTTTGATTGACATTTGTACTTCTTTAACCATTTTGGCCTCCCTGTGAATGATGAGCATCATCATTATACTAAATACCGTTATGCTACTCAATAGATGCTCTTTAGGTATCTTAAAGGTATCTTATAAAAATGCTTTGCAGCACAATCAAGGCTAATGTTGTCACCATGCACAGCGGGATGAGGAACAACGTGGGCAAGATATGATCCTGATTGAAGTTTCGTCACCGCTATCGGTAAAAGCCCGTATCGCACAAGCTCTGCGATGGATCATTGTATGAAAGTCATCGCGCGACAATCAACCTTCACCAAATAGCGCGTGATGTCCATAATCTCTTGGCCCTATAGAGAAAGGGAACAGGTTTAGAAGCCTGATATATCCAAAGCGCACAGACCGCGAAAGGGTCATTTAACGTACGTTCAACTTGTTGCGCCTTTTACGGGTGGCAATAGTGGTGAGACTTCGGCCTGCCCGTTGCTTTGGATACTGGTCTTCTAACTCCGCTATTTGCCGCCCACCCTAATTGGAAGCAGGCCGCGGAGTAAACATTATCCAAGAAGCAGACATGCCAACCCAACCCAACCCAACCCAACCCAACCCACCTCGTCAACTGCTCCCGAGGCACTCCATCAAGCATTTTCATGGTTACCGCTCCACCTTAGAGCCGATCCACACGCACAATTTATTGCGATGACCACGGATGTCTGCCTAGGCATTCAGACCTGCGTTGATCTCGCGTATTTCAGTACGATGGATAGAGGTAGCGATACAACGCCAATGCTGGATGTTGCAGATACGGACCGCTTGCTGCGCCTAGTGTCTATGTCGTCTCAGATGCTGGCGAACGATGCAGAAAGCCGAATTGATCAACGCAAGCACCGCTCTGACAAAATCCGCTCAGTGACTGATACAACCGATCCTCAACCTTAAAAGCACATCGGATCGTCAGGAAAAGAATCGGTCAATGATTTCCTGTCGCAACGGAAGCCCGCTGGCCCGGGCGCGCTGAAGCACGGTCCAGAAATAACGGTAGGTTGCGCGGTCATGTAATTCATTTTCATGGCTGATTGGTCCCCACGCGACGTCGCTGGCGGCGAGCAAAATATCACTGGCTTTCTGCACCTCCGACGATGCTGGACGCATAGCCGTCACGATCGGCATGATTTGTCCGGGATGTACGCTCCACATGCGCAAAAAACCGAATTCGTGGCGAGCGCGGTGGGCATCCTGTCCCGTTGCTGCGGGGTCGCGTATCGACAACGACACATTGTGGGCTGGCACTACGCCATACGACAAAGCAGCGGCGACGATATCGCATTTGGCACGTACTACCAGCCCGTGTTCGAATTGCTCCGGGCTTCGCATTGCAGAAAACGGGATAGCGCCCTGATGTCCACTGACGAAATCCATCAGCCCAAAATCCAGCACCTGCAAGCCGGGCAACGCGGCGATACCAAATACATCGCGCAAAGCGCCGTGCGTTTCGATCAGAATATGGATGGGAATATCACGATGCAAGCCAACCGCAGCACGGCGTTGTTCGATATAGTCGATCATTCTGGATGCATCGCCGGTGCTGCCTACTTTCGGCAAAGTCAAATAGGCCAGGCTCTCACCGGCCTCACCGATAAGAATATCAATATCATCGCGCCAGAACGGTGATGACGGATCATGGATGCGCGCACCGACCATGCCATGGCGATTGGCCGCCGAATTGATGAGGCTGGCGGCCATGTGAGCGTGCTTTTGTTCCTCTCCCGCAGCGGCGCCATCTTCACAATCACAGGTGACGTCGAATACCGGTCCATAGTCTTGCTGCAATTGCAGCGCTTTGACCATCAGCTTTTCGCTGCCAGCATAGTGTTCGCAGGACGCGATGACCGGTACAGACTTTTCACCTGCAAATAATGCCGTGGCAGGATGCGCGGCAATACTGACGCTAGTTTGGTCAGCTTGCATGGAAGATTCCATCTTTTATTCTTTCGTCGATAAATTAAATATTACGTTTGTGCACTTCGCCATTACGTTCAAAGTCACGTTCAAATCGCCCGCTGTTCGCGCAGCATGGCGATCGCTCGCGCGTCGAGTCCGAGCAAAGTGCGCAAGATGGTGTCTGTATCAGCACCCAAAGCGCCACCGAGGTGACGCAAAACTGCCGGCGTCTCCGACAACATCGGTACCGACACTGGTACCACGATTTCCCCGACGCGGGCGTCATTAACGGTGACCAGATCGCCCCGGGCAGCGTATTGCGGATCTGAAAAGATGTCATCAATACCCATTACCGGACCGCAAGGCACGCCTGCCCCGTCGCATCGCGCTATCACGTCTTTCAAGCTGTGGTCGCCGATCCAGCGTGCAATGGTGGCGTTGATCTCGCCGCGTCCGGCAAGCCTTTGGGGGTTGGTCGCATAACGATCCGGCCGCGCCAACTCAGGTTGTTCCATCAGGATTGCCAGACGTTCGAATATCTTGTCGCTTGAACAGGCCAGTGCCACCCACTTACCTTCTTTGGTCTGCCAGTGGCCATGCGGTACAACGTGCCCGACATCCGCACCCATGCGCGTGCGCACGTGGCCGAATTTTGCATACGCCGGTGCCAGTTCGTCGAGCAGGCGAAATACCGATTCATACAAAGAGACATCGATAACCTGTCCGATGCCGGACTGCTCGACCGTGCGCAATGTCAGTAGAACGCCAATCGCGCCCCACATGCCGCTGATGTAATCCGCTAACGAGGTAGAACCGGGTACCACAGGCGGACCGTCGGCCATGCCAGCCAGTTCGGCCAGTCCGCTGAATCCATGTGCGACGCGAGCGAAACCCGGCCGCTCGCGGTACGGTCCGGTCTGGCCATAGGCGCTTACACGCAGTAGCACAATGCGTGGATTTACCGCACGCAGAACCTCAAATCCGAGGCCCCATTTTTCCATCGTCCCGGGACGAAAGTTCTCCAAAATAACGTCGGATTGTTCGACCAGTTTCAGGAACAGGTCCCGACCCTCGGGAATCCGTAAATCGACTGTTGCAAAGCGTTTATTACGCGCTTCACTGAGCCAGATCAACGTATCCCCGCATTCGGTCGGGGTGCCGAATTTGCGCAGCGGATCGCCAGTGCCCGGTTGTTCGATTTTGATCACTTCCGCGCCAAAATCCGCCAATATCGTGCCGGTGAAAGGGGCGGCGAGAAACGTGGCGATGTCGAGCACGCGTATGCCTTGCATCGGTTGCGATTGACTGTTAGCCCCAGCGTTGCTTACGGTATTCATCGTGCGACGTTCACTGCAGGAGAGGCCTGCTCAATAATATAAGCCGCACGTTGCTGGATCGAACGCGCTAATTTTGCATGCGCCAGATCGATCAATACGCCTTTCGAGCCGAAAGCACCATTGCCTTGGGCCGCTGACAGCGCAAGCTCTTCAAGCACGTTGGAGGCCCAGGATAATTGGGAAGCGGCAGGAGAAAACACCTCGTTTGCGATGTCGACCTGGCTTGGATGGATAGCCCATTTACCTTCAAAGCCCAGCGCTGTCGCGCGCACGGCAGATGCCCGATAACCCTCAACATCGCCAAAGTCTGCATAAGGCCCATCGATCGCCCGCAAACCGTAGGCACGGCAGGCGTTGGCGATGCGCGCTAGAGCAAAATGCCATTGGTCGTTCCAGTGGCGCTGACGCAAGCCATTCTGATCGGGCGCGGTAAGGACCGTATAATTTGGACTAGACGTGCCAAACACCACATCGTTAGTGCGCATATCGACGGTGTAATCGCCGACCCCAAAAATCATCGCCTCAAGCCGGTCGGAGGAGGCCGCGATCTCTTCGGCATGGGCGACACCTTGTGATGTTTCGATCAATACTTCGATACCGACGCGTTTGGCGCGGTTCTGTTCACGTTCGATTGCGGTCAGGATTTGCGCTACAAACTGGACATCAAATGCAGAACCAGCTTTCGGCAGCAATATCATATCCAGGCGTGGACAGTGCGTCACTATATCGATCAAATCGCGCAATGCCCATGGGGTATCGAGACCATTTATGCGCACCGCCACGGTCTTGTTACGCCAGTCGATGTTATTCAGGGCCACAATTGCATTTTTTCTGGCTTCATCCTTGCGATGATCGGCCACCGCATCTTCCAGATCGAGGAATAAGGTATCGACTGCACTATTTGCCGCCTTTACAAAGAATCGTTCGGACGTGGCGGGAACAGCCAGTTCAGAGCGTTGCAGCCGTTTGGTTCTGGGCTGGATGATAGTTGCAGACATATTTTCCTCGAATCGATGAAGGCACTGGGTTTGAAATTGATTCCGGCCGATGCGTAAAAGCTGCCATAGCGTCACTCAGCGGCGGTTAGCAGTGCAATGTGAACAGGCGGACAAGTGCAACAAAATACCGGTCCGGAATCTCATTGCAAGTGTACGAACAGCCGACTTGCTTAGACAAGCGCAATTAACTGATCGATTCTGAAGATTTTCTTAACAATGGGATGGATCGAGGCGTGGATTAGGAACAGGCGCATAAATCACTGTTTCCGCCAACTAAAGACTCTTATCACGCAGGTCATCTAAAACTTCAGTATCAATTACAATAGTGCTAATCCGAGACATTAATAAGAAAAAATGAATATTAATTTGAAGCTGCTTCACTCATTTCTGCTGGTCGCTGACCATAGCAGTTTCCGCGAAGCGGCCGAACGTGCGAATCGATCACTGCCTGCTATCAGCATGCAAATCAAGCAGCTGGAGAGTCAGCTCGGCGTGGTGTTGTTCCATCGCACTACGCGACGCGTCGAATTGACGCGTGAAGGTGAGCATTTGGTCATTAGCGTGAGAAAATCGCTGGCAGAAATCGAAGCGGGACTGATGCAATTGAAAAGCGCCGTGGATATTCAAACTGGCCAAATCACGTTTGGATGCGTCCCCACCGTGGCTAGTACGCGTTTACCCGCGATCTTAGCTGCCTTTGCGGAGGCTTATCCAGGGATCGTGATTACGTTGCGAGAGCTTGCCGCAAAAGAGTTAATGGAGGCCGTGAGACGCCGTGATGTCGACTTCGGGATTGGTCCGAAAACCGAAAAAATGAATGGCTTTAATTTTCAATCGATTCTTGAGGATGAATACTTTGCGCTGGTTCCACCAAATTACAAAACCACGCGCAAGACCCGCATCACAGTTGAAGAGTTAGGGAAGTTGCCACTGCTGAAGTTAAGTGCCGGTTCGGCTTTGCGCGGGCATATTGATATGGTGTTGCAATCGCGCTTTCCTGACCTTGAAACAAAATTTGAAATGATGCAAGTGACGACACTGATCGCCATGGCGGAGGTGGGATTAGGGGTTGCTCTGTTGCCGAAAATTTCTCTTCCTAAGCGTTCGACACTGCGCGCATTGCGGATCGTCGAGCCGGAAATCAGTCGTGAAATCGGTATCATCTCGATCAACGCGCACACGCTTTCTCCTGCGGCCACGCGGTTGGTGTCGTTCGTCGAACGCATGCTTCCGATGGATGACGCGAACGCTAAGTAATCATTACAAACATCCATGTCGTCTTGGTGTTCAGTGTGTTTTCAGTATCCGGTAGATCGCGGCGGGATTTCGAATTATTCAATTAAGCTAATGAATGCCTTACATAATTTGATTAGACTTATTGAATGCACTTTTCTAACATGGATGCATTAACCCAGTTTGAAAGGTATGCGATGGACTCTACCATTTTTCGTCAGGCGATGAGACAGCAGGTTGGTGCCGTTGCGGTGATCGCGGCCGGTGCCGACGGTGGCCGCACTGGCATGACCGCCACCGCCGTTTGCTCCGTGTCCGATACGCCTCCGATGGTTCTGGTGTGCGTCAATAAAAACGCCAGTGCACACGCCCTGATTAAAAGTGCGGGCCATTTTTCGGTCAACTTTCTGTCGGCGCAACAGGAAGATATCGCGGATTGCTTTTCGGGTGGGACCGGTTTGAAAGCCGAAGCGCGTTTTGCATTCGGAACCTGGTCCACGTTGCAGACCGGCGCACCGGTACTCGCCGATACGTTGGCGAGTCTCGATTGCGAACTGATCAATGAACATCAGTACGAGACGCATTCGATTTTCATTGGGCGCGTACGTGCTTGCAGCAAGGGCCTGGAAGACGAACCGCTTGTTTATTTTCGTGGAAAATTTACCAGCTTGCCCGAAGGTGTGGCTTTGTAAGAAGCACAAAATGCGGCAATATGCGGATACGGAATACGCACTTCACGTGACCGCAATTGCGGTCACGATTGCTGAGCGCAGAATCTAGCGATACATCTTTTTCCAGTCACCAGAGTTAGGGCGCGACAAGCCTAGATTTTCCCTCAACGTCGTGCCTGCGTACTCCTTTTGGAACAATCCGCGACGTTGCAGTTCTGGTACCACCAGCTGCACGAATTCTCTGTAGGTTCCTGGCATGTGCGTAGCGGCTAGTACGAAACCATCACATGCACCGCCAGTGAACCATTCTTCGAGCTGGTCGGCGACATCCGTTGGGCTGCCCACGAAGGTTGGCAATTCCTTGGTGGTTCCACGGCCACTAAATTTGAGGAATTCCGCTAGCGTTGGATTCTTTTTGCCACTCGCCAGAATGACCCGATCCAAAATGGCGCGCAATCCCGAAATCGATGAAAGTTCATCATCGGTAAATTGGTCATCCGGCCGCTTGCTTGAGAAATCGAAATTCAGCACTTCGGATAATAGTGCCAGCGAATCGATCGGTTGCACCAGCGCATCAATTGCAGCACGCCGGTCTTCGGCTTCGGCTTTACTGGATGCGACCACGGCATAAATTGCGGGAGCAACCCTCACGCTGTCCGGGTCCCGGCCATGCGCGGCAAGTTTTGCTTTGAATTCCTGATACCGTTTGCGCGCAACCTCGATATTGGGCTGAATGACGAATACCAGCTCGCCCCAGCGTGCAGCAAATTCACTACCGCGCCCACTTTGGCCAGCTTGTATCAATACCGGATGCCCTTGCTCTGAACGTGGTACGGTGAACGGTCCACGCGAGTTGAAAAATTCTCCATGATGGTCGAGGCGGCGCACTTTGTCCGGATCGGCAAACAGATTCGCTGCCTTGTCACCGACCAGCGCCCCTTCATGCCACGTATCCCAGTGACCAAGCACAACCTCAAGAAATTCATCGGCACGGTCATAACGCAAATCGTGTTCCTGATGCTTGCTCACGCCGAAGTTGTTGGCTTCTGAATCGTTGAGCGAAGTAACGACATTCCAGGCCACCCGGCCGCGCGTCATGGCATCCAGTGTGGAAAACACACGAGCGACATGAAACGGTTCGTAATAAGTCGTTGAATAAGTCGCACCGAGTCCTAACTGTTTGGTCGCCAGACCCATCGCGGTGAGCACAACTACCGGGTCCAGTTTTACCGCCCGCACGCCGTTACGCACCGTGTCGGCATGGCTATCGCCATAGACATCTGGCATTGCGAGTCGGTCATCGAAAAACGCGAGATGAAATTTTCCCGCTTCCAGCGTGCGTGCGATGTCTTGATAGTACTCAGGTGTCAGATATCCGGCATTGGTTTCAGGGTGGCGCCAAGAGGCGACCAGATTCGAGCAGTTCTGCGCCTGTAGGAATGCAACCAACGCCATTTGTTTATTAGCCATGTCATCCTTGGATCATAGGTGTCGCATTAGCGCGACGATGATGCATGTTAAAAATAGGCTGCGGCTACGTCCAATCAAATTATGTTAGGGATTGCTCAGTTATCTTGAATAGTTATTTTGGGACGTACGCAACTTCACAGGTGGTAATTAGCCTTATCCATTACTCGTCTTTTTTGAAGTATCGGTAAGATTATTTGATTTGTGACCACTCTATGGTTCTGATAGCATCATTTGACCCTCAATATTGTCAACCTACACCCAGATCGGAACAGCATGAGCAGGAAGAAGAAGGCAATCAGCACCAATATCGGGTGGAGTAACGCCAGCAGCATTACCTTGTTTGGTAAAGACTTTGTTTCCGAGATTCTGGGAAATCTCAATCTGGGCGATATGGGCTTTCTGGAGCTGACCGGCCGCATACCCAATCCCAATGAATCGCGGATGTTCAATGCGATGGTGGTCTCGCTGGTAGAACATGGTCTTACGCCAAGTTCGATCGTCGCTCGCATGACTTATCTGGGCGCACCGGAATCGCTGCAAGGCGCTGTCGCGGCGGGTTTGAATGGTCTGGGGTCCGTGTTTGTGGGCAGTATAGAAGGCGCGGCAAAAATGCTTTCAGAAAGCATGCCCGTGCCCGATGCAGAGGCTGACTTTGCAGCGTTAGCAGTCACAGCAGTGACGTCGTTCCGTGCGCAAAAGCGTATCGTGCCAGGGATTGGACACCCGTTTCATAAACCCATTGATCCACGTACGCCACGACTCATGGAACTAGCCCGCGAGACCGGTTTTGATGGTCCTTATCTTAAGCTAATTGTAGCGATTGCCGAGGAGGCAGCCCAGCGTAGCGGTAAGCTATTGCCGGTTAACGCGACCGGTGCCATTGGCGCATTGTGCTGCGAAATGGGATTTGACTGGAAAATTTGTCGTGGTCTGGGCGTAATGGGTCGCGCTGTTGGACTGGTCGGACACATCCTCGAAGAGTCGCGCAACCCGATGTCTGAAGAGATATGGCATTCGATCGAAGCGCGTGCCACGGCGCATATGAATCCGGATGCTGAGCCGGAGTAAGCGGCGGTCTTCAGAAGATAAATTAAAAGATAAAAAAACAGAAGGAGATCGCGACATGCAAGCAGGTATTTTTGTTAAAGATAAAGTAGTACTGGTAACAGGCGCAGGCGGCGGCATTGGTCGCGACTTTGCATTGGCACTGGGCCGTGAAGGTGCGAAGGTCGTCGTGAATGACCTCGGTGCAACCGTTAAAGGCGAGGGCCGTGACTTGTCACGTGCAATATCGGTAGTCGACGAGATTGTTGCCGCTGGCGGCGAGGCCATTGCCAACGGTGACAGCGTTGCCGATTGGGACGGTGCGAATGCCATGGTGCAGCAGGCGGTGGATACCTACGGCAAGATTGACTGCGTCATCAATAACGCTGGTATTTTGCGTGATAAGTTTTTCTTCAACATGAGCAAGGAAGAATGGCTCGCGGTCATTGACGTTCATCTAAATGGACCATTTTTTGTATCGCGCGCCGCGGCACCGTATTTCAAAAGCCAGCAGTCGGGTTCTTATATTCATATGGTGTCAACCTCGGGCCTGATCGGCAATCTTGGCCAAGCAAATTATTCTGCAGCCAAGCTAGGTCTGGCTGCACTGTCTAAATCGATAGCCATGGATATGGCAAGGTTTAATGTGCGCTCCAATTGCATTGCTCCCTTCGCGTGGAGCCGCATGATCGATGGAATGCCAACTGAGACAGAGGAACAGAAGGCACGCGTAGCGCGGTTGCAGCGCATGGATACCGCAAAGATTGCACCACTGGCTGTCTATCTGGCCAGCGATGATGCCGTCGATGTGTCGGGTCAGGTGTTTGCGGTGCGTGCGAACGAGATATTTCTCATGAGCCAAAGTCGTCCGTTGCGATCCATGCACACCGAAGAAGGCTGGACGCCACAGACGCTCGCCGACCGTGTGATCCCGGCAATGCGTCCAAGCTTTTATAAGCTGGACCGTTCGCAAGATGTGTTCGATTGGGACCCGGTCTGAAAGTGAGTTGTCATGGCGATCAACGTTGATTTCGTAAAAAATTGGTCCTCGCCAGTGGTGCGGCAGACTTACTCGGAAAAGGACGCCATCCTGTATGCGTTGGCATTAGGGTATGGCAGCCAGCCGAATAGTCCTGACGAGCTACGGTTTGTGTATGAAAAAGGGATGCAGGCGGTTCCTACTTTGGCAACGACGTTGTGTTATCCAGGCTTTTGGATCACCGATCCCCGCACCGGTATCGATGCCTCAAAAGCGGTGCATGGCGAACACAAAGTCATTTTTCATGCGCCGCTTCCTGCAAAAGGAAACGTCCGTGGCCAAAGCCGCGTCGTTGATTTGATTGATAAGGGGCCGGAAAAAGGTGCCTTACTTATCTTTGAGCGTGATATTTATAACGATGATACCGGTGTTCTTTTAGCGTCTATTGAGCATCGGACGGTGTGTCGGGCGGATGGTGGATTTTCGACAAATTCCGCCAATTTGCACAGTCCCGTAGCATCTGCGCCTTCGCCATTGTCGAAGTCACCTGCCACCGCTCCATGGCTGCAACGTGACGCCGATTATTCCGTCGACATTGCCTCATTACCACAGGCTTCATTGATTTATAGGCTTAGTGCAGACCCGAATCCGCTACATGCTGACCCGCAAGCTGCACGCGCAGCCGGGTTCTCGCGTCCCATAATGCATGGGCTTTGCACGTATGGAATCGTAGCCAGAGCGATCATGGCCGTCTGTTGCGAAAACAATGCGGATGCCTTAAAGACACTCGGAATTCGGTTTCTGGCACCGGTTTTTCCCGGAGAAACAATTCGTACTGAAATATGGAAAGACAGTGACGTTTTGCATTATCGCTGTCTTCTACCTGATCGCAATACAATCGTGATCGCTACAGGCACGGCTGACATAGCTTGAGCGAGCCAGCGTAGACTAACGAAGCAGAATGAATGCGGATTTGTCCCGGACCGGTTTGATTCGTTGATCTGGCCTCAGGCAGCAGCCTGATGCCAGATATCGGTCAGATCGCCCCATCCAGCTTTAAGTCCTCGCATTCCTGCTCTGTCAATCCAAGTACGTCACGAAGAACTTCAGCGTTGTGCTCACCGAGCTTGGGCGGATCGCGGCGATACGTCGGCGGCGTGCGTGACATCCGGATAGGGCTCGCTATCGCACGCACCTGACGGCCATCCGTCGTGCTAAGGTCGCGCACCATCTCGCGGGCGATGACCTGTGGATTAGCAAAAACCTGTTTTAAATTATTGATCGGACTTGCCGGAACACCGGCTGCATCCAGCAAGGCCTGGCATTCTGCCATTGTGCGTTTGGCCATTGCTGCGGAAACCAGTCCGGATAGGATATTTGCGTTGCGCATACGCAATTCGTTTCTGCAGAAACGGGGATCTTCGGCCACACCCGGCATTTCCATTGCCTTACAAAAGTTTCGAAACTGCCCATCGTTTCCTACAATTAGCATCAGGTCCCCATCACTGCAGGCGAAGCTATCACTCGGGTACACCGATGCCAGTCGATTGCCGGCACGTTGTGGCACATCGCCAGTGGCCAGGTAGTTCATGCCGAGATTAGACAGCGCCGAAACCTGTACATCGAGTAGTGACATGTCGATGTATTGACCCAGGCCAGAACTATGGCGCTCGTTCAGGGCCGCCAAAATGGCGACGGAAGAATACAAGGCGGTCATCAGGTCTGAGACCGCCACACCAGCCTTACGCGGGCCAGCGCCCGGCGTGCCGTCCGGATTGCCGGTCAGGCTCATCAATCCGCCCATAGCCTGCACGATGGTGTCATATCCGGGCCGCGCACTATACGGGCCGGTCTGACCGAAGCCAGTGATGGAGCAGTAGATAAGTTTGGGATTAATCTTTGACAGAGCGGCATATCCTAAGCCGTAACGCTCCAGCGTGCCAACCTTATAATTTTCAATGAGTACATCACTTTCGGCTGCAAGGCGTGCAATCAGCTTACGGCCGCTTTGCGTGGCGAGATTGATGCCGATGGAGCGTTTGCCGCGATTGCAGGACCAGAAATAAGCCGATTCATCGAGTGGTGTCTGCGGCGCACCTGCCACAAAAGGAGGTGCCCATTGGCGCGAGTCGTCGCCGCTGTCAGGACGCTCGACCTTGATCACATCCGCGCCGAGGTCGGCCAGCACCTGCGCCGACAACGGTCCTGCCAAAACCCGTGACAGATCCAGGACGCGCACGCCATCAAGCGCGCCTTTAGCACCGGTGGAGGAATTTTCAGCTTGCTTCATGCTTGCCTTTGCTCGAAGAACTTATAGATGGACCAATTGCCGTCGCAGACCAAAGGCTTAAAAAGGGGTGGGTACTTGATGCAGGCGACCATTAAGCTCGTTGACAATGCATCAGCAGTCGTCGTTTAGCTGCTTATTTAGCGACCTGATGATGGCTTTTTCCACACTGGTTTGCGTTTCTCTACAAATGCAGACAGGCCTTCTTTCGCATCGTCGGTGCCAAAGACGGTACAGGCGAGATTCACCGCTGCCGCCACGCCTTGTCGGTAATCGCCATCAATGGCGCGGGTGAACGCGGTTTTCCCGAGCTTCATCAGCTCTGGTGATTTGTCCGCCAACACCTTTGCCAGCTTGCGTGCTTCGTTTAGTAAATCAGCGGCCGGAGCAATGCGGCTAACCAAGCCCAGTTGCAAGGCTTCCTGTGCATCAAACGATCTACCGGTGAACAGCAGATCGAATGCACGATAGCGTCCCACCAGCCGGTGCAAATGGGTGTAGTGGACAGCGGGTAGCAACCCGATATCCAATTCCGGATAGCCAAAGGTGGCAGTATCCGCTGCAACAATCATGTCGCAGGTGATCGCCACGGACATGCCACCGCCGCGCGTCGTACCCGCAATCGCCGCAATCGATGGCTTGCCCAGATTGAACTGTACATCGCACAACTCGACGTAAAGCTTTTGCACCGCTTCATGAAATTGCGTCGGAGAACTTCTCAGGAAATCACCCAAATCCTGACCAGCGCAAAACCGTCCGGGTATGGCACTACCAATGATGACAGCCCGCACTTCGCTGTCTTGTCCCGCCTGCCTGAGCATTGCCAGAAAACTGTCCATCAATTCCCGCGTAATGGCATTGACCGGCGGATTATTGAACAGAATCTCGGCAATGTTATCCCGAACCTCGTATTGAATGACTGACATGGCTGATTTCCTTTACGTGCGAGAACCGGGATTCAGGTGGAATCGTCTAGTAGCTCTGTGCCGTGATGCGAAATGATAAGTTTAGCGTGACCATGCAACAAGTCAAATAATGCGAAGCATTATTAAACTTAACTAATGAGTCGGGGAAGTCTTTTAGCTCTAAAACGGTGTCTCCGGCTTGCTGATGATGCGCTCTCAAACGCCGATATTGAAAACATAAAAACTGAACAATGCTTCAGATTATTTTATTTGTTTTCGTAAAGGGACGGCAGTAATATTTTGGCACAGGACTCACTGCATCCCAATCGCACTGCGGAATTGGTCCAGAAAACTATAAAAATGAGAAAGGAGACGCTATGTTATGTTCCGCTCGGCTCGCCCGGCATCTTGTGATTCCAGCCCTTTTAGCAAGCGCTTCCGTGAGGCATTCGTCTGCCGTTGCTGCCACTGCGTTTGCCGCGTACCGCAGCTGATATGGAATTATCGCAACTTTTTAATGTGGTTCAGTTGGGTAATGCGCTCGCGCTGTCATCATTGTTGACGATCCTGGCCAGCGGCCTCGCATTGATCTTCGGTTTGCGTGACGTGATGAATTTCGCCCACGGTGCGCTGTACATGCTTGGTGCTTACCTCGGCTACACATTCTCGGGCTTGTTCGGTTTTTGGGTTGCACTCTTGATTGTTCCGATTCTACTGGCGCTGGTGGGACTAGCATTTGAGTATGGTGTCATGCGCGCATTTAAAAATCGTTCGCAGATGGAGGTGGCGCTAGTCACTTTTGGTCTGGCCCTGATCCTGGTCAAGCTGGTGACGCGCATCTGGGGTACTTCACCACTGTCGGTACAAGCACCACTATCACTGTCGAAGGCCATCGACCTTTTCGGTCATCCTTATCCGGCTTATAGAATATTCCTGATTGTGGTGGGATTTGGTACGTGTCTGGCACTGGCTATTTGGCTTAAGTGGACCCGCTCGGGCATGCATGTGCGTGCCGTCAGTCAGCAACCACTGGTTGCTCGCATGATGGGCGTCAATACTGATCGTCTTGGACTCGTTGTGGTATGCCTCGGTACCGGCTTTGCCGGACTGGCTGGCGTGCTGGCCGGACCTTATCTTTCGGTCGATCCCAGTATGGGCGCGAACGTGCTGATCAGTTGTCTGATTATCGTCGTTATCGGCGGGCTAGGCAGTATTGGTGGTGCAATCGCTGCGGCTGTGGTGTATGGATTTATCCAGGTCATCGGCGCGGTCATCTCACCGACACTGGCTGTGCTAGCGCCTTACCTACTGCTATTTTTTGTGTTGCTATGCCGCCCGCAGGGGTTTGGACGAGGAAGGGTCGCATGACGCGCTCAACACCAACATTGGGCGTCGAGGTTAAATTGCCAGCGATCGCCCCGCGCAATACGCTATCCGGATCGCTGAAGGCTGCTTTGATCGTGACGGCACTTGTCATCCTGGGCTTGTTCATTCCCTCGCTCGTCAGCAGCAGCTTTTATCTGGGGCTGATGATCAATACAATCGTGTTGGGAGTTGCCGCGATATCGATTGGATTTCTGGCCCATCAATGCGGGCTCATCATGTTTGGCGCTGCGGGTTTCACCGGCGGCGCTACGTACTTGTTCGGCATTGCAGTGACACAGTTCGGATGGAACGTCACGGCGGCCGCAGTATTTTGTCTGCTTGCAGCTACGCTATTGAGTGTGCTGATCGGTGCATTAGTGGTGCGTGCCCGACCGTTGCCTTTTGCGATGCTGACGCTAGCGCTGGCGCAAATGCTGCGCTCTCTTGTCATGCTGACCGATTTCAGATCCGTCACGGGTGGTGACGATGGACTCACGATGCAATGGGACGGATTGTTCTTTGGCCTGAATCAGGCGCAGCTTTCCCGACCGAGCACTTTCTGGCCGGTGGCATGGCTCGCCTTGTGCGGCGTCATGTTGCTGGCATGGGTGGTCGGTCGCTCGCGCACCGGACAAATCTTGCGCGCAACCCGCGCTAACGAAGAGCGCATGCGGTTTTCTGGCTTCAACACTTACTTGCCACGTGTATTCGCCTTCGCTCTGGCTGGCTTTATTGCTTCCGTTTCCGGTTTGCTGATGGCCTTGAATATGGCTTTTGCATCGCCCGAGCTGCTTGACTTTGCAACCGGTAGCAATACGCTGGTTGCCATGCTTGTCGGTGGCTCAGCCACCGTTGGTGGTCCGGTGTTGGGCGCATTACTCTTTGTAGTTGGACAGGATCGCTTTGGCGCGAGCGGTAACCTTGAGTTACTGACCGGTATAAGCGTAGTGCTGGTTATCGCTGCTTTCCCCGAAGGGATGATGGGATTTATTCGCCGCGGCTTACGTCGCATTACAGGACGCCATCATGTTGCGCATTGAAGATCTCGGCGTTTCTTATGGCAGTGTCAAGGCGCTCGAAGGTATCAACCTCGACATCGCCCAGCGTGGCGTGCTACATGGAATAATCGGCCCCAACGGTGCTGGCAAATCCACGCTGATGGACGCCATCACTGGCCGCTGCAAGTTGACGCGCGGACGCGTATTTGTTGACGGGCAGGATATCACTGACCGCTCCGTCATCTGGCGTCGTCGTCTTGGTATGTCACGCTCATTTCAGCGCACCAGCATCTTTCCCGGCATCAGCGTAGGTGAGCAACTGGAACTGGTAAGCAAGCAACTCTGTGAGACCGACTTGCGCGGCATCGTTGATACGCTTCAGTTGGGCGCAGTCTACGACCAGATCGCTGACAGCATTGCCTACGGCGACCAACGTCGGGTGGATATCGCGCTAGCCCTAATTGGCAAGCCAAGTCTGATGTTGCTCGACGAACCCGCCGCTGGTCTGTCAACTGCCGAGACCATCATATTATTCGAACATCTGGTCAAGATAGTACGGGAGCGAAATGTCACGGCCGTAGTGGTCGAGCACGACGTGGATGCCGTGTTCCGATTTTGCGATTCCATCACCGCGATTGACCTCGGCAGATTGCTGGCGACCGGCTCACCTGCCGAAGTGCGTGCCGATCCACGTGTCATCACCGCCTACCTTGGAACCGAAGCATGAAATCAAATCCGATGATCAGCACGGCTTTCAGGCCGATCCGGCCAGTCCACCGGAGCCCGGCATGAGCTTTATCCGGGTTAGGGGCCTCCGCGCAGGCTACGGCAAATCAGTCGTGCTGCGGGATATTGATCTCGATATTGACGAGGGCGAGGCAGTGGCCGTAGTGGGGAAAAACGGTGCAGGCAAGTCGACCTTACTCATGTCATTTTTTGGCGCTACTACGATCAGTGGCGGCTCCATTGAGGTCGGCGGAAGTCTGCTCAACAAGCTCCCGGCATACGCAGCGGCCAAGCAGGGCGTCACGATTTCACCGCAAGGTCGCATGATCCTCCCGCATCTGACAGTAGGTGAAAATTTATTGCTTGGCGCAGCCTGCGGGCGCAAGGGACATTGGACTGTTGAGACGGTCAACCGCCTGTTTCCAATATTGCAGGAGCGACGCGACAAGATGGGCAACGCGCTTAGCGGCGGCCAGCAACAGATGTTAGCGGTGGGCCGTGCCCTGCTGGGCAACCCGCGCGTGTTGTTGCTGGATGAACCTTCTGAAGGTTTATCGCCAGTGCTGGTGGACGATCTGGCACGGGTATTCAACCAGATTTGCGCCGCTGGGACTGGCATCCTGATGGTTGAGCAACACCTGAATCTGGTACGGCGGATTAGCCAGCGCTTCGTGGTGATGGCTAAGGGCGAAATCATTGATCGTGGTCAGACCGACAATATTGACTCGGCGCAGCACAGCGCTGCGCTGGCTTTTTAACTAAAAAAAATGGGGACAACGATGATAAAAAAGCTGTTGGCAATAGTGGTTGCCACGACGGTGATGCAAGGCAGCGTGTTAGCGCAGGAGACCATCAAGGTCGGATTGGTCAATATCGACTCCGGCCCATTCACCGTTTTGGCACCGTTCGTGCAGGATGGTGCCACGTTTGCCATTGAAACGCTGAATGCGCAGGGCGGCGTACTCGGTCGCAAATACGCGTTGATCACCCAGAATCACGTCGGTACACCTGCCGCAGCGATTGCTGCCGTCAATCGGCTGGTAGAGCAGCAAGGCGTTACGTTTATAGCAGGTTTGAGCAGTTCCAGCACGTCGCTCGGTCTGGCGCCCAAGTTGGCATCCATGAATGCCCTATTTCTGGATACAACCGCTGCCGCGGATGACCTGACAGGAAAAAATTGCCAGCCTAATTATTTTCGCATTGGCGTCAGTGACGGTTACTACATCAAAGGCTTCCGCACCTTGCTCAAGGAGAGCGGCACTAAATCGTGGGATTTGCTCATGGGCGATTACGCGCTCGGTCACGACTATGCCAAACGGTTTTCGGCATTGGTGCAGGAAAAAGGCGGTTCGGTTCAAAAAACACTATTCCCGTCCATGACAGCGCCCGACGTGGGCAGTTATATCTCCCAATTACTGGTCAAGCCGGCCGATGGCCTGATGGTGGTCTATCCGGGAACCGGCGGCATTACGCTGGCCAAGCAACAACAACCGTTCGGCCTGTTTTCCAAGTACAAGTCTGTGCTATCGGTGTATTCCACCAACGACACAATCATCAGCGCCCAAGGCGATACAACGGCTGGCATGGTGTCCACGCAAAGCTATTACTGGTCCATGCCAGGCAGTCGGAATGCGGCTTTCGTCAAGGCGTTCGAGGCACGTTTCAAGCGCAAACCGACCTATCTTGATGCGGACGCTTACATGTCATTTGAAGTCCTGAACGCCGCTATTGCCAAGGCAAAGTCAACCGATTTGGTGGCGGTTCGCACGGCGCTGGCTGGCTTGAAAATGATGTCCATCGTGGGTGATGTCGAAATGCGTGCCGCCGATCATCAACTGTTGCGTCCGCTGGTAGTGGTGCAGGCAGTAAAAGCAGGTGAGGGCAAGGGCGACTTCGTCCTGAAGTCAGTCGAGCCGGTAGCGCAAGCGGCACCCGAGGCAAGCAGCGAATGCAAGATGTAGGAATGCAAAATGACGCACGTGGCCGCAACGCGACCACGCTGTATTTTCTACTTAACAAGGAGACGCAAACATGATAAGAAAAATGTTGGTAATTGCAGCGACAGCAATGGTGATGGTGCAGGGCAGCGCCTTTGCGCAAGAGACAATCAAACTTGGCCTGATTAATTTTGACGCCGGACCATTCGCGGTGTTTGCGCCGTTCGTCAAGGATGGCGCGACGCTTGCGGTGGAAACGCTCAATGCGCAGGGCGGTGCACTTGGACGCAAATATGAACTGGTCACCCAGTATCATTCAGGCGCACCGGCTACCGCAATTGCGGCCGCCACGCGCCTCGCCGAGCAGCAGGGTGTATCTTTTATCGCTGGGCTGAGTAGTTCAAGCACGTCACTTGCGCTGTCTCCAAAGTTATCGGCCATGAACGTGCTGTTCCTCGACTCCACTGCCGCATCGGATGATCTGACCGGCAAGAATTGTCAGAAAAATTATTTCCGCGTCGGGCTCAATGACACCACCTTCATCAACGGCGTGCGCGCCCTGTTAAAAGATAGCGGAACAAAATCCTGGGATCTTTTCATGGGCGACTACGCACTAGGCCATGATTACGCCAAACGCTTTACCGCGCTGGTGCAAGAAAACGGCGGTACTGTCCAGAAAACCCTGTTTGTTTCCCCATCCGTGGCCGACGTTGGCAGCTACATCTCTCAACTACTTGTTAAGCCTGCCGATGGCTTGATGGTGCTGGCACCGGGCACGGCTGGCATAGTTCTGGCAAAGCAGCAGCAACCATTCGGTTTATTTGCTAAGTACAAATCGGTATTTTCGGTATTTTCCACCAATGAAACCATCATCGCCGCGCAAGGGGATGCCACTGCCGGCATGTTGACGCCGCAAAGCTACTTCTGGTCCATGCCGGGAGCACGCAATGCTGCCTTCGTGAAGGCCTTCGAAGCCCGTTTCAATCGTAAACCGACCTTTGTTGATGCCGATACCTACCTTTCTTTCGAACTGTTAAACCAAGCCATACTCAAGGCAAAGTCCACCGACGTCGCCGCCGTGAGGACAGCACTGGCTGGCCTAAAAGCCGCCACTATCGCGGGCGATGTCGAGATGCGGGCAGCGGATCACCAGCTTCTGCGTTCTCTCGTCATCACGCAGGCCATCAAGGTGGGCGACGGCAAGGGCGACTTGACGCTCAAATCGGTGGAATCAATGGCAAAGATCAGTCCCGAACTGAATACCGAATGCAAGATGTAAATTTTCAGGCGGTTGTTTCACTCCGCTGCCCTGAGTTTCAAATGATTACCCTCTCACCTGGTACTAAAAATGGCCAATTTTTCATCAACTACAGCTTCCATCCTGCCCCGCCCTCGCTTCATCGAGACCATGGCAGAAAAGCGCTTGTTCATCGACGGTCGCTGGGTGGCCGCACAATCAGGGCAGACCTTTCCCACTACCGACCCCGCCACTGGCGAGCTGTTGGCAAATATTGCAGATGGTGGCGCAGCCGATATTGAGGCTGCGGTGATCGCAGCGCGGCAGGCTTTTGAAGGGGCATGGGGTAAAACCAAACCGATCGAACGACAACGTTTGCTGTTGCGTCTGGCGGATCTGGTGGAACGTGAATACGCGCAATTTGCGCTACTCGACACCTTGGAAATGGGCATGCCGATTACGCGTAGCACTGCGGGTCAGCAGCGCGTGCTAGGCATGATTCGCTTTTACGCCGGACTTGCCACGGCCATTCATGGTCAGACTATCCAAAATTCGATACCCGGCGCAGTCCTGTCGTACACCGTCAAAGAACCGGTGGGCGTTGTGGGTGCCATCATTCCTTGGAATGGCCCCTTAAGTCAGGCCATCTGGAAGGTCGCGCCGGCGCTGGCAACTGGCTGCACCGTGGTTCTCAAGCCAGCGGAGCAGGCTTGCTTGTCTTCCCTGTTGCTGGCAGAGCTGATCGCGGAGGCTGGATTCCCACCGGGCGCATTTAATGTTGTCACCGGCGCTGGTGAAGCGGGTGCGGCGTTGGCTGCCCATCCCGGCGTCGACAAAGTTGCTTTCACCGGTTCGACCGAAACCGGACAGGCGATCGTGCGGGCATCGGCAGGGAACCTTAAACGCTTATCGCTCGAACTTGGCGGTAAGTCGCCCAACATTGTGTTCGCCGATGCCGATCTTGATGCCGCAGTTATCGGTGCGGCGAATGCGGTTTTCACCAACTGTGGTCAGATTTGCGTCGCTGGCACCCGCTTGTTTGTAGAGCGAAAAATTTACGATGAGTTTATTCATCGGGTCGCGGATATCGGTCGCAAGATGGTCGTCGGAATGCCGCAGGATCGCGCGACCGAAATGGGACCGCTGGCATCGACCCAGCAGCTGGAGCGGGTAATGCGTTACATCGACAGTGGTATTGCAGCGGGCGCCAACCCGATTGTCGGCGGTGCGCGCGCACTGGATGGCGCATTGTCCAACGGTTGCTTCGTGCAGCCGACTGTGTTTGCTAACGCCAAAGACGATATGCAAATCGTTCGCGAGGAAATCTTCGGGCCTGTTGTCAGCGCCATGCCTTTTGACGATATCGAAGAAGTAATCCGGCGTTCAAATAACACACCGTATGGTCTTGGTGCTGGTGTATGGACCCGCGATCTCAGCAAGGCCCATCGGATGGCGGCAGCGCTGCAAGCTGGCACAGTCTGGGTGAATTGCTATCTGCAACTGGATGCCGCGATTCCTTTTGGCGGTTACAAGATGAGTGGCTACGGACGTGAATCAGGCACTGAGCATCTCGACTACTACCTGAGCACCAAGTCGGTAGTGATCAGAACGGACTGAGCCTCTCCATGCAGACCTTGCGTGTTGGTGGAAAAAATGATTCAACGATCAGATCAATCTGCTCGTTGAATCGATTGACGATAAGCGTAAAAATAAAACGAAACCCGTGAAATGACCGATAACAACGCAGAATCAGGTGATGCCATGAATAGCTACCAAATCGTTGAATGGGGCAAACCGCTCCAGTTGCGCCTGCGCGAAAAGCCAGAGCCGCAAGGGGAAGAAGTCCTGGTAAAGATAGCGGCAGCGGGCGTTTGCCATAGTGACTTGCATATACGCGACGGGTTTTTTGACCTCGGAGGAGGGCGACGCCTGACCGCCGAGCAGTTCGGCTCAAAATTGCCATTGACGCTAGGGCACGAAATGGCCGGTACGGTCGCGGCACTCGGCCCCCAAGCGGTAGGCCCGGAAGTCGGAACGCCAGTCGTGGTCTATCCGTGGATAGGCTGCGGGGTTTGCACCGCTTGCCTTGAAGAACGCGATACCGATTGCGAGGCGCAACGCAGTCTGGGAACGCGCCGCGACGGCGGTTTTGCCGAGTACGTCATCGTACCGAAGGGCAGATATGTCGTGCCAACCGGCAATGTCGATCTCAAACTGGCATCCACCTTCGCCTGCTCGGGCCTGACCGCATACGGCGCTCTCAAAAAAATGCCGCACATGTCAGCCAATGATCGCCTGTTGATCATCGGTGCGGGTGGCTTGGGATTGGCATCGATTGCGATTGCGCCTTTAGTGACGGACGCCGTGCTGGTCGTCGCCGATCTTGATCCAATCAAGCTGGCGGCGGCAACGCAACAAGGCGCGCAGCTTGTATTTGATACCCGGACACCCGAGGCCGCCGCCGCCCTCAAACTGGCAGCCGGAGGACCGATTCGCGGGATCATCGATTTTGTCGGATCAAGGGAAACCGCGGAGCTGGCAATGGCCGTCGCAGTCAAAGGCACGGTGATTGTTATTGTCGGGATGATGGGCGGCAGTCTTGAGATTCCGCTGGCGCTGCTGTCCCCGCGCAACCTTACCATCCGTGGTTCTCACGTCGGGACGCTGGACGAATTGAAAGCGCTGCTGCAATTTGCGCAAGAAGGTCGATTGCCCGCGATACCAGTAACAACCCGACCCATGAGCGAGATCAACGAGATTTTAGATGATCTGGAGGCGCGTCGTTTTGTTGGGCGTGTGGTGACGGTGCCTTGAAGGGGGTTGTTGCGCCGGGTGCATACACAAATGCAGCGCGTCGCAAGAAGCGCTGTTATGGTTTGTTTCGCCACTTAGCCAGGCGGGCGTTGCATTCGAATTGAGGCAGCCGTGCGCCCGAGGCCAGCATCGCGTCTAAGCCATTTGCAGCCTGTCTGGCGGATATGATTAGATGTTCTACAAGACGGTCAAGTAGCCAGAGCGCGCCATATACCTGCAAACCGTCTTGCTGAGCTTGTCGTCGCAATTGCCCATCGCCAGTCAGCAAGGGGCGACCTGTGTCTTTCGCCAGAAGGTAACACGACACGTCAGCCAGTGAACTGTTGTTTTGTTCGATGTTGAGCTCAGACAAACGTGAGATGAGCGCACTGTCCAGCACTTCTATTTGAAGGCCTTGCTCAATTACGCTTCATGATCAAAGTCGTTCAACTCAAAAAGTACAAAATCTGTGCAGCAGAGCGTGAAAGGTAATCGAAATAACACGCTCAGAAGCCCTGCATGTCTAAAATCTATCCAAATATTTGTATCGCTAATATAAATTCGCTTCATTCTCGCCCCAGCGGGTCGGACAAACTGGTGTCAAAAGTGCCGACTGGTTGTTGGAGAAATTCTGCAGCGCGCGAGAGGGTGAAAATATCTTCGGCAAGCCCCCAAAAAACGAGCGATTCAAATCGTCTTGGACGCTCTGATAGGAACACACCAGGTTCATTCTTGCGCCAGCCATTCACGCTGAATTGAATGTTGATAGATTTGTACCCAGGCTCGCTGAGCAAACTGAGGTCCTTCAAACGGCGCAAAACGACTTGCATGGAAACGCCATATAACTGTTTGGCATTCAACAATTCGCGTGGATGAACCCGAGAGCGCTGATGGTGACCGAAATCAGTCTTGACGCGTTCTGCCGGATAGAGGAACGCTCCGGCAAATCGATGACAGCAAAGTTCTTTTATTTTTTCGGGCATTGAGGCTGGAAGTGCCATCACCCAGTGGCCGAGTTCGTGCGCTGCAGTAAAACGCATGCGTTCACCCGGACGGCTAGCATTAAGTGCCACCAGCACATGTTCCTCATCTTTGGTAGCCGCGCAGGCGCCATCAAAATCATCACAACCGCTTAAAAGCGCTACCTTGATGCCATGCTCTTCGAGCAGTTCGGTGAGATTGGCGATGGCGTCGCCACCTATCTTCCATTGGTCTCTTAGAGTTGATGCTGCATTTTCTGCGTCCTCAACTGAGATAACGGAGATAGATCGAGGAGCCATGACCGGGACGCTATTATCGGCGGCGTCAAAACATTTTTCGAGTTCGATATAACGTTCAAGATGTTCGCGGATTTGCTCTTCCACTTGCTCCTGACGATATCGCGGCATTTTTGCCAATTTTCGAAATTCCAGCGGAGCGAGAGAAACAGAATCTTTGCGGAAAAAATATTCCGGTTTTACCTCTAACGCTTTGGCCAATTGAATCAGGCGAGTTGAGTTCGGGGTAACTTTCCCCTGTTCGTACTTGCTCAGCCCTTGTTTGGTCACGTCGCCCAATTTTTGGGCTAAGCCATCAAGGCTCAGACCCCGTAAAATTCTGGCGCGTCGAATGCGATCGGCAATCATTGTTATCTCCTATGGTTGACAAAATATATTTTTCTTCTTAATTTGTCAACCACAGTCAGCATAAATCGACTTTGCTGGCTTGCATGAATCCACAATGCGGCAATCAACTTTCACAAAATTTGGCGTGATGCTCTATACTCCTTTAGTCCCTTAGAAAAAGGGGAACTGGTTTGACGACCTGACAACACAGAAGCACACAAACGGCGCAATGCCGGTTTTTTTTCGTGTGTACGTATCGTGCCTCTTTGGGCGGTGGTGGTGGGGAAGCCTTCGGGCTTGCCGGTTTTCTTTTGTGTACCGGTTCGTCAACCCTGTTATTTACCGCCCACCCGTTTGACGACGGGAGGTGATTAACTACACACAAAGAAAACATAATGCCTAACATTACGTCTTACCCTTTCTGTTCACCCGTTATTAGACGAATTCCTAAACAGCCGCCAGACCTATCCGATATAGTCTGTCACGCCGTTGGGGAGATGTCATCATGACCGACGCATCCAAACCGACCCAGTCAACAGCACCCGAGCCACTCCATCAAGCATTTTCATGGTTGCCGCTGCATCACAGAGCCGATCCGCACGCGCAATTTATTGCGATGACCAAGGACGTCTGCCAAGGGCTCCAGACTTGCATTGATCTGGCGCATTTCAGCACGATGGATCGCGGCAGCGATACAACGCCGATGTTGGATGTTACTGATACGGATCGTTTGCTGCGGCTGGCTTCCACCTCTTTACGGATGTTGGCGGATGCTGCGTCAAGCCGGATTGATGGGTTGGATAATCTAAATCGGCATGGTGTGCTGAGGACGGAAAAATAATTGAAAAAGCCAACCGAACCGGTTGGCTTTTTCAATATAAACACTTACAAAATCCAGTCAAAAATTCACTAATAATCCTGGCGAATAATGGTTGACCAATACTTAGAACGAATGGCTGACGCCCGAATAGAAGGCGTTCTGATTGACGCCAACAGCGCTAGTACCTGTCTCTACAGCAAAGCTGGTGAGTGCGCTGTTGCGTACAGTACCGATACTTGCATACAGCAGAGTGCGTTTGGACAAGCTGTAGTTTGTGCCCAGCGTGAACAGGTTGGCACTGCCGCTATTTTGGTTCAGCTTGACGTGATACGCGCCAGCGATCAGGGTCAGGGCAGGTGACAACTGGTAGTTAGCGCCTAGCCAAATCTGGTTCGCCTTGTCAGGATTGCCCGTGCTGCCGGTCATGCCGGGCGCGGATAGATTTTGATAACCGGCAAATAACTTCAGTCGGTCGATTGTGATCGTACCGCCTAGTGTCAACTCTTTTGAGAATTGAAACAGGGAAGAGTATTGGCCATTCGCGTCATTGGCGTAGTCATACATCGCGCGCAATTCATAGCTTGGCTGAATGAAAGCCAGTGAAAGACCGCCAGTGCTACCTTTTTTGGTCGAGCCAGCCACTTCACCCATGCCATACACGCCTTGGGCCGTGAAGCCGCCAATGGTTGGAGAGATGTAGTCGATTTCGTTGTTGTAGGTTGGCCAGTTACGTCCTTTTACCAGCGTTGCCGTGCCCATTGCTTGTTGTCCACCGGAATCCAGCGTCCAGACCACATCGCTAGGAAGTGTCAGGTCACGACCAATTTTCAGAGTACCAAGGCTGCCGCTCAAACCGACTAACGAACGACGTGTCCACAGACCCGATCCACCGTTGACCGTGCCAGTGCTGCCGTCAAAGCCGTTTTCCAATTGGAACAGCGCTTTCAAACCGCCGCCCAGATCTTCGTTGCCTTGAAAGCCGAACATGCTGGTTCCCCAGACATTGCCATCAACACCCCATTTGCCGCCAACGATGGGTTTGTTGTTGGCATTGACGCTGCCGGTAAGCTGGTTACTTTGATAATTAATGCCGTCAACGACACGGCCGTAAATCGTGACGTTGGTTTGCGCTTGCGCGTTGCCAATGCAAGCACAAGCGAGTAGGCCAGCGACAACGATTGGTTTTGCCAGCAGCATTTTGAAAATTGTTTTCATTTCATCTCCTAGGTACAACACATGGTGTTAAACACCGATTCCGAGCTTTAAGTAACTCGATTTTTATTGTCAATTAAATAAAATATTTCTCACCTACAAGGCTTCGTCTCATAGGAGAGTGATCAACGAACAATTAATAAAGACAGTTGATTTATTAATTAAATGCGAATATATTACGAATCAGAAATGCGGTAAAGGACTTATCGATAAAACATAAAATATTTTTTAGATAACGTTGTTTGACGTTGCTTTCTATCTAATTGTTTAGAACCGGAGGAGACATAAATGAAACTTAAAAATCGCGTTGCCCTAGCTGTTTTGACCATGGTCGCAGGACTGGCCGCTGCCGCTGATCAACCGATCATCGGGCTGATCACCAAAACTGATACCAATCCGTATTTCGTAAAAATGAAGGAAGGCGCACAAGAAGCCGCTAAAGCCAAAGGCGCTAAGTTGCTGACAGCCGCTGGCAAGTCCGACGGCGATAATGCTGGTCAGATCGCGGCGATTGAAAACATGATTGCGGCGGGTGCAAAAGTTATTCTGATCACGCCAAGCGACGCCAAGGCGATCGTTCCTGCGTTAAAAAAGGCGCGTGACCAAGGCGTGATGGTGATTACCTTAGATAGTCCGACTGACCCGCAAAATGCGGCGGACGCGCTGTTTGCGACGGATAACTTCAAGGCTGGCGTTCTGGTTGGTCAATATGCCAAAGCAGCCTTTGGTGACAAACCGGCCAAGATCGCCACGCTGGATTTATTTCCTGGTCATCCGGTCGGCATCCAGCGTCATGATGGGTTCCTGCAAGGCTTTGGCATCAAAAAAGGTGATGCAAGCATCGTTTGTATGCAGGATAGTTTTGGCGATCAGGCTAAAGGTCAGACTGCGATGGAAAACTGCCTGCAAAAGAATCCCGAGATCAACCTTGTCTACACCATTAATGAGCCTGCCGCAGCTGGCGCTTACAAGGCTTTAAAAGCCGCAGGTAAAGAAAAAAGCGTGATGATCGTCTCTGTCGACGGTGGTTGCGACGGTGTGCGCAATGTCAAGGGCGGGGTAATTGCGGCGACTTCCCAGCAGTATCCGCTACGGATGGCGTCCCTCGGCGTTGACGCGGGTGTCGACTACATTAAAACCGGCAAGAAGGTCAGCGGTTACGTTGATACCGGCGTCATGCTGATTACCGATAAAAAGCAAAAAAATATCGACAGCAAAGATAGTGCATTTGGCCTGAACGCTTGTTGGGGCATGAAGTAATGTGAACCGGGGCTGGCGAGTAAGCGATCGATTTGAGAGTCAGCTTATTTGAACGCTGCGTATTTAGAAGCCGACCCAACAGATGATTGCAAGGTCGCTTTTAAAGCTAATCGCCGCCAGCCCATTTCCTGAACCAATAAGGATACCAATTTATGAAGCGTTACTTAGATCATTTGCCTCCGCTGTCTTCGCTGGGGCCGTGTATTGCGCTATTAGCCGCATGTCTGTTTTTTTCAACGCAATCCGACCGCTTTTTGAGTGGACAAAATTTTTCTCTGATTCTGCAACAAGTGATGGTGGTTGGTGTGATTGCCATAGGCCAGACGCTAATTATTTTGACGGCCGGTATTGATTTGTCTTGCGGCATGGCAATGGCGTTAGGTTCGGTTGTGATGACCAAATTCGCTACCGAACACGGCGTGCATCCGTATCTTGCCGTGATATGCGGGTTAATGGCCTGCACGTTGGTTGGCTACCTGAATGGCGCGTTAGTGACCAAGGTCAAATTACCTGCATTTATTGTCACACTCGGCACGATGAATATTGTCTTTGCGATTACGCAGGTGTATTCCGGGGCGCAAACAGTGACCAATCTGCCAGACGCATTACTATTCTTTGGCAATACCTTTCATATCGGCCAGACCAATATTACCTACGGCACGGTGCTGATGTTGGGGCTGTATCTGCTGACGTGGTTTTATCTGCGTGATACTGCGCCAGGACGGCATATTTATGCCGTCGGCAATAACCGTGAAGCGGCACGGCTGACCGGTATTGCGACCGATCGCGTATTACTCAATGTGTATATGCTGGCCGGTTTGTTATACGGCATTGCCGCACTTCTTTCTGTCGCCCGTATGGGCGTGGGCGATCCGCAAGCGGGCCAGACCGATAATCTGGATAGCATCACAGCGGTGGTGCTGGGTGGTACTAGTCTGTTCGGTGGACGCGGCATGATTGGCGGTACGCTGATCGGCGTCATGATTGTGGGCGTATTCCGCAACGGCTTGACCCTGATGGGCGTGCCATCCGTGTTTCAGGTGATGGTAACCGGTATTCTGGTCATTCTGGCAGTTGCTACCGACCAATTCACGCACAAGAAAGGTTGAAAATGACGACGAATAATTCAGCCATCATTTTTCAGGCACGTGGCATTACCAAACGGTACGGGCATGTGACTGCGCTTGATGGCGTCGATTTTGATCTGCGTGCCGGTGAAATTCTGGCCGTGATTGGTGATAACGGTGCTGGCAAATCCAGTCTGATTAAAGCTTTATCGGGCGCTCTCGTTCCCGATTCCGGAGAGATGCTGCTGGACGGTCAACGGGTCCAGTTTCGCTCGCCGATTGATGCGCGTCGCTATGGGATTGAGACGGTTTATCAGGATTTGGCTGTCGCGCCAGCGATGACCATTGCTGAAAATCTGTTTCTTGGGCGTGAGATATTGAAAGCCGGTTTTCTGGGAAAATTTCTGAAGGTGATCGATAAGAAGAAAATGCTGGCAGAAGCAATCAAGCATATGCAGGATCTGAAAATCGGTATCCGTTCCATGAATCAGGCGGTAGAGACCTTATCCGGCGGTCAGCGTCAGGGTGTTGCTGTAGCCCGTAGTACGGCGTTTGCCAAGCACGTCGTGATTCTTGATGAGCCGACGGCGGCGTTGGGCGTCAAAGAGGGCAATATGGTGCTTGAACTGATTCGACGGGTGCGGGATCGGGGCCTTTCGGTGATACTGATCAGTCACAATATGCCGCATGTGTTCGAGATCGCCGACCGCATTCACATTCAGCGGTTAGGCAAGCGCGTGGCAGTAGTCGATCCCAAGCACATCAGCATGTCAGACACGGTTGCCGTAATGACCGGTGCAAAAAATCCTGAAGACCTGCCGAAAGATGCCCATGCTTAAAGGTATCGACGCGCTGTTATCGCCGGAATTGCTGAAAATACTCTGTGAAATGGGGCACGGGGATGAAGTTGCGGTGGTAGATGCCAACTTCACTGCCGAGTCGTTGGGGCGGGGAAAACCGATTGTCAGGTTGCCGGGATGCGATTTGTATCGAACCTGTGCAGCCGTGTTGTCGGTATTTCCGTTAGATGCCGCAGTGACGCAGCCGGTCGCTTACATGCAAGTGTCTGATAGCCCGGCCGGATTCACGTCGACGGTTCAGTTATCGGTGATTGTGTTGTTGGAAGCGGGCGATTTGGCTAGGCCGGAACAATGCGAAGCGATGGAGCGGTTCAGTTTTTATGAGCGGGTTAAGCAAGCTTACGCGATTGTGCAAACGGGTGAGATGCAATCTTACGCCAATTTTATTTTCAAAAAAGGCGTCATTAACTGACAATTAGTAGCGTAACAATTAGCAGCACACTGAAGTTGACACATTGAGAGACGGTAAGATGCACCCCACAAGGGCGATGCTGAAAACTAACCACTTCCATGTCGCGCAAACCTGAATGCCTTGTCACGCAGAAGTGCTCTCTTGCGAGGGAAATGTGTTGTACCGGCACGCGGATGGAAAAGTGTGTAATTATGCCGCTGATGCTCTCCTGCAAGGAGCACAAATTGACGATAATGCGCAAGAAATTCATACTCTTACCTCAGAAAGGAAGCGGTAAAGCGCCGCTTCTATGAACATGAAAAATGAACACACGGAATCATCGGTGAGCCAGCCAGTCGACGACGACAGCGAATGGCTCAGACCGCGTGGTTCAAATCAGATTGGAATGAGTCAGTTTAATGAGCGCGTTGTACTGCAAGCAATACGATTTCACGGCAGTATGCCAAAAGCTGACCTTGCCCGACTCACCAAGCTCAGTACGCAAACGATCTCAATCATCATTAATCGTCTGCTCGAAGAAGGATTGGTGATAAAGCTTGCACCGTTGCGCGGCAAGGTTGGCCAACCATCCGTCCCGATAGCGCTCAATCCGGACGGTGCTTTTTCTATTGGTATCAAGATTGGTCGCCGTAGTCTGGACGTGTTGCTGGTCGACTTTGTCGGAAACGCACGCGAGCGGTCATCGTTGTCGTACGCGTTTCCCGACGCCGATGTGTTGTTTAACGAAATTGAACAGCAACTCAAGAATATGAATGGGCTGCTGGGTCCTAGACGCGCAGGGCGACTCAGCGGTATCGGTATCGCAGCACCGTTGGCGTTGGGTGGGTGGCAAACGCTTCTCGGCATGCCTCCCGAGCAAGCCGAAAAATGGAAGCAGCTTGATATCAGGGAACGCGTGCAAGGAATGACAAACCTGCCGGTCGAGTTCGCCAAAGACACTGCGGCAGCCTGTGTTGCGGAACTGGTCGCTGGGCGTGGCAGAAGTATTAAAAGTTTCTTGTATGTGTTTGTTGATACCTTTATCGGCGGCGGCCTTGTCATCGACAGTCATTTGCGAGGCGGTCTTCATGGGAACGCTGGCGCCCTTGCCTCGATCCCGCTCGGGCTGGCGAAAAGTGACAGCAAAACGGCACCTGATCAACTGTTGAGTGATGCGTCGCTGTTCAAACTGGAACAATTATTTGGCGCCGCGGGGCTGGACCAGGCTGCGTGCTTTGATGCCCGCGCATTGCAAGCGCCTTGGGCCACGCATACGCGCGCCTGGCTCGACGATGCAGCGCGTGCGATTGCACTTGCGATCAACAGCGCAACCTGTTTGCTGGATTTGGACAAAATTATTATCGATGGCTCTTGTGATCGAACACTGCTCGAAAAACTCCTTGAAGAAGTAGAAATTTCGCTCGGCTATTACAATTGGGAAGGGGTTATGCGTCCGGAAATCCTCGCCGGTACTATCGGCTCGGACGCCCGGGCAATAGGTGGCGCGCTGTTACCGCTGTATGCCAACTTTGCCCCGGATCGGGATCTGTTTCTCAAGTTAAGCAATTAACGTTGAAAGCACTTGCTGGATTCGTCATTGTTCGACACTGAAGGTGGTTGCTGGCAACCAAAAGGTAGGTCCCAACACAGTTACGCCACCGGCTAATGCAACGAGTCGGTTTTATCATCAATGAGCGAATAACGAGAATATTATGATAGCGACAATAGGGGAAGCACTGGTGGATTTGATCGAGCAACCGGACGGGCGTTTTCAAGCCTGTCTTGGTGGTTCGGTATGTAATTTCACGGTGGGATTAGCGCGACAAGGCGTCCCCACCGCCTACCTCAACCCGCTGTCACAAGATAAGTTCGGGAAGAAATTTTATTCTCTTCTTACCGACAATGGCGTCCATCTGGGTGCAAACGCAACGAGTTCGTGGCCGACTTCGCTCGCGGTGGTCAGTCTTGATGCGCAAGGTTCGCCGACTTACGCCTTTCACCGTGAAGCGGTGGCGGATAGGGATGTCAGCGCCGAGATGTTGATTTCACGCTTCCCAGAAGGCATGGAATTGCTGCACACGGGCGGACTGGCATTGGTCCCGGATGATCTGGAAAAGATCCTCACTGCGATAGACGAAGCAAAAAATCGTGGTGCCATTGTGTCGATTGATGCCAATTTGCGACCGCTGGCGGTGGCACATCGTGATGACTATATTGAAGGCGTCAAACGCGCTATTGCCCAGTCGCATATCGTCAAAGTCAGTGACGAGGATCTGGAGATTCTTGGTTTTGGCGCGCCGTCCCTTGCCGAACTGGCCAACATTTTATTTCAAGCATCAACGTTGCAACTGATTGCATTGACGCGCGGTGCGCAAGGTGCCGCATTGCTGACGCGTGCTCATCAGGTCGAATTGCCGACTCCAGGAGCGCTAAATGTGGTTGATACGGTCGGGGCGGGCGATTGTTTTCATGCCGGATTGATCGCTTATCTAAGGCGTTCGGACAAGTTGACCTCATCCCGGGAACTGGCCCAAGTTGATCAACATTTTTTGCGCGGTGCACTTCAACACGCGATTGCAGCGGCCAGTATTAACATTACGCGAGTGGGTTGTGATCCTGCGTCTTGGGAAGAGACTGAGCAATTTGTTCCTAGTCTCTGAATTCTGATTGGCATGATTGATCAATCCACCGACCCTATGACCCTGACAGCATACAGTGGAGTCAATGGGACGGGCCTGAACCTCGGATACACATCGGTTTTAGATATTCTAAATTTCCAGAATAATAAACTCTGTTTATGGGTGTCACTGATTCTGATAATGACATACGTTCGGTTGTGTTTTCTTATAACGGAAATACCACGGGCGACACAATTGGAATGGATGACATTTCGTTTGCAAGTAACGCCGTTGCTGAACCAACAAGCCTGGCATTGCTTGGACGAGGTCTTTTCGGTTTTGTAGCATCCCGCCGCAAATCATCGAAAAACAAAAACGCATAGATCTTTTCTGGTGCCGTTCAAACGCCGCCGCGTGCGTCGTTTTTCGTTTACCAGTGCTTTATGTCGTCGAATTGCCCAACGTTGCAACACTGACAAAGCGCCAACCTTAACGGGTTCGCTTTTTTATTTACTATCGCTGACTCGCTGACTTTTTCTCGATCTTGCGTGTTGAGGGACCTGAAAAATCCACCTCGCCATAGCGGACCAGCCATGAGCACAACGCGGCGTTTGAGAGATGGTCCATCAAACCTATTACGAGCACCAAAAATGCTAGAGCGATCTTTCAAACTAAATCGATCCGCACGTCCAATTTATTGAGGTAAGTGTGAAGATGCCTTGGCTTTGCAACGTTGGTGCAATAAACCCAATCGTCAGTGATTCGGTCCAGTCGAGCAATGCTTTACTCTCCACCTTTTTCTACTGGTTTTGCCCGCAATCTGCACACCGACATCCAATACTCCAAGCTCAATCGCACAGTATTTTTGATTGTTCGGACTGGATCCAAATGCCGAATATAGTAAAAGACGGAAAACCTTTCACTTTCGGTGATGGTGGTCCGATAAGAAGGGAGATCAGTTCCACGGGCATCCGTGCCTATCGGCGCTTTGATGGCACCCTTCCAATAAAAATACTCGCGTAGAAGCGCAGACAATGCAGAGGAGGAAGAAGATGAGCCGTTATGGGTCACCCATGCCATGAACTTGCTTTGCTGAAGATTTTCGCTTCGTGGAGCAGGATCAATACGAAACATATGTCTATAAGGGAAAGGTATTACTTCGGCTGCGTGGGCCACTTGTTCAGCAGGGATACATGGACTCTAGCGGGTCGAATCGCGACTTGAACGACTATAAAAATTAAAAAATAAACGACAAGTCGATGTATCGGTCGAATTTTCTGCGCGTCCATGCCATGCTTCAGGTGTAAAAAAGATGACGTCGCCAGCTGCACCGGTCAACTGGGCTTCGCGCTTGTGATCAAGCATGATGTTTGACATGCAAAAAACAGGTGGTGGCGTATTCCGATGAGTGCCAGGAACGAGGCAGGTACTGCCGCTGCGCCAACCAATATCGTCCAACGGCATCGTGATAGACACAGAACCATGCTCGTCTTTGTGATAGCCCATTCTTCCAGTGCCCGGAGGAACTACTTGTAGCCATACGTTGGACAAATAAAAATCCCGGCCAACGACCCGCTCTATGGTTTCATAAACAGCAGGATTTTGTAAAGGCAAAAAAAGATCCGGCTCTATAAAACCAGCGTTATGATAAATCAGCGTAGGGGCGCGATCGTTGGGTAAGGGCGGCGTTGTTCGGGGGAGCATCTTTGTCGATCCAAAACCCTCAGAATGATCAAATCCATTGGGATATGCCGCTCTTAATCTATTGGCCGCAGCCAATACTCGATCCACAACTTCCGGTCCATTCGGTTGAACAAAACGAAAATACCCGTTTGTAAAAAACTGCGCCAGATCGTGCATGCTAAGTTGATTTGGAATGGACATGGGAACCTGACCGAAAGTTTATAATTAAATATCGAATGGTAGAGGATAGCCGTATTTACTACCCTGCAAGGAAAATATTTGAGATGGCGAATACGTGCGCAAAGCTTTCGGAGCAAACGGCTGGGGATAGCCATAATGGGCGATCATCACCGCCTTTTACCCAGCTCAGAGAACGCGGTGAACGCCAAGGGCGCAGAGAGCGTTTACCGCAATAAGCCGCTGGTTTGTCCAGGGAAGCGCTGATTTATTCGTTTAAAGATGGTTGCGGTGATGTGCGCCGTCATTGGCCCGACCGGCTATGATTCTGACGTCATGTCTTATGACGATGTTTGTCGCGACGACTATTTCAAGACGGAAATAAAAGTGCTAATTTTTTGAAAGCAGGGGAAATTTTAGAGGGGCGTTCTACACTGGAAGCCGCTTCACATCGCGACAAAACTACCTTTGTACCAAGCAATTGAGAATTTATTCTACGGACGATTCGCATGGTTTAAATCATGGCGCGTGTTGAGCCAAACTATATGCAAAGAATAGGCGTTGGTGACTTTGGTGAACGACAAAAAAGCCACTGTAAGCAAAGAAAGGGCAAAACAAACGCCCTCTCTTGCACAGCGCAACAACGGTAATTATCTCGCCCTGACGCCACTCACGCCCTGATTGTGGTGCGGCGCAAGGCGCAGCGCGTAATACAGGATGGTCAACAGTACCAGCCATAACGGACCAACCATGAGCGCAACGCGGGTGTCCGGGAAATAGGCCATCAAACCTATTACCAGCGCTAAAAATGCCAATGCGATCCATGAGCCATAAGGCCAGAAAGGCATCTTGAAAGCGAGCGCTTTCCGTTCGGTTGGAGACAAAGATGCGCGGAAGCGCATTTGCGTGACCAGAATCACGCCCCATGTCCAGATCGCGCCAAAGGTTGACACTGAGGTGACCCACATGAACACTTTTTCTGGCACCAGATAGTTTAGCAATACTCCGAATAACAGCGCAACGACCGATGTCAGGACCGCCCAGCGTGGCACGCCGTTGGCCGATGTTTCAGCAAATGCGCGTGGTGCGTGACCTTGTTCTGCCAGATTGAACAACATCCGACCGGTGCTGAAAATGCCGCCGTTGCATGACGATAGCGCAGCGGTGAGGACGACAAAGTTAATGATGCCAGCGGCAGTCTTGATGCCAAGGCGCTCAAAGGTCATGACGAACGGACTGCCTTGGACGCCAATTTCATTCCATGGATAGATCGATAGGATGACAAACAGCGCGCCGACGTAAAAGATCAGAATGCGCCAGAACACCGAGTTGATGGCATCCGGGATCGATTTTTTGGGATTGGCTGCTTCGCCCGCGGTCAGGCCGATCATTTCTACGCCCAAATAGGCAAACATGACCATCTGAAATGACATGAGCACGCCTTGTACGCCGTGGGGTAAGAATCCTCCGTGGCTCCATAGATTCGAAATACCGATGGCAACGCCATGATTACCGAGGCCAAAAATGATCATGCCAAAGCCACCGACGATCATCAGTACGATGGTGACCACTTTGATCAATGCGAACCAGAATTCAAATTCACCATACGCTTTCACCGCTAATAGATTGACGGAACCCATCGCGGCTAATGCGGCTAATGCCCAAATCCAGCGTGGCACGTCAGGGAACCAGATACCCATGTAAATACCGACGGCGGTAATTTCTGCGATACACGTCACCAGCCATAAAAACCAGTAGTTCCAGCCAGTCAGATATCCCGCCAACGGGCCTATATAGTCTTTTGCATAGCGGCTGAACGATCCTGCAACCGGGTTGTGTACGGACATTTCACCCAGTGCGCGCATGATCAGAAATATGACTGCACCGCCGATAATGTAGGCCAGCATAATGCCGGGTCCAGCCATTTTGATTGCATTGGCTGATCCTAAGAACAGCCCGACGCCGATTGCTGCGCCAAGTGCCATGAGGCGAATCTGGCGTTCGCCCAAGCCACGATGAAGGCCCTGATCGGTTTTTTTCATTGTTTCATCTCCTGTTTTTTTTAACGTATGGACAATCAGATTGCCAATTTTTGGAACGGCAATCTGACGTAGCCTTGTCCCGGACCTGCTGTTAATATTTTTGAACGCAATGCGTTAGCGGCTAAGGAAGCATCGTTTTAAGATGTCATAGCGCCCTCTGCGCCACGATTATTTCCTTACCGACGATTCCTCCAGCCGGTGTTTATTGCTGCAAAAAGGCCATCTAATTCAATGTAGCGCTATGCTAACGCTCAGTAAGTAAGATTTGTAACCAAAAAACAGTTGAATTTCAGCAATAAATCATGAATAGATAAGCAGCTATGACAACTGCTTTAAGGGGATATTAAAAATGTCGCCGGCTTCTGAACCGGGAGTCAAGCCGTGTGTCAAAGTGTGTGTCCAGGATTTTGCTTAATGTTTCGATAAGAAGTTTTTTCGGACAAAATATGTGTATTGCTTTTAACGAATTGATCTGATGCAATGCCGAGAAGGACGAGTCAGTTGTCGCTAATTTTGCATTTATGATCAAACGAGGATAAATATATGTTGTCAGGTGCGGAGGCAAATCCCAATGCGTGGACGGGTGTGGAAATGATTTTCATCTGCCTGTTTGCTTCGCTTTACTTTTCCTGCCTGTTTTTTTCTATCTGGAAAGGGTGTCGATCCGTTCGCCGACGCTGGTACTGGATAACCTGCGCAGGGCTTATCATTGTCGGGACGACGGGTATGATCTTTGTCGCTCCGGACTCACCAACCAGCGGCGAAATGCCGCGCCAATTCGGGCTTGGCGCAAGCCTCATGATGTTAGGTTTACTCGGCACAGCTATTGGTGCCACTCGCGGATTACTGCGTCGCGCCTTTGGTCGGCTAGTCCATTGAATTCGAGTTGGTTGAAGGGGCTGTCCATTTAGATTTACCCAGCGCTAAGATGATGCGCCGAATACCAAAGAACCGGACTTTTTGATTGATGTCGTGTCGGTGTGCGTGTGCACAGGCGGCCTCTAATTCAAATGCATTCCGCGCCGATCTCGTCGCCGCAATGTCTGACGATAGTTTCCCGCCGCACCAATCATGTCGTGTCTAGACAAAGATCAACAAAAAACTTCGGCCAGGATTGCTCCAATGCCGTTGATGAAAGCTTGCTCTATCAAACTAAACTTTCTCATTAAAAAAGGACCGTATGATCCTTCGACTTATCAGTGGTTTGGTCTTGATCTTGGCATTACAGAATGCGGTATTTGCGGGCCAAAGCTGTTCAGAAACGACCCCGAGTCCCAGCTCTGTCCGGATGGCCTTCAATAGCGCTAGCAAGCTTTCAAAAACACTAGACAAGGAACAGCCACAAGTTGCGTTAATTGCCCGCGTCGGCTCGGATTTGTCTAAGTACGGATGACGTTATTCCCACATTGCTTTCGTTCTTAAAGATCCAGCATCTGGTACTTGGCGCACCATGCATTTGCTCAACGCATGCGGTACTGCTACCTCGGCAATCTGGAAAGAGGGTTTGGCTAATTTTTTCCTTGATGATTTATTTAGCTTCGATTCGCTGTTAATGATTCCGTCTCCGGCGGCGCAGAAAAAAATTCTGGCAAAGCTTTCAAATCCAGCCGATTATCTTGCTTTATTTACCCCGCATTACAACATGCTGGCCTATCCATTTGCGACCCGTTATGAAAATTCGAATCAATGGGTATTGGAATTGCTAACCGTTATGCTTGCTGAAAACGTAAAAATAGACGGCCGTGAAAAAGCGCAACAATGGTTAAAGTTGATGGAATATGAACCCACCACGTTGGCGCTTGGTCCGATGACAAGGCTAGGCGGTCGCATGTTTCGTGCAAATATTGTGTTCGACGATCACCCTGGCAAGCGGCGATACGCGGATCAAATTGACATCGTCAGCGTGGTGTCAATGACGCATTTCCTGAAAAAAATTGATCCTGCAGCAAAGCTAATCGTTGTGGCGGAGCCTGAAGTAGCGCCGCCATCTACTGCATTGGCTGCGTATCCATGCGAAGCGCCTGATCGTCCGTAAAAAGTTAGGACCTAATCCACGCTTCGTCACCGCTTAAACTTTTTGGTGCCGAAGCGGATTGAAGTAATAACATTAAGTTCTTGGCGCGCTTTTTAACCTATCGGACTGTCAAAGTCAGCACAATAGTCCTTTAACATCATTGGCAATGTGAGAAGTCCATTCACCTCAGACTCCCACGTTGGCAATTCATCTCCCTTTGCCTTCAATTAAATATAAGAAAATTTCGCATTGCTCCTAAGATAAATCGTTAACAAGTAGTAAATGCGAATCATTTCTATTATAATTGCCCAAGAAGCGTTTCTCTTGCGCAACTTTCATCCCTTCTGGTTTTACCTTAACAAGCTTTGTTAACCGCGCGTCATCGCGTCCCGATCGTGTCCAGCTCCAGCACTCCGTTAAACAATACGCTTGCGAGTTTCAAAACTATCTACAGCAATCATCACGGTTGGTTGTATAGCTGGTTATGGCGCAAACTTGGTTCGAGAGACGACGCGGCGGAACTGGCGCAGGATACATTTGTGCGTTTGTTGGCCAATAAATCTGCAACAGGTCTGCTTGAGCCACGCGCTTATCTGAGCACGATCGCTAATGGGTTGGTCGTCAATCATTGGCGGCGATTGTCATTGGAGCGGGCTTATCTGTCTGCGCTGGCGGCGCGACCAGAGATGGCAATGCCATCGCCAGAAGAGCGCGCCTTGGTGATGGAAACCTTATTTCAAATTGATACGATGCTCGATAAGTTGTCGACCAAGGCACGGCAAGCTTTTTTGTTGGCGCAACTCGACGGGCTGACGTACGGTCAGATTGCGATTCAACTTGGCGTTTCAGATCGTATGGTGCGCAAATATATGGCGCAGGCAATGTTGCAATGCGTATTACTGGTGGAGTTGGCGGGATGATCGATAAAGGCGTTTATCTGCCGCCTCCGCGCGCCAATCCGCCGGGTTCGGGCGCAAAAGACTTTAGCGTGTTGCAGGAAGCGGCAGAATGGTTTGCCGTGCTGCGATCCGAGAAAGCAAATGCCTACGATCACCGCCGTTGGGCTGTGTGGATCAATGCCACACCGTTGCATGCTGAGGCGTGGAGTCGTGTCGAGGCGGTCAATCAACAGTTTGGGTTGTTGTCTGCGGTACCAGCACACGCAGCGCTATCGGCACCCGGGCGCCAGCGACGCACGTTGGTGAAGTCTTTGGTCGCGCTGTGCGTCATGGTTGCTGTTGGTGATACGGCTCTGGATACCTATTCGGCGCGCACTTATCTGGCCACGATGAAAGCGCAATATCGGACCTATATCGGGCGAACGCGTAAGCTGACACTTGAGGATGGTACTGTCGTGTGGCTCAACACTGACAGCGCGGTGGATGTTTACTACAGCGGTTCTACGCGGCAAATACGATTGCGCGCTGGTGAAATATTAGTGCAAAGCGCACACGACACACAAATTCCTGCCCGTCCGCTGGAAGTATCCACGCCAGACGGTCAGGTGCGCGCACTCGGAACGCGGTTTACCGTGCGATATCAGGAAACCGGGTCGGCTGTTGCTGTGTTCGAAGGAGCAGTGGAGATCAGTCCGGCTAAAAGTAACGCAATCCAGTTGGCGCAAGCCGGATTCGCACGTGATTTCGGTGTTAGCTGGATCGGTGCGTCCAGAGTCAGCGACGAAAGTCGCGCAGCGTGGGTGAATGCATTGCTGACACCGGACAACATGCGTCTCGACGATTTTTTGGCAGAGTTGGGCCGTTACCGTCATGGTTACTTGGGATGCGCTCCCGAAGTGGCGCATTTGCGGTTGGTGGGCGTCTATCCGCTGGCCGATACTGACCGTATTCTGACGACGCTGGCAGCAACGCTGCCGGTTCATATCAGACGCAGATCATCGTGGTGGGTGACTGTAGAAGCGATCTGATATTTTCTGTTAAGAAATATTTTTATAAAAATGGTTCCGCTTTTGGGATATCGCTTGGCAATGGATAAACAGTTGTTGCCATTGATGATTACCTTAAGGATTTCCATGTCTACATCCCATTCTCCGCACACCGTCCGGTCTCGAAATAAGCGTCATACATTACATAACCTTCGGAACCCGCTGCCGTTGCCCTTTGTATGGCAACTCTGCGGGTTCGCGCTGCTGTCGGTTCCATTGTTGACGTCGATATCTGCTCAAGCGCAAGGGACCGCCGCAGTGACACACAATGCAGTGGTTAAAAGTTATGACATTGGCGCTGGCGCGTTGGGATAGGCGTTGCGTCAATTTGCTAGTCAGGCCGGTATTCTGTTGTCAGCCGACGCCAGTCTGATGGAAGGTAAGTCCAGTTCGGGGTTGCATGCAAATGTGGCGGTTCCGCAAGGTTTGCAGCAGTTGCTGGTTGGCACAGGGTTGACCGCAGTGGTGCAAAACGACGGTGGCTACATTATTATCCGTGCGCCTCAGGTGAGCGACGCATCCTTGACGGAATTACCTGAAATATCGGTCAACGCATCCGCCGGCAGCGGCTATCGTCCTGCACCGAATTCAACGACGCTGCGCTCGGACGCGCCGGTGCTGGACATTCCGCAAATCGTCAACGTCGTACCGGCGCAAGTTCTGAACGACCAGCGCCCGCGCAATATGGACGACGCACTGATCAATGTTAGCGGCATCACACAGGGAAATACCTTGGCTGGCACGCAGGACACGATCATGAAACGTGGTTTTGGGGGCAATCGTGATGGTTCAATTATGCATAACGGCATGCCGTTAGTGCAGGGCCGCGGACTTAATGCCGCGGCTGAAAGTATCGAAGTATTGAAAGGGCCATCGTCGTTGATCTACGGCATTATGGACCCGGGTGGCGTCGTCAACGTGATCAGCAAAAAGCCGGAGCTGTTGCGCCATACCAGGCTTTCGGCCACCGGTTCTACCTACGGTGGCGGCAAAAATGGCGGTGGAGTCACGCTGGATACGACTGGTGCTTTCGGCAATAGTGATCTGGCTTACAGATTGATCTTCGATCAGGTTGAAGAGGACTACTGGCGCAATTTCGGTACGCATCGGGAAACCCTCTTTGCGCCTTCGTTAGCCTGGTATGGACGCGATACGCAAGTCGTGGCCTCTTACGAACACCGCCAGTTTTTGTATCCATTTGATCGTGGTACAGCCATCAATCCGACTACCGGCCGACCGCTGGATATTCCGGCCACGCAACGGCTGGATGAGCCTTATGATCGCATGCAAGGGCAATCGGATTTGGCGCAACTGACGGTTGATCACCAGATCAATGATGTCTGGAAGGCGCATATCGGTTTAAGCTATAACCGCGAAACTTATGATGCCGAACAGCAGCGTTTATTCGGCGTCAACATCATCACAGGTGGGCTAACACGCAGCCACGATGCGACCCATGGCGCGTTAAGTATGGATAGTTACGGCACCGCGTATTTGCAGGGCAGGGTTGATATCGCGGGTTTGCGCAATGATATCCAGTTTGGTGCCGACTCTGAATACCGACGGATTTTCCGGGGTGATCTCTTGCGCGGCACCACGACCACGAATGGCAACTATTTGCGTCCGGTATATGGTCAGGACAAGTCGGTGTCCACCGTTTCGGCCTCTGACAGCGACCAAAGCGACCAGTTACACAACAGCGCGTTATTCTTTCAAGATTCACTTTATCTGGGTAAAAAATGGATTTTGGTGGGCGGCGGGCGTTATCAGACTTGGTCCCAAATCGCGGGTCGTGGTCGCCCATTTACTGCAAATACCAACACCACCGGTTCGATATGGTTGCCGCGTCTCGGTCTGATTTATAAGGTGTCGGACGAAGTCTCGTTGTATGGCAGTTATACCAAGTCGCTGAAGCCA
The DNA here is from genome assembly GCF_035018905.1 of Glaciimonas sp. Gout2. Classification (NCBI taxonomy): domain Bacteria; kingdom Pseudomonadati; phylum Pseudomonadota; class Betaproteobacteria; order Burkholderiales; family Oxalobacteraceae; genus Glaciimonas; species Glaciimonas sp. Gout2. The sequence goes on along the minus strand of NZ_JASJXA010000006.1, from coordinate 97,604 downwards.
ACGTCGACTATCGCGCCGCTGCTTTCGGGCAATATTATCGACTCCTCGGTTGAACCAGAACAGGCGACTTCGTTTGAGTTGGGCACCAAATTTGATTTTACGACCGCGCTGACCGGAGCCATCGCAGTATTTGATATAAAAAAGAAGAATGTCCAGATTGTGCAATACAACGCGACTTCCAACCTGAACGAATATCGCACCAACGGTGCGGCGGCCTCTCGCGGTATCGAAGTCGATCTTACGGGTCAGTTAACCGAGCGCTGGAGTCTGATTGGCACGTATGCCTACATCAATGCCAAGACCACAAAAGATCCGCTTTATGCTGGCTATCGACTGGCTAACGTAGCCAAACAAACGGCCTCGCTGTACGCAGCGTACGATGCACGTCAGATTTTTGGAAATGACCAATTGCGGGTGGGCGGTGGTGCTCATTATGTCGGCGCACGGGCCATTGATTCTGCCAATACCTTTGAAATGCCGGGTTATACCGTTGCCGATGCGTTTGCCACTTACGACGCAAAAATTGGCGGTCAGGCCGTCAAGTTTCAGTTAAATATCAAGAACCTGTTCAACAAGACTTACTACCCGTCCGGCGTCAATCGGTACTTCGTTTCAATCGGCGATGCGCGTCAGGTCTCGTTCGTCACCAGTGTGGATTTCTGACCTATGAAAACGATTAATGATGCTTTTCCATCGCTGGCCCTGCGAGGCTTGAATGCGCTAGGTGCAGCGCTCCTGTTTGCTGGCGGCGCGTTGTCCGGCAATTCTGCGCTGGCGCAAGAAAATAGCTTGTTAGCGGCGATCACACACACCACTACGCTGCCTGGCAGTGGTCATAGTTGGGGTTTTGCGGCACAAGATCCGACCCGTCCTTACCTTTTTATTGCCCGCCGTGAAAACGGACTCACGGTGTTTGATGTTGAAAAACAGCGCGTAGTACGCTCTCTCGATAACAGTGCGGGCGCAAATGCCGTGGTTTTCGTGCCGAGTGTGGATCGGGCTTACATTACCAACATGGACGGTTCTCTGACGATCGTGCGGTTATCCGATCTGATGACGCTGAAGCGCATTCCGGTAGCCGACGCAAACCTGAATAGTGCAGTCTACGAACCCGTCACTGGATGGGTGATTATCGCCAGCGGCCGCCGTGCAGACAAGTCGACTTTATTCGTCCTCGATCCAAAAGAGGACAGAATCGTCGCGCAACAAGATGTCGACGTCAAGAAAATTGATCCTCTTGTCGCTGTAGGTGACGGCACGATATTATTACCGATGCGGGATGAAGGCAAGGTCATGCGTATTGCAGCAGCAAGTCTGAAGACTAGCGCAATCTGGCGCTTTGATGGCTGTACGCAGCCAAGCGCACTGGCGCTTGATCCGCAAAATCGCCGGTTGTTCGTGGCTTGTCGCGGCAACTCACCTATTTTGGTTGTGGCCGATCTCGACAGCGGTGCGTTAAAGGCATCATTGCCCATCACGCATGCGGTCAATGCAGTTGCTTACGACGCAAAACGTCGGCGACTGTTGGTAGCAAGCGGTGTAGATGCGAATCTGACCGTGATCGCGCAATCGGGGCCAAATGACTATCGAACATTGGGTTTTGTCGGCACGCGACCCTGGGCGCACAATATGGCTTACGACCCTCAACGCGGTCAGGCGTATTTGTTCACGATGGATTTTACGCAACCAGCTCCGGGGCCGGACCTGAAGAAGCAAGATCCACAGTTTCATGCGGACTCGTTTTCGGTTTTGACGATGCAATTGCGGTAATACGGCACATGCGCATCTGGCGGCAATATCAATATAGCGCCGACCTGGCGCTGATGTGATTGGTTACACAGGCGCTAGCATGCATGGAATAATAGGCGCGGCAAAATTGTTTTGCCGACACTTACCAGACCATGATCAAAAAAAATAACCTTAGCGCATCCGCCAGTATTCCGCGCACCACTACGATCAATGACGTTGCGCGGGAAGCACAGGTCGGCAAAACCAGCGTCTCGCGTTATCTGAACGGCGAGATGGATGCGTTGTCGGAAGAGTTGCGTAAACGGATAGCGCGCGCTATCCAAAAGCTCGATTTTCGGCCGAATCAGATGGCACGTGGTTTAAAGCGAGGCCGTACGCGTCTGATCGGCATGGTCGTGGCAGATATCACCAATCCTTATTCGGTCGAGGTGATGCGCGGTGTTGAAGCTGGATGCCAGCAGCACGGCTATATGTTGATGTTGTGCAATTCGGCCAACGAACTGAAGCTTGAGCAACGCTATCTGGAGTTGCTAACTAATTATCGGGTAGAGGGATTGGTGGTCAATCCAATCGCGCTACCGGAGGAAGATCTGGAAGCGATCACGCGCACTGGCGTTCCGTTGGTGTTGATCGATCGTCGCGCCAGCCGTATTAAATGCGATATGGTTGGCCTCGACAATGACCAGGCTGCGAGGCTGGCGACGCAACATTTGCTGGATCAGGGTTATACGGCAATTCATTTTTTGACCGAACCTATCGGACTGATCAGTAGTCGCCAGGAACGCCACCACGCGATGCGCGCACTCGTTGATGCCAGCGCCGGAAAATGTCTCAGTGTCACCTCAGAAGTTGATCTGCGTGAACCGGCTACGCTTGATGCGGCATTGCGGCACTGCCTGGCGAGTACTGCCTTGCACCGGACTGCCATTTTGGCAAGTAACGGTCGCGTGCTTTTACGCGCGGCGCTTGCCTTACGTGAATTGGGCGCGCAATGGCCGAAGGATATCGGATTGCTCGGTTTTGATGATCCGGAGTGGGCAGGTTTGGCGGGCGCGGATATTTCCAGTATCCGGCAACCAACTTTCGATATAGGCCATGCCGCTGTCGAATTTTTGATACAGCGTATTGATGGTGTGGCAACTTCTGCGCGAGTACTCAGTTTTCCGGGCGAGTTAAAGATACGGGGCTCAACCCTCAACGAGATATCACAAAAAAAACCTTGACGAGGCATTTTTTACCGACTATCTTGGAATCGGTTCCAAGCTATTTTTGCCTTATGAATTGTTTCTTTATGGTGAAAATTAATTAGTCACCAATTTTTTACGTCATAAAATGGAAACGGTTCCATCGCGTTGAATTGAAAAATAATGGAACGTGTCACCCGAAATTCAGGGTAAAAAAATAAAATATTCGAACATCTGCTGCACCGAGCCAACAGCGCCGTCAGCAAATCAGGAGACAGTTTTGCCGTTACCAAAGATCGTTATTGTCGCCTCATCTTTTGGCATCGAGTCCGTCATCAAACAAGGCCACGCCACGCTCGTGCCGCTTGCGGTGGCTGCCGGTGCGGATGGTATTGAGATCCGGCGCGAGCTATTTCATGATGCCGTTTGCCATAGCGTTGACGCGCTGCAAGCGCTGGCAAAAACGCTCAATAGTCAACAGTTGTTCGCTGTGTATTCCGCGCCCACACCGTTATTTCTCGACGATGGCGCGCTCAATCTGGATGCACTTTCGGATCTGTTGCGCGAGGCCGAAGCATTAAACGCATCGTCCCTCAAACTCCAACTCGGGCATTTCGCGGGTGACGTTGACGTTAGTGTGTTGCGCGCCACATTGGCGGCCAGCGACGTTGCGTTATTAGTCGAAAACGGACAACTCCAAACCGGTGGACGAATCGCCGACTTCACCAATTTCTTCGCCATTTGTAGTATGGCAAAACTGCCTGTCGGAATGACTTTCGATATAGGCAACTGGATATGGGCGGGCGAAGATCCGCTCCGGGCGGCGCAGCAATTAACTCCCTACGTGCATTACATCCATTGCAAAGGCGTGGAGGGCGAAGGCATGCGGCGTTTTGCGGCCGCGCCCAATGAAGACACGCTGGCTTACTGGCGCAAGTGTCTGGCAGTATTGCCAAAGACCGTCCCGCGTGGAATCGAATACCCGCTGCCTGATCAGGGAATCGGGCCCGCCGCGAAGCAACATGTTGCACAGTTACGGTCGGTTTGACTATGGACGATAAAGGTTATTGAGGGTTATTGCCTTTGGACGTTATTTAATTTAGATGTGATTGCATTAAAAATGCCATATCAGGATTTACGGAGAATGTAATGAAAGAACTTGATGTTGTGACTTATGGCGAAGCCATGACCTTGTTTGTTGCCACCGAACCTGGCGATTTGGGTGACGTCACTTCCTTTGTCAAACGGGCCGCGGGAGCCGAGCTTAACGTCGCTATCGGGTTGGCGCGTTTAGGTTTTAAGGTTGGCTGGGCCAGTCGTGTCGGCGCGGATTCCTTCGGGCGTTTTATCCTCAAGACACTCAACGACGAGAACATCGATACGGGTGCAGTGACCATTGATGACCGTTATCGCACCGGCTTTCAATTAAAGTCGCGCAGCGACGATGGCAGCGATCCGCAAATCGAATACTTCCGTAAGGGTTCGGCGGCCAGTCATTTGTCATTGGCCGACTATAAACCGGAATACTTTGGCGCAGCGCGTCATTTGCATTTATCCGGCGTAGCGCCGGCAATTTCTGAAACCTCATTCGAACTGGCGCTGCATATCGCGCAGGAAATGCGCGCCGCAGGAAAAAGTATCAGCTTCGATCCCAATTTGCGCCCAACCTTATGGGCCTCACGCGATGTGATGATCGCACGCCTGAATAAGCTGGCCGCCTATGCCGACTGGATCATGCCCGGCTTAGAGGAAGGACGGATTTTGACAGGATTGCAAACACCGCGTGAAATTGCAGACTTCTATCTGTCGGGCGGTGCTAAAGGTGTCGTCATCAAGTTAGGTGAAAAAGGTGCCTACGTACGCACCGCCGACCGTGCGTTAACCGTCGAAGCATTGCCGGTCGCAAAGGTAGTCGATACGGTCGGCGCGGGCGACGGTTTTGCGGTCGGCGTGATCAGCGCCCTGCTGGAAGGGCGCGATCTGGCGTTTGCGGTAGAGCGCGGTAACCGTATCGGTGGCATGGCTATTCAAGTCATCGGCGATAGCGAAGGATTGCCCACCCGCGCCAGATTGGATCAGGAAGAGTTGGCGATAATCTGATTTGTTTCGGATGAAGGCTGGATGATTTTTAAGAAGCCGATCTGAATAAAAAAACAAGATTCAACAAGTAATTCAAAAATTAAAATTCACTCTCAACATAGATTCAAAACTAAAGAGAAAATCATGGAGACAAAAACATTAGCAGTACGGCGTTGGTGGTACATCATGCCGATTATATTTATCACATACAGTCTGGCATATCTGGATCGCGCCAATTACGGTTTTGCCGCAGCAGCAGGGATTAACAGCGATCTCGGCGTCTCGCATGGCACGTCATCGTTGATCGGTGCTCTGTTCTTTTTGGGTTATTTCTTCTTCCAGATTCCGGGCGCTATGTATGCTCAGCGCGGAAGTGTCAAGAAATTGATTTTCTGGAGCCTTATTTTGTGGGGCGCGTGCGCTGCGATGACCGGAATGGTCAGCAATATCCCCATGCTGATGGTGATCCGCTTTACGCTTGGCGTGGTCGAGGCAGCGGTGATGCCAGCGATGTTGATTTATATCTGTAACTGGTTCACCAAAACCGAACGCTCACGTGCCAACACGTTTTTGATCTTAGGCAATCCCGTCACGGTGTTGTGGATGTCGGTCTTATCAGGTTATCTGGTCAACAGTTTCGGCTGGCGTCACATGATGATCGCTGAAGGTATACCGGCAGTAATATGGGCGGTTATCTGGTGGTTTGTTGTGCAGGATAAACCGGCTGAATCGACCTGGTTATCACCGCAAGAAAAGGCTGATATTAAAGCCGCGCTGGAGTTGGAGCAAGCGGCGATGAAGCCGGTCCGCAATTATGGTGAGGCATTCAAGTCGCCAGCGGTCATGAAGCTTTGTGCGCAATATTTTTGCTGGAGTATTGGTGTGTATGGCTTCGTATTGTGGCTGCCATCTATCCTTAAAAATGCGTCGTCTATCAGCATGGTCGAAACCGGCTGGTTATCCGCAGTTCCTTATCTGGCGGCGATCATCGCCATGTTGCTGTCGTCATGGGCGTCGGATAAATTGCAGAATCGTAAGCTGTTTGTATGGCCAGCTTTGTTGTTGGCCGCATGTGCTTTTCTGGGTTCGTTCCTGATCGGGACCGGTCACTTTTGGTGGTCTTACACGTTACTGGTGATTGCCGGTGCCGCGATGTATGCGCCTTACGGTCCATTCTTTGCAATTGTTCCCGAGCTTCTCCCTAAGAACGTTGCCGGTGGCGCGATGGCGTTGATTAACAGCATGGGTGCGCTCGGTTCTTTTCTGGGATCGTATGTGGTCGGGTATCTCAATGGCGCAACCGGAAGTCCGTTGGCGTCCTATCTGTTCATGGCAGGTGGTTTGCTGATGTCGGTGTTGCTGATGCTATGGGTAAAACCGCCAGTGGAAGTGGTCGCGCCGCGTCATTTGCAACCGGCAACACGCTAACTATCCAAGGTGAAATACAAGCTATGCAACCAATAATCGTACTCTACAAAAAAGTGCCGGAAGATGTGCTGGCAATGTTGCAAGAGCGCTCTAAAGTACTGCAATTTGACAGCGTCAATGACGGTAATCGGGAGGCGTTCATCGCTGCATTAACCAACGCCGAAGGCATGATCGGTGCGAGTTTAAAAATCGATGCCGCGATCCTTGATGCTGCACCAAAACTGTTGGCGATTTCGACAATCTCGGTCGGGACCGATCAATTCGATGTAGATGATCTGACCCGCCGCAATATCGCGTTGCTGAATACACCAGACGTTCTTACACAAACCACTGCCGACACCGGCTTCGCTTTGATTCTGGCGACTGCACGGCGGGTAGTGGAAATGGCCGATTATGTGCGTGCTGGTGAATGGACGCGTAGTATCGGCGAGGCGTGTTTTGGTACCGACGTGCAAGGGAAAACGTTGGGTATTATCGGGATGGGTCGCATCGGCGGGGCTATCGCCCGACGTGCCGCATGTGGTTTTGGGATGCGGGTGTTGTACACCAACCGCACGCCCAACGTCGCTGCCGAAAAAGCCTACGGAGCGCAACTTACACCGCTCGATGATTTGCTGAAGACCTCCGATTTTGTGTGTGTTACCGTGCCGCTAACGCCCCAAACTGAACGCATGATTGGCGCGCGCGAGTTGGCCTTGATGCCATCCCGGGCTATTCTGGTCAACATTTCACGCGGCAGTATTATCGATGAGTCGGCGTTAATAACCGCTCTGGAAAACGGTCAGCTTCGGGGCGCAGGGCTTGATGTATTTGAGCGCGAGCCGTTGCCGCAAGATTCGCCGTTATTGCGCATGAAAAATGTGGTCGCGCTTCCGCACATCGGTTCGGCTACGCATGAAACACGGCACGCAATGGCGGTCTGCGCAGCGCAAAATTTGATTGATGCTTTGGATGGCAAATATTCAGGGAACATTGTCAATCCAAAACGCTAACCCGACCAATATCTTGATTGACTGTATTGATGACACAACGCCCTCTTCAGTATTTCCACTATTTTTTAAAATGGAAATACTGAAGAGGGCGTCATTTTTTTACCTGTGCAGTGCGCTATCGAGGTGATCCGAAACATTCTGGCGATAGGTTACCGCCAACGCAAACGACATCCATCACGGATGTCGTTTGAAATACTTCTAACCCATTAACCGCAAGCTTTGCCATGATCGGCGTGATAGCCCTTGGTTTTTGCGTCAGCTTCTGACATGTAAGCACCCGCTTTGGTTTTGCCGTAATACTTGGTGTTTTGGCAGTGATACACCTTGGTGCTGGTATTTGCCCACACTAAACCGGGACCGCCACCGGGAGCGACCGCCGAGCTAGCAGTCGACGCTGCGCTTGGGGCAGCCATTGGTTTTGATGCTGGCGCTGGTGTTGCAGCCGGAGTCGCTGCTGGTGTTGTGGCTTTGGTCGCATACCAATCCTTCACGCCTTTATGGCCAGAACATGCACCACTTTTGGTTGCGCCGGAGTAATAAGTGCCATCTTTACATAGGCCGGTGCTTCCTGCGGGAGCGCCTGCCGGTGCCTGGGCATAGCTTCCGGCCGATGTCAGCAAAGCTAAGGCCAAACTTGCGGAGAGTAATAAAGTTTTCATTTTAAGTTCCTATACAGTAAGAAAAGTAAAAAAATCAGGTAAAAAGAGGAAAATGTTAGCCTTCTTGTATGCAACAACTAGCCCGATTTTGTCGATTTACTTTGATGGCGCGGGTTGTGTCGTTGCGGCTTGATTTTTTTGTTCAGCAGCTTTTTTGTTGGCCATATGGCGTCCAACCACACAACCACCAGCCGCACCGAGTACGGCATGGTGGCCCGCCACATGACCGGCAACGCCACCTACTGCAGCACCCTTTAAACAGCCTTTGGCCTCGACTAGTCCAGAGGTTCCGGCAAGGGTGAGTGCACAGGCCAGCACAAAGATAATTTTTGATCGCATGATGACTCCTTTTCGAAAATGTACGTTTGATAGCAATACAGAAACGCGCCTAAAGCCAAACCGGTTGACCCAGAAACAATTGTTTGCAAATACGGCGACTCGGCGTTGCATATAGTTGTCACTGGGAAACGTAATCGACGTTTGTATCGCTTGGCTATTGAGAGTTAAGTTGTGGCTTTCATCGGTGGCCGATGAGCAAGTTGCCCACATTCTTCTAGCGGCGAAACCTCTAATAAATCAGGCTGCCATCACATCTCATTTTTCATTCAATAAAAAACGGCATGACCTGCGCCATCAGCGCTTCGGGTGCTTCTTCCGGAATATAGTGACCGCAGTCGAGGGCCTTGCCGGTGACGTTTTTGGTGAGTAGCTGCCATTCGTTGAGAGGATCGAAACACTTTTCGATGACGCCATGCGCGCCCCACAAAACTAACGTATCGCACTGAATTTTCTTGCCGTCGGCGAGATCCTTACGTTCGTGTTCAAGGTCAATGCTGGCGCTGGCGCGATAGTCTTCGCAAATGCCGTGAATGGTGGCTGGATCACTCAGACAACGCAGGTATTCAGCATACGCCTCCGGCGTAAATGGTCCGAGACCTGCGCTGCGTGCGCCGATGGTGTGCTCTAAATAGGCTTCGGGATGCGCGCCGAGTAGTATTTCGGGAAAGGGAGCGGGCCTGATTAAAAAGAACCAATGATAGTAAGTGCTGGCAAATTCCATCGTAGTTTTTTCATACATTGCCAGCGTCGGCGCAATGTCCAGCAAAACCAGTTTGAGAATCGCATCAGGATGGTCAAGTGCCATACGGTACGCAACGCGTCCGCCGCGGTCATGTCCCATGAGTAAAAATTGCTTGAAACCTAACGTTTTCATTAAGTCAATTTGATCCTGGCCGACGGTGCGCTTGGAATAATTGCTGTGATCAGCCAATCCGACTGGCTTGCCGCTATCGCCGTAGCCGCGCAAATCAGCAGCAATTACGGTGAAGTGTTGCGCAAGTTGTTGTGCCACTTTATGCCAGATCACATGCGTTTGTGGATGGCCGTGCAACAAAAGCAACGCTGGTCCGTTGCCTCCGCGAACATAATTTATGTGCGTACCGTTGACCTCAGCGACGTGACGTTCAAATCCTGTAAACATGGCGTTTCTCCTCTTTATATTTGGATGAATTGTATAGCGCTTCTGTTGTTAATATTTCATTACAATCTGTCTTTAAAAGCCCGAAGTGGAGTGACGCCGAACTTGTTGTCGCATCTTCCCGCACCGCGGCACAACTAAAGGCACACTGACATTAGCTTAACCGGTGTCAGTTAAACCTTTCAGTAACACTGGCAAACGCTATTAGATCATCCAATAGAAACAAAGCAGCTTCAACTTGCATCTTGATAAGTCGCAACCTATACTCGGCGGGTAGCAATAGCTTTAGGTGTTTTGCGTGCAGTCGTGCGTAAAATTAAACGGGAAGTCGGTGCGTGCCCAGGCATTAATCCGACGCTGCCCCCGCAACGGTAAGCGAGTAAAAAGTTTGCAGTACGCCACTGTGCCAACGCATGGGAAGGCGCGAACTTCGAAGTCTGTCAGCAGATTTCACCTCGTGAGCCCGGATACCGGCCTAAAGTGTTATGCAGTTTGTGTCGCGGCGGGCGATTCAGATGGATTGCCTTGCCTTCCTGTGCACCCCGTCTTGTATTTCCTCGTCTTTTGCTGTCGCGCTTTCTGCATTCTTGCTGCACCTTTATGCCTTCCTGGTCACACTCCGTTCTGGTGCGGAGGCCGTGTGCCAGTCATATCGTTGTAAGTTATAAAAAAGGAAGATCGCTATGGCAACATCCTCAACTGGTCTTATTGATCACATTGTTACGGCAGCCCCTGCCGCCACCTGGAAAGATCGCGTTATTCCAGCATTGCTGAGTGCAATAGTCGGTCTATTGCTGGTTTACGCGATGGGGTTTTCTCACAACATGACATTGCATAATGCGGCGCATGACGGTCGTCATTCGGCTGGATTCCCATGTCATTGAGCGGGACTAACACTGGTGGTTTTTTAGCAATAAAGCCGGGGGTTAAGCGCTTTATATCGTCAGTTCTGCTGGCTGGATTATTCGCCGGATTGGTACTCACCGCGGTGCAAAAAATACAAGTAACGCCGATTATTGCTCAGGCGGAAGTTTACGAGGAAGGGGCTGCACATGCGGCTGCAATCAAACCAGCGTCAGCGATAGCAAGCCTGCCTCCAGCGTCATCGGTGTCAACGTTGCCACCTTCCGCGACAGAGCATCATCACGAGGCGCAGGAATGGGAGCCGACCAACGGCATCGAGCGCACGCTTTATACCGTGATGGCAAACGTGACGATGGCGGTCGGTTTTGCACTCTTATTGGGTGCAGCGATTTTGCTACGTGGTGGCATTAGCGGTTGGCAAGAGGGATTGTTGTGGGGACTTGCCGGATATGTCGTCGTATTTGTTGCCCCTTCACTTGGCCTTGCCCCCGAAGTGCCGGGGACGCAAGCTGCGCCATTACTTGACCGGCAATTGTGGTGGACTGCTACAGCGACGCTGACAGCCATTTCTTTGGCTCTCCTCGTTTTTGGGCGTCATTGGTCGTTGAAATTGCTCGCTGTAATGTTGATTTTGACGCCGCATTTATTGGGTGCGCCAGAGCCGCAGATACACGGCGGTGCAGCGCCAGCTGAGTTAGCGAGGGCGTTTATTGTCGCAACAGCGATTGCAAACGGCCTATTTTGGCTTGCTTTGGGAGGCGCTTTCGGCTTTTTGAACCGTCAATTTGGCGACCCCAAAGGCTAAATTTATCGCAAAAAAAGTAGCAGTCGAGCAAGTGTATTACGTAATATTACGTTTTATTTTTGACCGTGATGCAATTAAATGGAACTAGCTGATTGTGGATATGTTTGATGGATCAATTGCTGTTTTTATGTGCAATTTTTGATTCCTCTCATTCTTAACGATCATCATAGTCCTTCTATGAAATAACTGCACTAGCTGTTGTATGTTCCAAAGAAAAGCTTATGAGAACCCATTCCCGACACATTTTTATGTGTACCGGCCCACGTTGTACTGAAGATGGTGTGCGTGCTGAAGCCATGTTCGGCATTCTTGGCGCTGCCATTGATGCACGGCCGGAGTTGCGCGTTAAGCGCACGCGCACCCACTGTATGGTTGCCTGCAAAAATCAAGGCCCGTTGGCGTTGGTCTATCCGGAAGGAATATGGTATCGCTGCGAAGATGCGACCGCTATTGAGCGCATCGTCACCGAGCATCTTGAAAACGGTCATGAAGTGACTGATCTGGTGTTTCATCGACTTGGTAGCGGCGACGTCGTAACAGAGAAAGAAACCGATGTCTGACGCGCCACCTTATTCTCCTGGTTCTGCCATCGCGTTGCTAACGCACACCGCCAATGATTTAACGGTATTGCACAGCGCTAAAAGCCAATTGCCGCAGGATTTTCCGCTCGTGACCGGGATCAACCTGCAAACGCTAGATAAAGAATCTCACATCGCTGATCTGTTGTCGGATGATCTGGCTGGCACGCGGATTATTATTTTGCGTGTGTTGGGACGATTGGGAGGCGTGCCGGGTTTTAACGAACTACTACGCCATGCACGTGACAATGGTTGTTATCTGATTGCCATCAGTGGCACGGGTGAGCCCGATCCTGAACTCGCCGCCGTCTCGACCGTTTCTTCAGCCGTGGCAGAGCAAGCGTTGTCTTATTTTCATGCCGGTGGCAGTGTCAACCTCGCGCAGTTGTTGCGCTACCTTTCGGATCATCTGATGTTGACCGGGTTCGGCTATCTACCAGCGCAACCTTTGCCGGACCATGGCATCTATCACCCCGATCTGGCGGAGGGCGCGACGACAGCCGATTGGATGGCTGTGCACTCGGCGCAGGATAAATGTGACCGGCCGGGTGTTGGCATCGTGTTTTATCGCGCCCATTGGATGAGTGGCAACACGCGCTTTATCGACGCGATGATCGCGGCACTGGAACAACGCGGCATGAACGTTTTGCCGGTGTTTACATCCTCGTTGCGCAGCGGTGCAAATGCTGAGTCCGACTTGCCGACTGCGCTGCGGTATTTCATGGCAGACGGAAAAAGTGGTAAACGGGAAAAAAAATCAGCGCTAATCGATGTCTTGATCAACACCACCGCGTTTGCCATGGGCGAGATTACCCCGGGCGGACCGACTCCCGCCGGATGGTCGGTATCGGTGCTGGAACAACTTAACGTTCCCGTGTTGCAAGCGATCACCAGCGGCATGACGCAAGATCAGTGGCAACAATCTGCGCGGGGTATGAACCCGCTTGATGCAGCGATGAACGTGGTTTTGCCGGAGTTTGATGGCCGTATCATTACGGTCCCCATTTCTTTCAAGACCAAAGCTGCCAGCGCCGCTGGTCAGATGATGGAATATGCACCGGTGCCGGATCGCATCGCCAGAGTGGCGGGACTGGCACAGCGATTTGCGCGCCTGAAACATACGCCAAACGCGAATAAGCGCGTGGCATTTATTTTTACCAATGCCAATAGCAAAGCCGCCCAAATCGGCAACGCGGTCGGCCTTGATGCGCCCGCCTCGTTGATGGCAATTCTGCGGGCTATGCAAGCGCGAGGTTACCAAACGGGGGAGTTGCCGGAGAACGGCACCGCCTTGATTCATGACCTAATTGATCGCTGCGCGTACGACAATACCTATCTCACCGAACAGCAGTTACGCAACGCGGTTGGACGCGTTCCAGCCGCACAATATGCGCAGTGGCTGGCCGATTTGCCGCCAGAAATGCAAGCGCGCATGGTCGCCCAATGGGGCGCAGCACCCGGTGCGGCCTATGTGCACGACGATCACGTAGTGTTGGCAGGAATCGCGTTAGGCAATACCTTTGTCGCATTGCAGCCGCCGCGTGGCTACGGGATGGACCCGGACGCGATCTATCATCAGCCGGACTTACCGCCGACGCATCACTATTACGCGTTGTATCGCTGGCTGCGTGACACATGGCGCGCCGATGCGATCGTCCATGTCGGCAAGCACGGCACGCTGGAATGGTTGCCCGGCAAAGGTGTTGGCTTGTCGGAAAATTGCTTTCCCGATGCGCTGCTCGCGGATATGCCCTTGTTTTACCCGTTCATTATCAACGACCCGGGCGAGGGCGCACAGGCCAAACGGCGCGCGCACGCGGTCGTTGTCGATCACCTGACACCACCGATGACCACCGCCGACACATACGGCGCATTGGCCCAGTTGACGCAATTGGTGGATGAGTATTATCAGGTCGAAGTACTGGACCCCAGCAAGTTGCCGCTGTTGCAGCAACAAATTTGGGAACTGGTCAAACAGACCAATCTCGATTCTGATTTACAGGCAAGATTGCTGCACCACGATCACGATCACGATCATGACCACGACCACGACCACGACCATGGAAACGGCTCACACGATCATCATGATCACCATGATCATGATCATCCCCACGTTCACGACGACAAACTACCCGCCGCGCTCAGCACGTTGGACGGTGCGGGGGTTGCGCATCTGATCGAAGATCTGGATGGTTATCTGTGTGAACTTGGTGCTGCGCAAATTCGCGACGGATTACATATTCTGGGCGAACGACCAGCCGATAATCAGTTAGTAGACATGCTGGTTTCGCTGGTAAGACTACCTAATCAGGATGTGCCGGGCTTGCAGGAAGAAATCGCCAAACTCTTTGGCTTGAGTATGGATATGTTGCTCGACAACAAAGGTCGTCGTCTAAACGCCGATCCCGCGCTGGCACGTTTGGCGCAGTGCGCGATTGTGACCCGCGCCGATGCCTTAGATGCGATTGATGTGTTATGTCGCCAATTGTTTGTAGCATTGCAAGAAAAAGCCTTCTCCACAGACGCCATCGAACCGGTTTTGACCGCGTTATTCGGCGGCGTCGCGGGCGCGGAAGCTGCCACTCAGCCGTTAATGCAACCGACCCTCGTTGTCACTGCGGCACGTCCTTTCAGCATGTTATCTCAGGCAAAAAAGTTTCAGATCAAAAGCAGCGTTGCGCGACCAGCTAACAAGATTGCGCCCGCATCGCTCATCTCATCCCAAACGACTGAGCGCTTTGTAGGATTGCGTCGGGTCATCACCTTCGCCTGTACCAATTTAGTCCCCAATCTGGCCCGTGCGACAGACGAAATCGATAATCTGCTCAATGGTCTCGATGGTGGCTATATTCCGGCCGGTCCGAGTGGATCGCCGACGCGAGGCATGGCGCACATACTGCCGACCGGGCGCAATTTCTATTCCGTCGATCCTCGCAGCGTACCTTCGCAATCGGCCTGGCGCGTGGGTCAGCAACTGGCGAATGAGGTCCTAAGCAGACATCTGCGCGAAACCGGCGCCTATCCCGAAAGTGTCGCCATCAGCATCTGGGGAACCAGCGCGATGCGTACCCATGGCGATGACGTAGCGCAGATTTTGGCGCTGCTTGGCGTGCGTCCGCTGTGGCGTCCGGAAAACCGTCAACTCACTGGCGTCGAGGTGATTCCGCTAGATCAACTCAAGCGCCCTCGTATCGATGTGACGACGCGTATCAGTGGTTTCTTTCGGGATGCGTTTCCGCAGTTGATTACACTCATTGATGACGCGGTGAACGCCGTGTTGATATTGGATGAGCCACTGACGCACAATTTTATCCGCAAACATTATCTGAACGAACTCGACGGCTGGCTCGGCAAGGGCATGCAAGAGACCGAAGCCAAACGGCGCGCTACGTATCGGATTTTCGGTGCCAAACCGGGCAGTTACGGTGCGGGAATTCTGCCGCTTATTCAGGAAAAAAACTGGCAGGCCGATACCGACTTTGCCGAAGCTTACGTCAACTGGGGTGGTTACGCGTATGGGCGTGAGGCGCAAGGGATCGATGAGCGCGACGCCTTCCGTGTGCGTTTATCCGGTGTACAGGTTGCATTGCATAATCAGGATAATCGTGAACACGATATTTTTGACAGTGATGATTACTTACAATTTCACGGCGGCATGATTGCGACCATTCGCGCCCTTACCGGCACGCAGCCCAAGCATTATTTTGGCGATAGTCACGATCCGGCCAGAGCGCAAGTGCGGGACCTGAAAGAAGAAACGCTGCGCGTATTCCGCTCACGGGTAGTGAACCCAAAATGGCTTGCCAGCATACAGCGGCATGGCTATAAAGGTGGTCTGGAACTGACCGCAACCGTTGATTATTTGTTTGGTTACGATGCCACCGCGCAGGTCATGGACGACTGGATGTACGAAGAGGTTGCCAGCACTTACGGCTTCGATCCAACCATGCAACAGTTTTTACAGGAGGCCAATCCATGGGCGCAAAATGCCATCGCCGAACGCCTGTTGGAAGCGGCCAGCCGAGGCATGTGGGCAGCGCCAAAACCGGAAACACTGGACGCATTACGGGAGCTGTATCTGCGCAGCGAAACGCTACTGGAAGCGCGGGGCGAAACCCCGCGTGCTGGCTGATGCCAAAATGAAGTCACATCGAGCTGGGATGTAAGCGTTCATGTGAGCGCGCATTTGAGTGCGTTAGTCCATGTAGAAAGGTCCAGCAACGTTGCTGGATTCGGATAAATAAGTATAGAGCTATGACAATATTGAATTTTCCTTTTTCCGCCATTGTCGACCAACCGCAGTTGAAGACCGCGTTGCTGCTGTGCGCGATCGACCCGACCCTTGGCGGTGTGTTGATTCGCGGCGACAAAGGCACCGCAAAAAGTACCGCCGCACGTGCCTTGCCAGCGATTCTGCCGCGCATTGAGCGGACCGTGGGATGTGCCTTTAACTGCCGCCCCGATGAGCCGTCAAGTTTATGCGATGCGTGTATCGATTCGGCTCGGACAGTTACGTCGGCGAGCGTACCGTTTGTGACCTTGCCGCTGGGTGCAACCGAAGATCGTGTCCTCGGCACGCTGGACTTGCAACGCGCATTGAAGGGCGACGCACGTACTTTTCAACCGGGTTTGCTGGCCGCCGCACATCGTGGAATTCTCTATATTGACGAGGTCAACTTGCTGGCCGATCATCTGGTCGATGTATTGCTTGATGTGGCAGCGATGGGCGTCAATTCGGTACAACGGGAAGGTCTTTCGGTCACGCATCCGGCGCGTCTGACGTTGATTGGCACGATGAATCTGGAGGAGGGAGACTTGCGACCGCAATTGCTGGATCGTTTTGGTCTCATGGTTGAGGTGTTCGCGCCGCGCGACAAAACACTTCGGTCAGAAGTAGTACGGCGTCGTATCCGGTATGAAGCCGATCCGACCGCCTTTTCTACACTCTGGTCGGTACAGCAAACAGCTTTGCTAGCCCAACTCACCGCTGCCCAAAAATTGCTGCCAACGGTCGAAATGAGCGATGCATTACTGGATCTGATCAGCCATCTTTGCTGCGAGTTTGAGGTTGCCAGTTTGCGTGCAGACATTGTTATGCACAAGGCGGCACGTGCATTGGCTGCGCTGGAAGGGCGCACAAGTGTCACGCCCGAGGATATCCGTCAGGCCGCGCAACTGGTATTGCCGCATCGTCGTCGTCGCAAGCCTTTTGAGCAGCCGGGTTTGGATCAAAATAAGCTTGATGAGTTGATGCAACAGACCACGGCACCTGATTTGCCATCGCCATCATCCAACGATGCATCAGAACATAATCCGGATCAGCAGGATGACACGGGAGACGACACGGGAAAATCGAACGACGCCGAACAGCATCAGGTATTTTCCATCGCCGCAGCCGCCAACGCCCGCCAACTCTCGATCTCCGGTATCAATGCCCACGGTGCAGCAGTCGTTGCCGGTCGCCGTAGCGACATTCAAGATGCTTCGCAAGGACGTATGGTGCGCAGTATTCCTGATCCGCATCCGCGTAGTCTGGCGATTGCCGCAACGTTGCGCTCTGCCGCGCTAAGAGATCCGCAAGACTTTCAAGTGACGAAGCAAGATTTGCATGCGCAGGTCCGGGTAGGGAAAACGGCCAATCTTATTTTGTTTGTGGTCGATGCTTCCGGTTCCATGGCAGCACAACGTCGCATGGAGGCACTCAAGGGGGCGGTATTCAGCTTATTGACAGACGCTTATCAGCGCCGCGATGAAGTCGCCGTTATCACTTTTGGCGGCCAGTCCGCGCAATTGTTACTGGCACCGACGCGTGGGATTGATCTTGCTGAAAAGAGTTTGCGTGAACTTCCCACCGGTGGCCGCACGCCTTTACCACACGCTTTGCAGTTGGCTTGCGAACTATTGCACCGACGCGCACAACAAAGCACAGCGGCAACCCCATTGGTGGTGATTCTTAGTGATGGCAAAGCCAACGTTGCGTTAACCACCGGCGGCGATCCATGGCGCGAGACCCTCGAATTGGCCGCACAACTGTTTGATAATGGCATTGCAGCGCTGGTGCTGGACACGGAAGATGGCTATTTGCGTCTGGGCCGAGCGGCGCAATTGGCCGAAGCGTTAGGTGCTGAATGCCTGACGTTGGAGCAACTCACTGCCGATAATCTGGCGTTGACGATTAGGGCGCACATGCAATAAAAAGAGCGTGAAAAATCGTCACCGTCATCGTCATCCTCTTGATGACTGTTTATTTTATTTATGCTGTTTTGTATTGAAAGTTTTTTATGATCATCTGTATCGGCGCCGGTCCCGGCGACATTGGCTATCTCACACAGCGTGGCGCAGAATTGATTCGTGCTGCGGATGTCGTGGCGGGGTTTGATGCGGTCGTTAATGTTATCCAGAGCATCATTCCAGCGACTGCCGAAGTGGTCCTCATGAATTATCGTGATCAGGTCGCGCAACTGGATCTGGTGGCCAAAGCGCATCACGAAGGCAAACGCTGCGTCGTGGTGTTTATGGGCGATATTCACTTTAGCGGTTTTCAGTATCTGGAACGGGTTGAGCGTGCTTGCGGTCATTCTGTGGAGACTTTGCCAGGTATTTCATCGGCACAAATACTGGCTTCGCGTGCGAAGGTTTGTTTTGACGAAACCACGTTCATTACCTTCCATCGACGTGGCGATTTGACGCCGTTCAAGCGTCATCTGGTGCACGTGCTTCAGGATGCGCGCAATGCGATTGTTATTCCGTGTCCATGGGATGCCGCCCGTTCGTTTATGCCGCCGCATATTGCGACTTATTTGCTGGAGCAAGGTATTGATCCACAACATCCAACCGAAGTCTGGGAAAATCTGACACGCGCCGAGGCCGAGTGGCATGGCACGTTGGCAGAATGCGCACACAAGACGTTCAGCGACATGAGTATTATGTTGATACGGACGTTGGCACCGATGGATAGCCAGATCGAAGCGGCACCGGAGGCCAAATGAACCTTGCGCCTCCAGCATCCTCAGTCAGCGGCTTTGGCATCGTCATCGCCGGTCACGGTAGTCGCGATCCCGACGCCGTGCGCGAATTCGAGGCCTTGGTCACGTTGGTTCGCGCACGTGCGCCGCAGCATGCGGTGTCACATGGTTATCTGGAGTTTTCCAGCCCGACTATCGGTGATGCACTTGTTGCGGCAGTCAGTGCCAATGTGGCCGCAGGATCGACGCAGATCGCGGTCGTACCAGCCGTGTTACTGGCTGCGCGCCATGCCAAGAACGACATGCCCGCCGAAGTGCTGGCGATGGCGCGCGATTATCCGGCCATTGATTTTCACTTCGGTGCGCCGTTGAATTTACATCCGCAATTGTTGCAGCTGGCGCAAGAGCGCATCATCGCTGCCGAGGCCACATCCACCCAGACCATCCGTCGATCTGATACGTGTCTGGTGTTGGTGGGGCGCGGCACGACTGATCCTGATGCTAATAGTGAAGTTTCCAAACTGGCGCGGATGCTGGAAGAAGGCATGGGTTTCGGTAGCGCTATGGTGTGCTACTCAGGGACCGCCAAGCCACTTGTTGCGGATGGCCTCCGCGCTGCCGCACAGTTGGGATTCGCACGGCTTGTAGTGCTGCCTTTCTTCTTGTTTGATGGTGTATTGGTGAAGCGTATTTACGCCGCCGTGGACGATCTGCAACACCGCGAGCCGAATGTGGATATCGTGAAAGCCGGGTATTTCGGTGCACATCAACACGTCGCCGATGTCATTATCGAACGGGCGCGTGAGGCGGTCGCAGGCCGCGCCGATATGAACTGTAGCTTGTGCAAATATCGGGTGCAAATTGTTGGCTTTGAAGAGCAAGTCGGCGAACCACAGCGCGCCCACCATTTGCTGGTGCGCGGGTTGCTCGAAAAAGAGCTGCAAACTATGGCGGAGCCGACGACAGCGGTAGCAATGCCGTATGTGCCGCATCCAATTGAAGCCGAAAGTTTTCGCATCATCGCGGCAGGGCGTGACTGGTCGGCATTTCCTGCTGCGCATCTCACGGTGCTACAACGTCTGGTGCATACCAGCGGCGATTTTAATGCGGTCGATGATATTTTTGTGTCGGCGGGTGCGGTTGAAACCGGGATTCGTGCTTTATTGCGCTGCAAGCAAATTGTCACGGATGTGACCATGGTGCAGACCGGATTGAAACGCGCTTTGCTGGAACAGCTCGGTATCGAAACCTGGTGCGGCGTCCATGATCGGGAGACCCATTTACTATCCGCTGCGCAAGGCATCACGCGCTCGGCGGCAGGTATGCGGCGTGCGTTTGAAAAGTTTGGTAATGACATCGTGTTAGCGATTGGTGATGCGCCTACCGCGATCATGGAAGTGACGCGGTTAATTCGTGATCACGGTTGGCGACCACAATTGGTGATTGGTTTACCGGTCGGCTTTGTGGGAACCCGCGAGAGTAAAGAGGATTTGCGCCGCTGTTTGCAAGTGCCACGCATTACGAATAGCGGCACGCGCGGGGGATCGCCGTGGGCCGCAAGCGTGGTCAATGGTCTGATGATCGACGCGCAGAATCAGCTTGCCGGGTATGTACCCGTCTGACGCATCTGCACCGGATGCCGAACGCGCCGAGTTCGATCTCGGCGTGTTGGCACCAAATGGTCTGAAGCGTGGACGCACAACCGGTAGTTGTGCAACGGCGGCAGTCACGGCGGCTTTGCGGTTGATGTTACACGGCGAAAAAGTACAGGAAGTTGACGTTTTTTTGCCAGACGGTAAGCATTTTTTGATCGTGCCGATTATGAACGTTTGCTGGGTTGATGATGACGCGCAAGAAACCGTTCGGGCTGAAGTACTAAAAGATGGTGGCGACGATCCTGATAGCACGCATGGGGCGACAATCTTCGCCGAAGTGCGACGTAATGCGATTGGTGAAGTGCGGTTTTTTGCGGGTGAAGGTGTTGGTACTGCAACACAACCGGGTTTGCGCGTCGCAGTCGGTGAACCGGCGATCAATCCTGTGCCGCGCGCGATGATGCGGCAAGCAGTGGCGATGCAATTGCTAGATTTGGCGAACATCGTCGTAGCGGATGCAGGCTTCGATCTTACCATCGGCTGCATGAACGGCGCAGAGATTGCGCGCAAGACTTTCAATCCCCGATTGGGGATTATCGGTGGCATCTCAATTCTGGGAACCTCCGGCATTGTAGAGCCGATGTCGATGGCGTCCTGGATCGCCTCTATCGAAGTATATGTACGCGTGGCGCTAGCCGGCGATGCAGACAGCGTGGCGTTTTTGCCCGGCAAGATCGGGCGTGAGTTTGCTAAAGACGTATTGGGTTTGCCGGAAAAACGTGCGGTACAGATCGCCAATTTTCTAGGCGACTCACTGGACTTTACGCAAACTGCGCTGGAAGAAGAAGGTCGCCGATTGTCGGTGTTATGGCTAGCTGGACATCCGGGCAAGCTGGCAAAGGTGTTGGATGGTGTCTGGGATACCCATTCCAGTAAAAGCAATATGGCCATGGGCGTAGTGGCACGCGTGGCGGCAGAGCGCGGTTATCCGGCTGCTTTGGTGGAGGAGCTGGCGAACGCCAACACAGTGGAAGCGGCAATGGAACGGTTAAAGGGCGCAGCGACTGCGCATGATGCGCAAGCGTTGTGGATGGATATGGAACGACGGATTGCTGTCTGCGCACAAAGTCGCGTGCCAGCGGTAGATCGGGTCGAAGTGCGCTTGTTTGATTTACACGGCAATGCTTTAGGGCAGCGCGATGCGTGAATGTGGATTGCAGGAGTCAAGTTTGACCGAATTAAAGGTGACTAAAATTAGTAAAGAAAATAACCTCGGCACTTTCTGGGGCGTTGGTGTCGGGCCGGGACCATCAGGATATCTGCCATTGGCAGCGCTGGAAGTTCTACAAAAAGCGGATTTGATTTACGCGCCACGTGCACGAAGTGCGGATACTTCGGTGGCGTTGCAATGTCTGGCTGGGATCGAACTAGGGCTTGAACCTGGATCGCCGCGTTTGCGCGAGATTGAATTTAATATGGACCCGGATCGTAATGTGCTGAGCGAGCATTATGCGCAACTGGCAGACGCTATTGCCATGGAGCTTCGGGCCGGTCGCAATGTGGCGTATTTGACCATTGGCGACACCATGACTTATTCGACTTATGGTTATGTATTGGCTGCATTGCTGACACGATTGCCGCATTTGCCGCATCGCACCTTTCCGGGGATTACCAGTTATGCCGCTGCCGCTGCCGCACTGGGCTGGCCGCTTGGAGAAGGTAAGGAGCGCACGTTGATCTTGCCATGCCCGGAAGATGCCGCGGCTTTGCGTCAGGAGATCGACACGCATGATGTCGTGGTGTTGATGAAAGTCGGCGCACGTCTACCGTGGGTGTTGGCCTTATTGCGTGACATGGGTATCGCTGAACATTGCGCCTTTGCGCGGCGGATTGGCCTTTCGGGCGAATTGATCGCAGCAGACGTGACCACGCTATCGGCGACCGAAGCGATGGGATATCTGGCGACGCTGCTGATTCGCAAAACACCGAGAGAAACTAGATAGTATGGAGAAGAGATAGTATGAAAGTTTACTTCATTGGTGCTGGTCCGGGCGCACCTGATTTGATTACCTTACGCGGTGCCAATTTGTTGGGTAAAGTTGGCATGGTGATGTACGCGGGATCGCTGGTTCCGACCGCGATGTTGCAGCATTGTCGCGCCGATGCGGAACTGTTAGACACGGCGACGCTTGATTTGGAACAGCAGCAAGCCTGTTATCAGCGTGCGCTTGAAAACAATTGCGACGTTGCGCGATTACATTCCGGTGATCCAGCGATTTATGGTGCCACTGCGGAACAGATGCGGCGGCTGGAGGCATTAGGAATCGATTACGAGATCGTGCCCGGTGTGTCCTCGTTCACTGCTGCGGCGGCGATGGTGCAATCAGAGCTCACCAAACCGGAAGTGTCGCAAACAGTGATTTTGACGCGGGTATCGGGACGTGCCTCGGCGGTGCCGGAGGCCGAAGCTATTGCCAAGCTGGCAGAGCATCGCGCCACTATGTGTATTTTCTTGTCGGGTCCGCATCTGAAGAAAATTGTGACCGATTTGCGTTTGCACTATCCCGCTGATACGCCAGTGAAACTGGTCTATCGGGCGACCTGGCCGGAACAGAAAATTTACGAAGGAACGCTCGCGACCGTGCTGGCAGAAACCAAACGCGGCAGCTGGAACCTGACCACGATGATGTTGGTGGGCGCAGCGTTGGGTCACGGCGAGCAGGTTGAATCAAGCTTGTATTCGAAGGAGTTTACGCATCTGTTCCGCGTGGTAAAGAAGGGAAAAAAGAAAGCCAACAAGAAAGTAGATCAGCAAGTGGACGAGGACGTCGGACAGCAGGTGTCCGTTGAGTAAATCTGCCGACAGTTCTCTGGGCATCTGGTTAGTTCGTGCAGAGGCGGAACCGTTGGCTGCGGTGTTGCAATCGCATTTGGGTGGTGTGTGCTATCGACCTTGGCTGACATCCGTGGATACACTCGCCGAAATACCTGCCACCACTCAAAATAGTAATCAGAAGAAACTATTTGAGACGCACTATCGTCAACATTATCAATGGATTTTCATGGGCGCAACGGGTATCGCCGTGCGTTTTTTAGACGGATTGCCACAAGATAAACTGAGTGATCCAGCAATGGTGGTTGTGGATGAGGCCGGCCGATTTGCGATATCGCTGTTGGCTGGGCATGAAGGCGGTGCCAATCAACTTGCCTATCGCGTCGCTGCGGCGATTGGCGCGACGCCTGTGATCACCACCGCGACCGAGGCGATCAAGCCGCTCGTTGTTGGCGTTGGTTGTCGCAAAGATGTCTCGGCTGAGCAGATAGCCGCGGCTGTGTTGCTGGCATTGGGTCCGCGCAGTTTGGCGGAAGTAAGAGAAATTGCGACGGTTGATCTGAAAGCGAACGAACCTGGTTTGCTCGCATTTTGTCATCAGCATGCTTTGCCATTACGCATTTTTTCGCATGCAACGGTGGCGTCCCGCGCATGGGTTTCTCAAACATCGGCATGGGTACAACAGAATGTTGGGTTAGATGGCGTGTGCGAACCATGTGCCTTGATTGCTGCGCCGCGTGGTGCATTGATCGTACCGAAGACGGCACTCAATGGCGTGGCGGTAGCGGTAGTGGAAGATCAGTTAATAAAAACCTACACATCGTAATGTAGCAAAGATGCAATAAAAAGAAGTTGAATCCGAAGGAGTAAAGAGAAATGACGGGTGTCTTGAATTTGGTATCGGTTGGACCTGGCTTTGCCGATCTGATCATTCCGCGTGCCGAAACGGCTTTGCGTGAAAGTAGCGTGATCGTTGCCTATAAGTTGTATCTGCGCTGGATTGCGCCGTGGATTGTCGGCAAAGAAATCCATACGCCGCCGCTGACGCAGGAGCGTGAACGCGCATTGCTAGCCATCGAAAAGGCGCGTGCTGGCGCGACCGTGGCGCTGATTTCCAGCGGCGATATCGGCATTTACGCGATGGCCGCACTGGCCTATGACGAAATCCGCGAAGACGATACTTTTACCGTCAACGTGATTCCCGGCGTCACCTCAGCCAACGCGTGTGCATCGTTGTTGGGTTCTCCGCTATCGCATGATTTTGCGACGCTGAGTTTGTCGGATTTGTTATGTCCTTGGGATTGGATCGAGCAACGCGCAAGCCACATCGCGCAGGCCGATCTGGCCTGTGTATTGTATAACGTGCAGAGCGCAGGACGGCAGGAAGGCGTTTATCGGATTCTCAATTTGATGCTGGAATTCAAAGCGCCGACAACGCTATGCGGCGTGGTCAAGAATGCTTATCGGCCCGGGCAAGAAGTCGCCATTTATTCGCTGCAAGAGTTGCTGACGCTTAAGTTTGACATGCTGACCACGATTGTGATCGGCAATCGATTTACGCAGCGCAAGCGCGGACAGATTTTTACGCCGCGTGGCTACAATGACTGGCGTGCGCCGGAAACAGAAGATGCGCGCAAGAGCGATAACAATACGGGCGTGGATAGCGGCGTCACTTTCCCCAAGGAGGCGACGTGGGTGTTTTCCGGCACTAGTGACGGTAACGCGTTGGCTAGTTTGCTGGCGGCTGACGGTAAGCCGGTAGTGGTTTCTGCCGCGACGGAATATGGCGGCGAGGTAGCGTTGCAAGATTGCCCGGGACTAATCGTCTGGGCGGGACGACAAGGGGTTGAGGCGCGTCGGCAAGCGCTGGTTAACAGTCGCGCCCGGGTCTTGGTAGACGCGACGCATCCCTATGCCAATCTGATTTCCGAACAGTTGATGCGCCTGTCGCAAGAATTGGGTATTCCTTACCTGCGCTATGAACGGCCGGGCGGGTTGACGGATGCGTTAGCAACGGCTGTCGCCAGACCGGAAAAAGCCATAGTGTGCGCAACGATGGAAGAAGCTGCGGAACGTGCTATGGCAATTGGCAAGCGGATTTTTTTGGCGACCGGTTCGAAGGATTTGGGTAGTTTTTTGCAAGCGCCTGACGCACGGAACACACAATGGTTCGCTCGCGTTACGCCTGAACCTGAAAATATTCAACGCGCCATTGATCTTGGTATGCCACGCAGTCATATCTGCGCGATGCAAGGCCCATTTTCGCAAGACTTCAATCAGGCATTGTGGCGTGACTGGCGCATTGATTGTGTGGTCACCAAAGACTCGGGCGAAGCGGGTGGGTATCAAGCTAAGGTGGATGCCGCCGCCGCGCTGGGGATTCCGTTGCTGGTAGTTCAGCGGCCAATTATGTCTTATCCTTTTACGGCGACAACTTTTGATGCAGTGCAAGTGCAGCTTCAGCAGTGGGATGCGGTATTTTCAACGCCATGATGAATGCAGATAACCATAGTCATTGCATGAGGACGCCATAATGCAGCCACAGATTCCTGTCACCATCGTTACGGGCTTTCTCGGCTCGGGAAAAACCACGTTGTTGAGTGGACTGGTGAAGCGACGTAATCGACGCCGCTTGGCGTTGCTGATCAATGAATTCGGTGAGATGGCGGTAGACGGTGTCTTGATGCGCGAAGTTGTTGATGGTAGCGATGGCGGTGATGATCACATCCGTATCCATGACTTTGCGCATGGTCTGATCGCGTATGGCAATGATGCGCAATTTATCCCTGCCATGCTGCAGATTGCCGAGCGCCGTGCCAACGTCGATCATGTGCTGATTGAGACGTCGGGTCTGGCATTGCCGACGGCTGTGATGGAATTGTTGCAAGGGCCGGAACTGGTCGCGACCTTTGTGCTGGATGCGACATTAGCGGTCGTCGACACCCCGTTATTATTGGACGATGCGTTTGAGTATGGCGCGGATGAGGCGGCAACGAGATTAAAAAGCGCATCAGCCAATGACTCGATTGCGACGCTCTTTGACCAGCAACTGGCCTATGCCGATGTGGTGGTGTTGAACAAAATAGATGGACTCGATGAGGGCGCTTTGCTGCTTGCAGAAAGCCGTGTGCGTGCACGTGCACCGAATGTACGTTTTCTGGAGTTAGCTTTTAACGCGCAACTCGATATTCGCCTTGCGTTAGGGTTGCGTTTGCATCAGGCCAAAGAACTGGCGCACAGCCATACTTATTCCCCGATCAGTCGCATGCCGGAGTCGGATGCGACGGTGTTGCCACACCAAAATCGGCTGAACGGCCATGTGCATTCTGGCATGGCGGCACACAGCCACGGTCTTGCCACGCATAAACATTTTCATGAGCAGGACCCGGGCTGGATGTCTTTCACCCTTCGCAGCACGGGCGAGCAATCGGCCGATCAGCTAAAAACGGCTGTAATCGCGGTATCACGCGCAACGCCCATCCTGCGAAGTAAGGGCTTTATTCGTAACAAGAGTTCTACGTCTACCTTGCTATTGCAGGGTGTGCGTACACGCGTCACCGTGACTGAAATGGCGCGTGCTGAAATAAATACAGCATCGACTCAGCAGTCTGAGCTGGTCTTTATTGGTTATCACTTGCGTCGCGCGCAGGTGGCGGCGTTATTGTCCGACTTGACCGGTACTGTCTGGAAATAATGGCGTTAGCAGACGCAAAATAGAAGTTACAGAATACGGAGAAAATACAATGAAAACCGACGAAGCATCCCATAAGCGTATGACCCAGCGGCATAAGGAAGGCTTTGAAAAAAAGAAGGCCGCCGCACAAAAAGAAAAAGGCCTGTTGATCGTCAACACTGGCACGGGCAAGGGAAAGTCCACTGCTGCTTTTGGCATGGGGATGCGTATCCTCGGTCATGGCATGAAGTTGGGCGTGGTGCAGTTTATTAAAGGCGCGCTGGAAAGTGCCGAGCGCACTATTCTGGGCGGACACGAAAATTGTGATTTCCATGTCGTCGGCCATGGCTACACGTGGGATACGCAAGATCGTGACGCCGACATGAAAACCGCAGCGGTTGGCTGGGCCGAAGCGGTGCGGATGATACAAGATCCATCGTACGATATGGTGATTCTGGATGAGCTGAATATTGTGTTGCGATATCAGTATCTGGAATTAACCGAAGTACTCGCCGTATTCGCCGCCCGACGCGAGATGTTACATATCGTCGTCACCGGTCGGCATGCCTCGGATGCGCTGATTGAGGCCGCCGATCTGGTGACGGAATTCCGTCCGGTAAAGCATCCCTATCAAACGCAGGGAATCAAGGCGCAAAAAGGCGTTGAGTTTTAACTATGTCTGATTCTGTGATTCGCTTCCCCGATGCGCCGCAACATCAAGTGCCGCACCATCGGGTGCCGGCCCTCTTTATCAGCGCGCCCGCTTCGCATCACGGCAAAACAACCGTGACCGCTGCGTTGGCGAGGTATCACACATTGCGTGGATTGCGGGTACGTGTGTTTAAGACTGGTCCGGATTTTCTCGATCCCATGTTGCTGGCGCTGGCGGCTGGCGGTGGTCATCCGGCGTATCAGCTTGATCTGTGGATGGCTGGGGAAGAAACTTGCAGAAAGATGGTCTGGGATGCAGCGCAGGATGCTGACCTGATCTTGATTGAGGGTGTGATGGGGCTGTTCGATGGTCAGCCTAGTAGCGCAGATTTAGCCGTTCTGCTGGGCGTTCCCATATTGGCGGTGATTGATGCTACCGGCATGGCGCAGACCTTTGGTGCGGTGGCGTATGGTTTGGCACATTTTCGCAAGGATGTGCCGTTTGCTGGCGTGCTGGCTAATGCTGTTGCCAGTGCGCGGCACGCAGAGATGTTGCAAGAAGGGTTGCGTCCGGATTTGAACATCCCGTATTTTGGCGCTTTGTTACGCGGAAAAGATTTCGCGTTGCCAGAGCGCCATCTGGGCTTGGTGCAAGCGGCAGAAGTGGTTGATCTGTATGCGCGGCTTGATCGGGCGGCGGAGGGGATCGGCAATACCAAATTGGCAGACTTGCCGCCGGCAGTCACATTTGAGCGATCCCAGGTCGATGATCTTTTACCGGCTTTGACCACACCATTGTGTGGCGTACGAATAGGTATCGCGCAGGATGCTGCATTTTCTTTTCTCTATCCTGCCAATCTGGATTGCTTGCGCGAGATGGGCGCAACGTTACATTTTTTCTCACCACTATCCGATCACAGTCTGCCCGATGTTGATAGTCTGTATTTCCCCGGTGGTTACCCAGAGCTTCATCTGCAATCGCTGCAAGACAACCAATCCATGAAGGCGGCCTTGAGAGAGCATCACGCCAACGACAAACCGATTTTCGCCGAATGCGGTGGCATGTTATATCTTCTCGAATCGTTGACCGATAAAGCAGGTAAGCGGGCCAACATGGTCGGTTTGCTGCGCGGTCACGCTATTATGCAAGGGCGCTTGCAAGGGCTTGGTTATCAGTCTGCGGCAATGCCGGGCGGTGTTTTGCGTGCACACACTTTTCATCATTCGGTGATCGAGACGGAGATGATCCCGATTGCGCGTGGTGAACGACTGCATAATACCTCTGCGGGAGAAAAGATATTTCAGCAAGGTCATCTCGTTGCCAGTTATTTACATTGTTATTTTCCGTCCAACCCTGTTGCGGCCGCGCAGCTATTTTTGCCATAAACAACGATGAACCGATTTGATGATGCCGAGATAGCGGCGGTCTACAAGGCAATTGCAGAGCGCCGCGATATGCGCCACTTTCTGCCCGATCCGATTGATGCGGCCTTATTGGTGCGTGTGTTACAGGCTGCGCATATGGCGCCCAGTGTCGGTTTTATGCAACCGTGGCGCTTTATCCGCATCACTGACGCGGCTTTGCGGCTAAAGATGCATGCCTTGGTGGATCAGGAACGCATCCATACCGCTCACGCTTTGGGTGAACGGGAAGATGCTTTTATGCGCCTCAAAGTTGAGGGAATACGCGACTGCGGCGAATTGCTGGTGGTGGCGTTAATGGATCGTCGGGACGCGCATATCTTTGGCCGCCGCACATTGCCTGAAATGGATCTGTGTTCGGTCTCGTGTGCGATCCAAAATATGTGGCTGGCGGCAAGGGCGGAAGGAATTGGGATGGGTTGGGTATCGTTATTTGATCCTGAGGCATTGCGCCAACTATTGCATATTCCTGCTGACGCCAAACCGCTGGCGATATTGTGTCTTGGTCATGTCGAGGCTTTTTATCCACGTCCGATGCTTGAACTGGAAGGTTGGGCCAAGCGCCAGCGGCTAAATGACCTAGTGTCGGAAAATGCGTGGGTTGAGGCGCATCCCGTGGTGACAGATCAACCATTGGAGGGAAAACACGATGCATGACAAATCGGGCCGTTCCAAGGTCGTCCGAACGTTGGTGTTAGGTGGTGCACGCTCCGGCAAAAGTGCCTACGCCGAGCGGCTGGCCCAAGCAACGCAGTGTGAGGTGATTTATATTGCGACCGCTGCTGTCGAGGATAGTCATACCGATAGTGAAATGCAGGCGCGGATCGCACTGCATAAAGCCCAGCGTCCGGCGCAGTGGCACACGGTGGAACAGCCGCTGATGCTAGGCGCGGCGATTACCGAATGGAGTACGCCCGAGCGCGTTGTATTAATCGATTGTCTGACAGTGTGGTGTGCCAATTTATTGTTTTCCGAGGAAAAAAACTATCCTGATATTGGCAAAATCATTCCACCCGAATTGTTCCATCAAGAGCGCGCCGCATTTTTACAGGCACTTGCCGATGCTAAAGGTGACGTGATTTTGGTTTCTAACGAAGTCGGAATGGGCATCGTGCCGCAGGGTGCGATATCACGCTGGTTTGTCGACGAGGCCGGTCGCCTCAATCAAGCCGTTGCTGCTGGTTGTGAACGGGCGGTATTCATCGCCGCCGGTTTGCCGCTCATGTTAAAAGACACGGCATGTTGAGCGGTCTATCATTGACTACGCTGGCAGTGTTGGCGATCGCTGGCGTTGCGCTGGACATGTTATTGGGCGAGACGCGGCGCTGGCATCCGCTGGTCGGCTTTGGACGGATTGCCACGCTGTTGGAACGCAAGCTGAATGCTTGTTCGCCTCACCATCCAGGTCAACATCCCACCGCTGTCTGGTGTATTTTGCGTGGTGTGTTCGGCTGGACATTGGCGGTGTTGCCAATCATTCTGCTAACGATATGGGCATTGTCTATCCTGCCCGCTATGGTAGCGCTCATCGTTCACGCTGTCCTTCTTTATCTCTGTATTGGCTTGCGCAGTCTCCGGGATCATACGGTGCCGATTGCGCAAGCACTGAGCGCCGATGATCTGGTAACTGCGCGTCATCTGACGTCGCGGATTGTCAGTCGCGATACCGGTCAGGCGCAGCCTGTCGATCTATCCAAAGCGGCGGTAGAGTCGTTGCTGGAGAACGGTAATGATGCGGTTTTTGGTACGCTTTTCTGGTTTGTGGTTGCTGGCGGCCCCGGTGCCGTGTTGTTCCGGTTGGTGAACACGCTGGATGCCATGTGGGGCTATCGCAACGCGCGATATAACTGGTTCGGCCGCTTTGCCGCACGGGTTGATGATCTCTTTAACTGGGTCCCGGCCAGACTTACCGCTTTGTCGTATGCGGCGGTGGGACAAACGCGGCTGGCATTCACATGCTGGCGTACGCAAGCGCCCGACTGGCCGAGTCCTAACGCTGGCCCTGTCATGTCGGCTGGTGCGGGTGCGCTGGGTCTGGCGCTTGGCGGCGCTGCGTCTTACGATGGGGTGATGGAAAGCCGACCGCCACTGGGCGCTGGGGTGGAACCCTGCGCGGAAGATATTCGCAGAGCATGGAAATTAGTATTGCGAACGACGATTTTGTGGCTGGTTCTGCTATCCATTGTGGCTGTTATTTTAATGTTGAGAACTGATCATGCGGTGTAAATATGCTTGAGCACGGGGGAGATATTCACGCGGCGATTGCCCACTTCGGACGCCCTCGGAGTGAGTGGCTGGACCTTTCCACAGGTATCAATCCGCATCCCTATCCTGTACCGATGTTGGCATTGGATGCCTGGCATCGCTTGCCTGAAGCGGATTCCGGTCTGGCAATGGCGGCGGCGCACTATTATGGCGCCCCGGCGATGCTGCCGGTAGCCGGTACGCAAGCGGCGATCCAGGCGTTGCCATGTTTGCGCTCAACATCGCGGGTGGTGGTCGCAGCGCCGGCTTATGCGGAACACGCCCATTGCTGGGCGCGGGCAGGCCATACAGTGCGCGAGGTTGTTTACGCAGAACTGGAAACGGTGGTCGCCGATTGCGATGTCATGGTCGTGTGTAATCCAAATAATCCGACTGGCGCAACGGTTGCCCCGCAGATATTACTGGAGTGGGCCGCGCAGCTTGCGGCACGCGGTGGCTGGCTGATCGTGGATGAGGCGTTTGCTGATACGACGCCAGCACTCAGCGTGGCGGCATGGTCTGATCAACCGGGGTTGATCGTACTGCGTTCAGTGGGGAAATTTTTTGGGCTGGCCGGATTGCGATTAGGTTTTGTAGCGGCAGAAAAAACGCTGCTGTCGACTTTGGCGGATCAGTTGGGACCGTGGTCAGTTAGTGGGCCAGCGCAGACGATTGGTGTTGCAGCGCTGTCCGACGCGCAATGGCAGCAGCACACGCGAGATCAATTGCGCAGTTATGGGCAACGTCTGCATGTGTTATTGGCGGCAAATAACATCGAAAGCAGCGGCAGCGCTTTGTATCAATGGTGGCCCGAACCGGCGGCACAAGCTTTCCATCAACATATGGCGATGCGGGGAATATGGGTGCGGCTATTTACGCGTGGCGCTGGTGGAATCCGGCTTGGTTTGCCATCGGATGAAGCTGGATGGGAACGTTTGCAACAGGCATTGGTAGAGTGGAAAACCGACGAGAAGTCGCATCAAGTATGAATATAAAATGTGATAATAAAATGATCTTTCCCTATAAAACGCTGATGATTCAGGGAACAACCTCGGACGCTGGCAAGACCACTTTAGTAGCGGCTTTGTGCCGCTTACTGGCGCGTCGCGGGATAAAGGTAGTGCCTTTTAAACCGCAAAATATGGCGCTCAATAGCGCAGTCACCGTG
The DNA here is from genome assembly GCF_035018905.1 of Glaciimonas sp. Gout2. NCBI lineage: Bacteria > Pseudomonadati > Pseudomonadota > Betaproteobacteria > Burkholderiales > Oxalobacteraceae > Glaciimonas > Glaciimonas sp. Gout2. The sequence goes on along the minus strand of NZ_JASJXA010000006.1, from coordinate 65,238 downwards.
GATGGTGGAGAAATCGGACGCGGTCAGGCCTTGCAGGCGTTGGCGGCGGGACTGCCACCGCATACCGACATGAATCCGATTCTGTTAAAGCCATCCAGTGACATCGGCGCGCAGGTGATTGTGCATGGGCATGTGCGGGCCGACATGAACGCACGCGACTACCATCAATACAAAACCACGGCGATGACAGCGGTGCTGGAGTCGTATCACCGTCTGGCAGCGCAATATGAGGCGATCATCGTGGAAGGCGCAGGAAGTCCCGCTGAGATCAATTTGCGGGCGCGGGATATCGCCAATATGGGCTTTGCCGAGGCGGTCGATTGTCCGGTCGTGTTGATTGGGGATATTGATCGTGGCGGCGTTTTTGCCCATATTGTAGGGACGCTGGATTGTCTGTCCGATAGCGAGCGTGCGCGTGTGGTGGGCTTTGTGATTAATCGTTTTCGGGGTGATATAAGTCTGCTGCAAGGCGGTTTGGATTGGCTTGAGGCGCGCACAGGAAAGCCAGTGCTGGCGGTGTTGCCGTATCTGCATGGCCTGACCCTGGACGCCGAAGATGCGATCCAATCGGAACAAAACGGGAAAGGCGCATTTCGCGTGATTGTGCCATTGTTGCCACGGATCAGTAATCACACTGACTTTGACGCGCTACGTGCGCATCCGCAAGTCGATTTGCGTTTTATTGCAGCGGATCAGCCGCTTCCTCCCGCTGATCTGATTATCTTGCCGGGCAGCAAAAATACACGCGGTGATCTGGCGTGGCTGAAGAAAAATGGATGGCCGGAGGCATTGCAGCGACATTTGCGCTACGGTGGCAAAGTGATCGGTATTTGCGGCGGCTTTCAAATGCTGGGCAAGAGTGTGATGGATACGTATGGCGTGGAAGGTATGGCTGGCGTGTCAGAAGGCCTTGGATTACTGGAGATGGAGACCGAAATGACGCTCGATAAGCAACTGACTCAGGTCGCGGGCCGCTGTGCGTTTGCAGATGCCAAGGTAAGTGGATATGAAATACACATGGGTATTTCACATGGCGCAGCACTTTCCAGGCCTGCGTTTTTTATTGATGATTCAAATGAAGTCTCTGGACGGAGTGCGGCAGAAGGCGCTCGATCAGCCGATGACCAGATTCTTGGTACTTATTTACATGGGGTTTTCGACACGCCCGAGGCTTTGCGCGCTGTATTGGCTTGGGCTGGTTTGGGGGACGCAGTGCCGCTCGACCTAATGGCGCTGCGAGAGGCAAGTATCGATCGTATCGCTGACGCAACACTCCCACTATTAAGGGCTTTGGAAAAATTGCGTTGATCTCCGCCAACTTGGGTTATCGTGCCGGTTCTATAGTGCAAATCCAGTTGTAGCGCGCATGTACCAGCTCTTTTGCTAAGAAAATTAAGCCACACCATCCACTATCAAACAAAGTAACTATGTTCACGATTTTCAAAACGGTACTCAGCAAGGTTGACCGACGCCTCCGCATAAAACTTTTTGGTATCTATGGATTCTTGCTGGTCTTCAATATTGTGGCATGGGGTTGGGCAATCATTGCCTTCCAGGTTCGCCCGGTTTTGCTTGGCAGCGCATTTCTTGCTTACAGTTTTGGCTTGCGTCACGCAGTCGATGCCGACCATATCGCTGCTATCGATAACGTCACACGAAAATTAATGCAGGAAGGGAAGCGTCCTGTTGCAGTTGGATTCTTTTTTTCATTGGGACACTCGACAGTCGTGTTGCTGGCGTCGATAGCCATCGCAGCGACGGCGTCGGCGCTCACAGGAGAAATGGAAGAATTCAAAGTAATCGGTAGCATCATCGGTAAGTTGATATCGGCTTTTTTTCTGATCATTATCGGTATCATCAATCTGATGGTATTTCGGTCAATTTATAAAGTGTTTAAGCATCTCCGTAACGGTGGCGAATATGTTGAAGAAGACATTAACCATCTACTTAATAACAGGGGTTTTCTGGCCAAAATTTTTCGGCCGATGTTTGCCATGATATCGCGTAGCTGGCATATGTATCCGCTCGGTTTTTTGTTTGGGTTGGGATTTGATACGGCGACAGAAATAGGTTTGTTGGGAATCGCAGCGACTCAGGCTTCGAACGGTATCCCAATCTGGTCGATTTTGATTTTCCCGCTATTATTTGCCGCCGGAATGTCGTTGGTCGACACACTCGACAGCACGCTAATGCTAGGGATTTATGGCTGGGCTTTTGTAAAACCGATTCGAAAACTGTACTACAACATGACAATTACGTTGGTGTCGGTATTTGTTGCGCTGGCAATCGGTGGTATCGAAGTGCTGGGATTGATCAGCGAAAAATTAGTTTTGGAGGGAAAATTCTGGAACTTCATTAATACCTTGACCGGAAATTTTGGCAGTCTGGGATACGCTATTATTGCCTTCTTCATATTTAGCTGGATGGCATCAATCGCCTTCTATCGGTGGCGTGGTTACGATAACCTTGCCCCGGAACAATCTTCACAATAAACCTCATCCGTATCAGGGCGATGCATCAGAACGCCATATAGAATAGCCGGCGATGACGATGATTCTTTGATCGTAATATCGTCGATCTCAGTCATTGACCGGTTTAGTACGACCGTTATTGCTGTAGTTGATTTTTATTGAATGTTGTTGCCGAGGCTTTTTACTTGATTTTATTACTTGATTTTATTGTTGAATTTTATGGCTGAATTGAACCGGCATAAAAATACCATTCCTGCGATGTAGTTACCAGGAAGTGCTTAGCGCAATCCATCTCCTCATTTTGGCTTATATCTTTAGTTTAGTCGGCATATTTAGCTAAGGATTGAAAGTCTGCGCATCCGCGGATATTTCCTTATCCGCATCAGCATCACTATCACTATCATCCGGCTTAATTTTCTTGTTTATGAAATATAAATGACCGGAGAAATGTCTTTCGATTTTCCACTTCTCCTCTATCTACTTAGCCGCCGCACAACAGACGATTAACTAAAAAATCTGGCCCTTTTGGTGCAATGGTACCTGCACGTGCCTCAAGCGATACATCAACGGAATACGTAAAAATAGTTCAACAATTTATGTCTTAGCGTAAGCGTGGGTGGCAATGCGCTTACTAAGAAAATTCTAAGTATTACAAGAATAATCTACATCAAGAATTAGGAATGTCTTAGTGAGAAAGAGAGTTCTCTTGTAGGTATACGAACTTTTTTTCTGGAAAATAGACTTCTTTAAAAGGAAGCAAGCAATGACAACTACCAAGACAGGCTTACGCGTCGCGGTCCTGCCTCTGTGGCTGGCCATTTTGATGACCACGGCACATGCGCAACAGGCAGTGCCGGCGGCTCCCATCGCTCCAATGCCGACCGCTGCCACGGAAAAATCTCTCGTGCATGCGGTACTAAGTGCGCATAAAGTGCAGACCAAGGACGGTAAAGAAATATTTTCCGACGATGCTCTTCATGCCCGTCCGGGTGACGTAATCGAATACCGCGTTTTATACCGTAATGCAGGCGTGCAGGCGGTCGGCGATGTGCAGGCAACGTTGCCACTTCCAGAAGGCGCTACATATCAGTCTGAAAGTGCGCGGCCGATCAGTTTCATGGCGCGTATTGAAGGTGTGCCGGAGTTTTCTGATGCGCCGATTAAACGCAATATTGTGGAAGCGGGTCGGACAAAAGAAATCATTGTTCCAACCTCTGAATACCGTGAACTGCGCTGGAATCTTGGCGAATTAGCGGCAGGCCAAAGTAAAACAGTCAGTGCACGTATTGTTGTTCCCGGCGGCGCTATGTATGGCGTAAATAAGGTATCAACTCAGTAGCGATAAGTCTGGTGATAGCGGACTGAATCGATGTTTAAGTAAAAAAAATCATATGTTTTTCTGTCGTTTTCTTTCTTATTATTAGATCAGTTCAAAAATAACGCACTCAATACCTAATTTTCACGTTAAGAAATATTTCAATCAAGACGTAAAAAAATAGCAAGTGAAGAGTTTTTTCTACGTATTTTGAAATAAATCTGTCGAGAACATGCGCTACATCACTGAGAGTCTTAACGCTACGATTCGCTGAAAATTGCTGCGATATTAGCTGCGCATTATTCGATGTCAAAGCAACTCCTGGAAATAACGGCTTTCACTGCAGCGCGAAAGTTGCGGTTCGCTGTTGGATATGGTTGGCGGGCACAAACGCTCATTCTGACGCTCAATTCTGACATCGTACGTCAGACCCTCAGAAGCGGGTTCAACCAACGTCAGTTAGGAATGTTGGGTAATAAAAATAGTAGAAATATCAATCGAAAAAAGTGGTACTGCCTTATCTATCGTCGATCCATAGTGTGATCTGCGCAATTTTTTATTGATAGCTCAGTCAGTATGTTTGCTTTTTAGTTATTAAATAAACGAGGATTAACCAAAATGTTTTCACCAATAAGCCCTCTTAAAGATCGGCACTCTACGCGCTGGCAATGTGCTGTTGCCTGGATGATGACGGCGGTACTTCTAAGCGGCGTCGTGTCGCCAGTACTAGCGAAATCACGGATATTAGAGGGCGGGGCGCAACTTGGTACCGCAGCGACAGCGAAATATACCTTGCCTTCAGGACTTGTACAGAGTGCGACTTCCAATGTGGTCATCACCAAAATTCAAAATGTGTTTAGTTTGGCGCTTGAAGGTGACACTACGATTAGCGGTGTAAATAAATTCCACAACCGCATCCGCAACACGGGTAACGTGGCTATTAAAGAAGTCACATTGACAGCGTCAGACTTCTTGAACGTTTCTCAATATACCGTCTGGAGCGAGGGTAAAGAGACCATTCTGACCGCTGCATCTCCATCGTTTGCTTTAGCGTTATCTGATACTGGTCTGGAGCCTGAAGAGTTGTTTTCATTTGAGGCGACGATACTTCAGGTGGCAAGCGATAAAGCTGCGCACGTGTCACTCACTGTGAGCGGTCCTGAGAATGCATCAGCCAAACTAATACAAGAATATGATCCGGCTATAGGCACCTTTGCAATCCGTCCAATTGAAAAGAAGATTGATATCGCACGTGGCGGGTTAGATACAAAAGATTTTGTTTACCTTTTTGATATTGATACCAAAGACGCCAGTACAACATATATGGGAATGACCGTTGACCTTTCCGGCGAAGCATTGAAAGGGCTGTCCTTTGATAAAAAGAACGGTTATCAAGTCTCAATACATAATGGCGATAATGTATGGGAAGCATTGGAACCAGGTACAGTGAGGCCGTGGGGGGAAGGTTATAAAGCCAAATTGACACAGGTTGATGACCAAAAATTCTTTCTCGCTCTAGAATTCCCTGCAAACGCCAAAACGGATAAAGCACAACTTCGATTTGTGGTTTTAGCAGACGATACCGCTGCATTAGGCTCTAGAATTCTACAGGCTGAAACGGGAAAAATTGCGGACATGAGCGCTACTGGTCTTGGCGCTGATTCTGCAAAAACACCGCCAATTAATGTCAATGTGACCGGTATCCTGCGTCGTGAATTGGGGCTTAGCTTGCCAGTCGGTGAGAGTGGAGACCACGCTGCTGTACCGGGACAAATTGTTAGTCTTAAGGCATTGATCGAAAACACTGGCGAAAGTGAAGATACTTTTGTGTTGTCGAGTGAAAGCGCAGATCTGCCAAAAGAGACGAAACTGGTATGGATTACCGGGACGCCGAATGACGATAAAGATGCGCCTGCAATAACGCTTGCTGCTGGAAAAAAACAAGTGATCGAACTTCAGGTTCAACTAGCGCCCTCCAATACGGAGGATGCCGTATCAGTCATGGCTGCAATTGCACATAAGATCACCATCAAAGCAACGCCAGAAAATAATAAGGATGAGGCGCTTACCAAGAAAGTCTCGTATACATTGGCGCTTGGCGATCGCACAGTAAGTCTGGTCGGTATTGCTGGAACTAATGAAGAAAGAATCGTTAATCATGTCGTTGTAGCCAATGATTCAAGCACAACTTTCAAGATACGCGTTAAAAACACGACTGAAGTCGCCTCACATGAAGCCTATATTGTCGGCGTAAAAGAGTCAGCCGGATTAGGTGTTCGCCTTTATCCAGCCGATGCCGGTGGCATATGTGGACCGGATGCTGGCAGTTTATCGTCATTCGATACCGGATTGATCTCAGGTGGGACGGATAAAGACCTTTGCGCGCAAGTGAGCGGATCAGCCACTAACGGTGGTCTTGGTAACCGCACTAAAGCAGGCATAGTGCTTGAAGTAGTGTCCAAGATTGAACACAACGGAAAAACCAAAGCTGAACTGCCGCTGAATTTATACGTGGCACAAAGTGAGACGATCCAGGACCAAACGCCGACTAAAGTGATTGAACCAAATGGGGTTGTCAGCTTTTATCACGAAATTCTCAATACCAGCGATATCAAACTTACCATCACTAAAAGTGATCTCGTCACCAAGATGGAAAGCGGCTGGACAGTTACGGCTACCTTGGTAGATGTCGATGGAGAGCCATTGCCAGCTCAATCTATCGAACTGGAAAGTAAAGAAAAAGTGCGTATCCAACTGACGATCACTGCGCCAGCAAACGTGCCGACGACCGAAACAGCCAGTATTCTGACCGTCAATGGTCAATTCCAATACACCGCAGTAACGCGTTTGCTCGGTGAAAATACCTATAAATTAATCGGCATATTTGACGGAAAACTAGTCAAGGAACAAGCGCTGGATGCTTCTTGTGACAGTTTGCCGGATGGCAAACTGTTTGGACAAAGCGAGATCATCGCCAAGCCAGCTGCATGTATTTGGTATCGCCTGACATTAGAAAATACAAGCGGAGTGGATTATGCGGATCTAGCAATTACAGATACGGCGCCAATGCATTCTGTGGTTTCTACGGACGCACCAAATCAACCTACATTGACGCTTATTGCTAAAGATGGAGCGGAGACGCCAGCGACCGCGCCAGCAGTCGCTAACGGACGAGTGGACGGACACCTTGATGCACTCGAAAATCAACAAAAAGCAGTACTCAAGTACCGCGTAAAAATAGATGGCCTACTTTAATTCGTAAGTCATTAGCTACTCGCACCGGTGTTATATCGGTACGAGTAGCTATTGCCATGTCGTCATGTTGATAAAGCCCTACTGTTGGTTGTCAAGATATTTCTCATTCGCTAGGTTCATTTAGCGGGCGGTATGTATTTCGCTCGTGGAAGGTACCGCTATTTTTTGTCTCGCTATTTTTTAATTCATTTTCTGTTTAACGCGCCGCGTCGTGTTCTAGCGGATCGGCCGGATGTATCAACATGCATATTCGTTTTTTTCAATTCTATAGTTTGCTTCTGTTAGGAAGCCTTTTTCTATTGCTTTTTATGGCGAGCGGCGCGTCCTATGGTCGTGCTCCTGCCGCGGATGCCGTCCTCAGTGTTCAGGCCCATGCCAGCTATAAAGAGGGGATCACTGGTTTAGCGCGTAGCGTTGTATCCAATCTGATACGCGTTAAGATCGCACCCGTAGAATATGTCACTTTTTCTGGGAATGGCGCTGTGCTCGCGCAGGCAGGGATTCGGTTAGTCGTTCCGCTGCGCTTGCATAATGCAGGGAATGTTACTTCTCAGTTGTCATTTTCCGCGGTATCCGTTAACGATGCAGCACCTGCGTTTTCGCTGAGTGCGCCAAAACTATACCGTGACGTGCGGCAGAGTGGTGAGTTTGACCCCACCGCGCCTTTGATTACTGACTTTAATCCATCCTCTCCTGCTGGAATTGGTTTGACGATGGAAGCAGACGAAACAGTCGCGTTGCTGATGGTCGCCGAAGTACCAGCCGACGCTGTGGGTAACGCTGCGCTTGAATTGATTGCAACCACTGTGCGTCAGCAAGCGCAAGCACGTATCGCTATCAAGGCCGCAATTGCCGACAGTGCATTATTGCGACTGGCGATGCAAGCTGCACCTTTATGGTACGCGGAAGACGGCGTCGTCAAAATGACGCTCAATGCGAAAAACATCGGTGCGTTTGCAGCTACCGGAGTGAGTAGTGTGAATAGCCTTCCCGTGATCATTGATGGGCAGGCACAATCCGTCGTTTTGTTGCGCCAAAACATTCCCGCGGAAGTCGCTTACGTAGCCGCTTCGCTAGTTGCGGAAAATGCGTCGATACAACGGTTGTATCGATACGATAGCGATCCGCAGTTTCAATATCGGACTATCAAGGATGGCGCAGGCGCATCTGCCATAACCAGTGCATCTGGTGAATCAACCGTCTCTGGTTCTGCAGTGTCCGGTCCGCGCGTGGCAGAGATCGCGCTGGCGATGCATGCGCTTGGCCCACATTCAGCTATGCAGGCGACGTTTACGTTGAAGGTTGGGCCGTCTGCACCGGACACGTTGACACTCCAAAGTGAAGGTTGGGCCGCTAATACCAACGCGCAAAGTAATCCGATTTTGCTGCGTCGGGCGATCACGGCAAGACCTGATATCGTGCCTTTTATACAATTTACCGATGTGGGTTTAGGTAATGGGGGTGAGTACATACTTCGCGTGAACAACATTGGTGGCGCTGTTACCGATAAACCCATGGTCTTGACCACTCATCTACCTGATGGCATTCGTGCCGCCAAAGTAGATGCAGGTAAACAATGGCAATGTGAAATCAGCAGTGTCAGTTTATTAAGTTGCACGACCTTGCAATCTTTGGCTGAAAATCAATTCAGCACCGATATTATTGTCAACGTGCTTGTTGATGAGACTGCGTTTCCTGCAGGAGAAAATTCCGTCTGGCTGCCGGGTACGGTGGCGGTCAGTGGTGGTGGCGAACCAGAAGCCAACACGACGAATAACCTTCTTCACTTTAAGAATAAAGCAACACGTGGCGCGTCCTTGGCGGGCAGTGTATGGATGGACCGAGGTCATACCGGAACCTACGATAGTGGTGATACGTTGTTAGCCGGATGGCGTGTCCAGCTTCAGACAGATCGCACCGCAGAGGTTTCTGCGAAGATTACTGAGACAGCCACCAGCCTTGCTAGTGTTGCGACTTATCGCGGCGTAGTGACTAGCGCACCTGATCCTATCGTTAAAGAGGCGGTCACCGACGCTCAGGGTCATTACAGTCTGACGGGTATCCCCGCCGGTGGTCCATATCGCTTGCGTTTTCTCGCACCAGGCGGTGCACGCGTGGGTACGCCGCAGGATGGCGTCATTGGCTCTCCACAGGCGAACGCGGAGCGCGATCAGGAAACCGGCGAGCTTGTATATGCACGTATCGAGGATAACCAGAATTTTTCGGAACAAAATCTACCAGTGTCATATAGCGGTCGTGTATTCGACGCCACGACGCGCAAACCGGTGGCGCAAGCAACCGTGCGTATTGCCATTGATGGCGGGGGCTTTGATCCTGCCAGTTATCTCGTCGGGAAGCCGGAAAAAGGCACAATAACCACTGATGCCGAAGGTTATTTTTACTACGCTTTTACTCCAAGCGCACCCGCTGGCAACTATACGTTATCGGTTGAAGCAGCTGGATATGAACCGGAATTTTCACGGGCTTTGCCACCGTTGGATACGCCGATGCATCTATCCGCCACAGGCCAAATTCCGCAGGTAATCCGTGCGGCGGAGAGCGCTGTTATTCCGGTTGCTACCGCTCCGGTCGTCTATTACAACAAAATCCAGCGGGAAGCGAATGCATCACGGCTGGTGAACAATCTATTGGCGATCGATCTGGTTGATGTTAGCGCTGGCGACGTGCTTTTCTTGCGCAAAGAGTCGGATCGCAGGGAAGTCGAATTGATCGACTTTTTAAATTACACGCTAGTCTTAAAATATAGTGGAAAAGTGGCGCGCAAAGGCTTCGATATCGCTGATCAATTGCCACAAGGATTTTCTTACGTGCCTGGTTCTGCGCGTATTAGCACCGGCGACACCGAGAACGGCGCAGGCGTTGCCCTTGAACCAGAGACGCGTGGCAATCTGTTACGCTTTGTGGCGGCCGATACCGTATTACAGAGCGACGCACCAGTGCGAATTCAGTACCGTGTCAGCGTCGGCGTGAATGCACGCGAAGGTGTGCGTGCAGAAAGTCGCGCCACCGCGCATTCGGGCAATCTGAGTTCCAATCAAGCCAGTGTTTCTGTTAATGTCATCGGTGGCGTATTTACCAGCGACGCTTACGTTCTGGGCAAGGTTACACTGATGTGTAGTGACCAGGATTATGCCGGTGGCGATGGCAGCGCTGATACTGCCAATACCATGGGCGTTCCAGGTGTACGTATTTATCTGGAAGATGGTACCTTCGCAGAGACCGATCAGGATGGAAAATACAGCATCTATGGCGTCAAACCGCTCACGCATGTGCTGAAGCTGGATAACACGACATTACCTGTTTCAGCCATTCCGCTGGCGACAACCAATCGTCATGCTGGGCGTGGTGAAAATCAGTTTATTGACTTGCGAAATGGGGAACTCGGTCGTGGTGACTTTACACTCGGTTGCGGCGCAGGAACTCTGGCGGATGTGCAGGTTCGGCGTGAAAAAGCGGCGGGTAATATCTCAGAAATCGAAACCGTCATAAAGCGGCGTTTTGATGTCGACCCATCCACACTAGACGGCAACAATACGGGCGGTAATCTTAAATCACTTCCGGCTACCGGACGAATCGGTGGCGGCGCGGCCAAGACGACGTTATCGACGTTGGCGACGTTAGATAAGTCGGCGCACAACATGACCGAAGGCGTATCAGCATCAAGCTCGGCATTAGCAACAGCTCCAGCATCACCGTCCGCACCAATATCTCGAGATTCCAGCCATTCGGTGACCACGACCTTATCCGATAATGTTGTCCGTTCTTTACCAGAACAGCAAGAGCGACCATTACAGAAAATAGAATCTGGCGATGTCCCTGTGTCGATTGAGGCAGAGCTACGGAATATGGATGCAGCGCTCGACTTTGTAGAGCTGAAGGATGCGCAGATTACGCCAACACGACAGATGCGTGTTCGTGTCAAAGGGAGTGTGACCGTCGGCGGGGCAGCAGCAAAAGCCATAAGGTTACAAGTGAATGGTGAATTTATTGGACTTGATCGTGTCGGCTCACGCAGTGAACTTGCATCGCGCAACATTGCTGTATGGGAATATATCGGCGTGTCGTTAAAAGCCGGTAAAAATGATCTGACGATAAGCCAAGGAGAGCAGCAGAAAAGCATCACCATCACGGCACCGGGCGACTTTCAAAATCTCATGATCGAAGTTGAGGGCCATGCCGAAGCTGGCAGCAAAAAACCACTGCGCGTGCGCGTGCACGTCACCGACGCTAATGATATCCCTGTAACAGCGCCCACTCGGATCACGCTGAGTGCTAGTGCAGGGCAGTGGCTGGATGCCGCTGGTTTAGCTGGCGATAGTGTCTATAAAGGAATCATTAATGATGGTGTCGCCGCGTTTGATCTCATTCCGCCAGAGCAACCTGGCACACTCGTATTGCGGGCGATCAGTGGCCCGATTCAGGCCTCACGAGAAATTCAACTGGCTGCATCACTGCGGCCGATGTTAGCGACCGGTATCGTTGAGGGCGTAGTGAGCCTTCGCAACGGTTTGATCCGTCCTGTAGGAGAGCGTGATAGTTTCGAAAACGAACTGAGTCGCCTCAGCAGCACATGGGATAACGGCAAAATCACCGCCGGCGGTCGCGCAGCCTTCTTCCTTAAAGGCAAGGTAAAAGGCGAGTATCTCCTGACCGCCGCGTATGACAGTGAGAAGGACGTTAAGCAGCGCTTATTCCGCGATATTCAGCCCGAGCGCTACTATCCCGTTTATGGTGATTCCTCGGTGCGTGGCTTTGATGCCCAATCTACCAGCCGCCTTTATTTGCGGATTGACAAAGGTCACAGCTATTTGTTGTACGGCGATTTCTCTACCCAAGACGCAACTGGCGTGCGTCAACTGACGCAATACAACCGTGGTGTCACCGGTATCAAACAGCATTTTCAAACTGATGGTGGGCGCGTCAGTGGCACATTCTTTGCCAGCCGCGATAGCCTAACTCAGCGTGTTGTTGAAATTAGTCCAAATGGCACGTCCGGTCCATTTTCGGTGTTCGGTGCTGACTATCTCGAAAATAGTGAACGCATTGAGATCATCACGCGAGACCGTAATATGCCGACACGTATCCTTGCTACGCGGGTGTTGTCACGGTTTGCCGATTATGAAATTGAAACCATGAGCGGGACGCTATTGTTTAAAAGTCCAGAACCCTCGACCGATGCGAACTTCAATCCCAATACTATCCGCGTGACCTACGAATCAGACGGCAATGGTGCCAAATTCTGGCTATACGGCGGCGACATGCAAGTGCGCGTCACGGATGCTATAAAACTTGGTGCTGTCGCGATAGAAGACCGCAATCCAGTCGACCCACGTGCACTGCGCGGACTGACGTTAGAGGCCGATCTTGGGCGCGGAACATCGCTGGTCGGCGAGCTGGCGCAAACCGATACTGCCAAAGGTCTTGGGCGCGGTAGTCGGGTAGAGCTTAAGCATCAAAGCGCGGCACTAAAAGCAGGCATAACAGCGGTGCAGGTTGATGGAGATTTCGATAACCTGAATTCGCCCACTTCGGGCGGACAGATCGAAGCGCGCGCGGGTGCTGAATATAAGCTGGACGAACGTAATACGCTAAAGGCTGAACTGGTGCATGCCAGAACGTTAGCAAAAACCGGCAACGCTTCGGGTAGCGGATCTACCAACGTTTCTCCCGACACCAAACTGGAGGGAGCGCTGATCGGAATCGAACACGCATTCGATAGCGGAATACGGGCAGAAATTGGGACCAGGATGGTGCGTGGCACGGCGCAAGGCGTCAACGCAGATGGCGACATGGACACTGATGATTTGAACCTGAATACATTACGCATGCGATTGGGAACGCGTGTTCCCGGTGTGCCGAATGCCAGTGTTTATACTGAGTATGAGCGCGATATGCGTGATGCCGATAAACGCCTTCTGGCTTTCGGTGGAGAGTATCAGATAAAGCCCGGCACCAAGGTTTACGGACGGCACGAAGCACTATCGAGTTTGGGTAATATCTATGAACTTGGCGATAACCAAAAGACCAGTAATTACCGCACGGTGATCGGGGTAGAAACCGAATACATGCCGCAAGCCAGTTTGTTTAATGAATATCGTCTGGGCAGTGCCATTGATGGGCGCGATGCGCAGAACGCATTCGGTCTGCGCAATGGCTGGAATGTCGCACCCGGCTTGCGCCTCAACACTACCTTCGAACGTACCAAAGCGCTTAGCGGCAGCAACACGGATGAAGCCACCGCAGTGACCGGACAGGTCGAATATCTTGCTAACACGCGTTGGAAGGGCGGCGCAGGCTTGGAGTTGCGTCGCAGCGCGCTGGAAGATGCGATGTTGAATACGCTTGGTCTCGCGTTCAAGCTTGATCATGACTGGACTTTTTTGGGGAAGAGTGCCGTCTACATGGTCACCGGCCGTAACGGCAATAGTACTAACGGCGTGCGCGCGCGACAACGTCTGGGTATGGCGTATCGCCAGACCAAGCGCAATAAGCTTAATGCGTTGGCTTATTACGAACATCGTGTAGAAAATGGTCGTCTGGCTGCTATACAAGCAACCACTCGGCATGTGCATCTGATTTCTTCTCACGCCAGCTATCGCCCGTACGACGCATTGACGGTCTCCGCTCGGTACGCGTTCAAGCACGTCACTGAAACCGGTCACGGACAGCGCAGCGCTATGCATGGGCATTTGCTATCCGGTCGGCTTGCACGCGATATCACTGCCAAATGGGACGCCGGAATCGCCGGATCATTTTTTACCAGCAGCCTTGGTGAACGACTGCACGCGATCGGTGTAGAAGCTGGTTATCAGGCCAGCCAGGACCTTTGGGTTTCGGTGGGCTATAACGTATTCGGTTTTGAAGACAGGGAGTTCAGCCAGTTAGCTAATACCTCGCGTGGGATGTATTTCCGACTGCGCTACAAGTTTGATGAAAGCAGTTTGTAATATGAATTCCACCATTATTAAGTTGGTCAAAACAATTGTCCCATTAGCCCTTATACGGGTCGTGTTATGCAGCGTATTGTTGTTGTCTGTCGCTGGGTGGGCGCAGGCTAAAGGTATAAGCACGTCGACAGAAACGGCAAACGTGGGCGACCAGAACGTCACCCTTAACAGTGTAAAAGACGACTGGGGCAACGAGTGGCCGGATGATGGATTGTGGTTGAAACCAGACGGCCCTACGCATCAGGTTGATAACCCGCTGGGCGCCATATTTAAATTTAGCGGTTTTGGTCGCAGTAATACCACAGCATTTGGCGTAAGAATGCGGACGAAGATTCCTGGTGAAAATTGGAGTGGTTTTCGGGAGGAAATACTGAGTGCGGAGAATATTGGATTAAATATTTTTGAGGTCGGCGTTCAGGAAAGCAAGGGCTGGTCTCCCGGTACGATTGTTGAACTCCAATATAAACCGAGGGAGGGAAATTCAGTCGCCAAAAACTGGACTGAACCAAAGCAATTCCGAATGAGCGCTAAGCCAAAGCCAGCAGTCTGGCGTTATCCGGCGAATAATACCGATCATATAAGACCGGATAATCTATTTCAAATTGGCGCTAATTCTAGTTCTGCTGCTGGCGAGGCGATTGCCACTGGCGCGAATGCTGGTGTCGATGGCGTAATGGTGTTGACGAATAGAAACGGCCAACCTGCGGTACAACAAAATCAACATATAGCTCCGCTTTCTGTCGGAGGTGCTTTTACAGTTGATATTATTGATAGTAATAACTGGAAACCAGGCGATACCGTTGACGTGACAATGTATGTTCGACGAGATGGAATTTTTTCCGATGCATCCATAACCCGAACATTTCACATGACTTATCCCGCGCCAAGCAAGGTGGACTGGGTCAGTCCGGCTAATGGCAGCCAGTACATTCTGGTGCAGGATAATCCATTGCACATCAGTGGTAAGACTGATACGGGAGTGGATCAGGTGAGCGTATGGTGGAAAGAATTGGGTACGGATGGTACTGGTTCATACGAACCTGCGGTTGGTACGGCGTTGGATAGTAGTAATAATTTTGACGTCCAGATTGCCGGAAGTGTTAACTGGAAAGCAGATTCAACTTACGAGGTGCAATTCAAAGTCCACAGCGGAAAATTTTCTTCAGGATGGTCAGCAGTACGACAGATATATGTTCAGTATCCAGCACCGACGCGCCTTGATTGGATCAGCCCCGCTAGCGGTAGCGACTATGTTCCTGTGCAGGGCAATCCATTACATATTAGCGGTAAAACTGACAAGCGAGTGGACGCGGTGAGCGTAGGGTGGAGAGAGACAGGTACTGAAAGTTTTTATGAACCTGTGGTTGGCACGGTGTTAGATCGTAATAACAATTTCGATGTTCCGATTGCGGGGAGTGTTAATTGGAAAGCAAATACAACTTATGAGGTGTTATTCAAAGTCCACGCCGGAAAACTTGAATCAGGATGGTCGGAGGTACGACATATCAATGTTCCTCCTCCAGCACCTACACGTGTGGAGTGGGTGAGTCCAGCCGCTGATAGTTTGTTCAACACATTAGTTGGCAAACCGCTCACTATCAGCGGCAAGACCGATCCCGGCGTCAATCAAATCAATATAGCCTGGTGTAAAGAGAGTCATCTTGTTTGTGGTCAGACGCTTTTTCAAGATATCCCTGTGGTCGGCTCAGATGGCATCTTTAGCAACGTGCCTCTTCCAGACAGTCTGAACTGGGATCCTGGATTACCCTATATGTTAAAGTTTTATGCCAAACGAGATGGCGTATCATCGTTGGTCTCTGTGGAGCGACGCGTTCTGACGGCGCGCCCTGTACCGAAAATAGTAGAATGGATTACCCCTCCGGCAAATTATGTCTACCGTCCTTCAGTCGGCAACCCATTGCGCATCAGCGCGGTGACCGAAACCGGCGTTACACAAGTCAACGTTTTTTCAAAACGGCAGGGGAGCAATGACTCTACAGGCGTGTCTAAGACATTCGACGTTAAGCTCGATTACAATTATTTTTTTGAAAATATTCCGATCGAGGATAGTGTTAACTGGAAACAAAAAAATAGTTACCAGGTAAGAATCGCGGTCATTCGTGATGGTCTTTCATCTGAGCCGATCATCCGTAATTTTAACGTTCCTTACGAAGCGAAGCGCCTGGATTGGATCAATCCCATGACGGTGGAAAGCTTGTATGCACCCGGAGAGGGAAAGTCGTTGCGCATCAGTGGACAAACCGATCCTGATGTAACGCACGTCATCGTACGCTCAAAACTAAAGGGTGGAACTTACGGCCCCGAATCGATAACGAAAGTCGTTCTCAATGGCGAGAGTATTTTTGAAAATGTTGAGATTCTCGATAGCCCAAATTGGAAGATTGGTCAGTCATACGAGTTGCAATATAGAGTGAGAGCGGATTTTCTGACGTCAGCAAATTGGTCGCCTTCTCGCTTCATACACGTGATACCGCCACAACCAGTCTGGGTCAGTCCGGGTATCGATAGCTGGCTCAGTCCGTCGAGTGACAATCTCCTGATTATTTCCGGCAAGACCTTGCCTGGCGTTAATCAAATGAATGCCAGGTGGTGCACCGAGGATCATAAAATCTGCGGCTGGACGGAGGATCAGGATATTGCCACGGTTGGCGAAGATGGAATTTTTCGGTTCCCGTTAATCGATAGCAAGAATTGGCAAAATGGCAGGAAGTATGACGTCAATTTTCGGATTAAACATGGGGGTGTTGAATCTCTGGCATCCGTGGAACGACGATTTCAGGTTGATACTGTAGCGCCGGAAATCACACTTTTGCAGCAATCGATGTCGGATGAGGGCAACTATGTACTTGGTGGAACCGTCACGGATAAAGCTTCAGGCCTTGGTGTTAATGGTGATGGCAAAAAAGCGCTTACGATTCGCTGGCGCTCCGATTCAAAACAGAAATGGTCAAATCCGATCTCTGCCGATGTGTTGTCATCTAATACTTTTGTGTTCGGTTTGACTGCGACGCAATTAGACAAAAATTGGACCGTAGAAGTAGAAATTTCGGCAACCGACCGCGCTGGTAATATCAATAAGCAGCAGGTATTTTTTGCCGAGCCAGCTGTAATCAGACTAGATGTCACGCGGACGAACTGGGAGTCAGCGACCATCGACGGGCACCGTACACGGGATGAACGCGAGCAATCGAACCCACTCGCGACGTCGGCCTCCAAAGGAAGTCGCCCTATTGCGTCTGCAGGAAGCGAAATGTTTGCGGGTGATACTTTTTCGTATAGCGTGACCGTGACTGGTGAAAAAGGCAAAGCCACGAGCCTTAACATTAACTACACGCTGCCGGATGAATTGGAACGCAACGGTGTGCCAGTTCTGACGCTTAGCAAGCCTGGATCTGTGACGCTAAATCCGAACTGGGATGGCACTAAAAATCAATCAGATATGCTGGCAGAGGGTGCGCATCTCAACACGAAAGAGACGCTCAATATCAGCGTGCCTGTACGCATCAAATGGGATGCTGTGAAAGCACCCGAAAGCCACATTGGCGTCACTGCGGACGGCATCGAGGATCCGGGATATACCGACGTGGTAGTGCTGGTTCCCTATCAGGGTGAGTTAAAACTGGTAAAGCGCGTCGATAAAGAAAGCGCTAATGAAGGCGATACGCTTGCGTACACCATCAAGTTCAGTAATACATCCAATACTTTTATTGTGATGGAAGAAATACGAGATCCGATTGACCCACGTATGACGTTGGAAGATTTGTCTTGCGGCGATGATATACCGGCTGATATTACTTGCGCAGTAACCGCCTCGGATACGGCAGCGATCTGGGAATTTACAGGATACTTACCTTCAGGAGTATCGGGGTCGGTGGGATATCGTGCGACGATTACCAAGCCAAAGTGAGTATTGAAACGGGTTGTCGATGCGGACGCATCACGAAAATTCTTAACATGTATTTAGTGTACTCAAACTGTTAATAATGGCGACTAATATCGCTCATGGTGGAATTTGCTCACTACCTGTTATCCCGTCATCCCGGTTGACAGGTTTCGCAGGGAACAAGTGTGGTGTTTGAGTGATGTTATCCCTATGGGATAAATGTGATTGTTTGGCCCATTTTCATCTTAAAAAATGGTTAGCCAAATGATCGGCTGTTTGATTGAAGGGCCTTCGTCAAATTCAAAAAACGTATAACGATACAAATTTTGATTCGTTTTTTAACCTTGCGCGACATGCTACCGTGAGAGTCTGTTCTGCTGTTCAGCCCTTTTCAACTATAAGGCCAGCGAGACCAAACAAGGCGATGACATAGCATGGCGGAATATTTGAGTGATGGGCAACAGCAAAAAATCGCCGAGTTGTTGAGCAATCGCATAGCACGGTCCGAGTGGCCAACCTGGTTGTTGGTATTGCTCATTTATGGCGGTTGGGGTGCAACTTTGTGGTTTCGCTCCCGCCTTACTTTACTGCCCACGACCCTGTTATTGATTGTCTTTTGTGTCTGGTTTATGTCCTTGCAGCACGAAATTATGCATGGGCATCCGACGCGCTATCTCTGGCTAAATAAAATATTGGCATATGCACCGCTGGCAGTCTGGTATCCGTATTCGCTCTATCGCCAAAGTCACTTGCAACATCACAATGACGCGAATCTGACCGTGCCGGGACTTGACCCGGAAACCCATTATGTTGATGCCGCAGTATGGCATGCAAGCGGTCACCTCATGCGCACCTTATATCGCTGGCGCAAGACTTTTTGGGGGCGGATGCTGGTTGGGCCATTGATGGCAATCAGCTCGACGTGGGGGACCGCAATAGAGGAAATTTTGCATGGTGATATGCGCCATGGTCGGATGTGGCTGACGCACGGAGGATTGCTTGTTGGTATGTTGGTCGGGATACAGCATTTTTTCGATATTCCCTGGTGGTATTACCTGTTATTTATTGCCTATCCCGCCATGTCGGTGGCGATGGTGCGATCCTATTTTGAACATAGGGCAGCGGCTGATTGTAAGCATCGGATCGTGATCAATGAGGCGGGGTTGTTGATGCGCATCTTATTTCTCAATAATAACTACCATTTGGTGCATCACGATTTGCCGCGACTGCCTTGGTATTTGATCGCACGCGTGTATCAGGAGGATCGTGCTGATTATCTGTCGCGCTGTGGTGGTTTTCATCTCCACGGATACCGTGAATTGATGCGGGATTATGGGTTCAACCCAATCGACGATCCATTGCATCCGCTGCCCCCGAATCCCTGCGCGTTATAGTAGAACGGCCAAATTCGTTTCTAATGATAATGGTCGTTTCAGCAATGTGCTCGGCGTATTTCTGGATTTGGGCGTGCCTTGGTCCGCTTTAAGCGGGTATTTCAACTCACTTTTTCAATGCGCTAGCCGAGTAGGTATCTCCGATTAAATTCGCAACGGAATTTTCTTGCCAGGAATTGAGGCGGAACAGTGACGAACGCAGGCCTCAATAGATCTTTTTGACTCCAAAATCAATCACGTTACAGCGGTGGCTAATTGGCTAACTAACCGGCAAAGATGCCTATACGAGGTCAAGTATTGATTTTCAGCTTGTAGTATTCAAAGACTTTCCAATCGCATACGCTCTAAAATAGGGCAACTCGCTAAAATATTTTAAAAATGCAGACTTGGAAAGTAGCGCTGCCGATGTATAACGTCGGCCCAACATTGACCGCAGATTACGAGCGTTTTCTGGAGGCCGTTATTGCGGTGCTGCGCGCGCGCGGATGGACAGACGCGATTGAGGTGGTGCGCGATATCGACGATCTGGAGCATTTCTGGCTGCGTTCTGATCTCTTGCTGAGCCAAACCTGTGGCTATCCGTTGACAACCTCTTTGCACGGTCAGGTACAACTTCTAGCTACGCCGACTTATGATGTTCCCGGTTGCAGTGGCGTTTCTTATCGTAGTTTACTCGTTGTCCGGGCTGATGATTCGGATGCGGGAATGCTTCGGCCGATGCCCGCGTTAGCTGATTTCCGTGGAAGTACTGGCGTTGTCAATCAGTTGAATTCCCATAGCGGGATGAACGCCTTGCGCCATACCGTGGCACCTTTTGCCCACAAAGGCTATTTTTTTGATAAGGTACATGTATCGGGCTCACACCTCGACAGTCTGGTGATGGTGCAAAATGGGTCGGCAGATGTGGCGGCAATTGATTGTGTGACGTTTGCTTATGTCGCCCGCGCTTGTCCAGATAAAGTCTTTGGATTGCGCATTTTGCAAGAAAGTCTGGCGGCTCCGGGTCTACCATTTATTGCGTCTTTACAGCTTAATCAAACACAGTCTGTCATATTAGTAGAGGCCTTAGAGAAGGTGTGTGTAAATCGGCAGATCGCTGAGCCACTGCGCATCACTGGCTTGGCGCTTACTGTAGAAAAAGACTATCAAGCTATCATGGCGATGGAAGAATTTGCGATTGCGCTAGGCTATCCGCGGTTAGCATAGGAATTGATAAGGATAATGACAAAAATGACTATTCACTCTATGCGGCGAATGCGCGGCTTTTTAGCGCGGTTGACATTGATCGGCGGATGCGTAATAGCCGCTCATGGAGCGACCGCAGCATCGCCCATCGCACTGGCTTCTACGGCTTCAGGCGCCACCGTTTCACCTTGGTGTGCGAGTGGCAAGATCGTCAAATTTGCCGGACTCAATTGGGAGAGCGGCTCCGTTTTGACCGAGGTGATGCGCTCCGTCATGGAAAAAGGATATGGCTGCAAGACTGAAAGCGTTCCCGGCAATACGGTAGCGATGGAAGTAGCGCTGTCGAAGAATGACATTCAGGTGCTGGCCGAAGAGTGGGTAGGACGCAGCGATGCGTGGAATACGGCGGAGAAAGCTGGCAGCGTGATGCCACTCGGCAAAGTCATCGTGGGCGCCAGTGAAGGTTGGTACGTGCCCGAGTACGTGATAAAGGGCGACGCAAGTCGCGGTATTAAACCGATGGCACCGACGCTGAAATCAGTCGCTGATCTGCCGACCTACAAAACGTTATTCAAGGATATGGAAGAGCCATCAAAAGGACGTTTTCTGAATTGCCCAACCGGTTGGACGTGCGAAGGTGTCAACACACAAAAGCTCAAGGCTTATAAACTGACCGACAGCTACGTAAATTTTCGTCCCGGCACCGGACCCGCATTGGATGCGGCGATTACGTCGGATTATCAACGCGGCAAACCATTGCTGTTTTATTATTGGGCTCCTACTGCGCTGATGGGGAAATTTAAATTTGTAAAATTACAAGAGCCTGCATTTAATGAGGCATGCTTCAAGACTCTTGCGAACAAAGATACGCCAAATCCTTGCGGTTCAGCCGCGCCCGAGGCAGTGATTCAGGCTGGCGTTTCTACTGTTTTTAATAAGCAGGACCCAGTATTGAGTGCGTTTTTATCGAAGTTCAATATCCCACTCGACTTGCTGAATAAGTCGCTTGCCGACATGGCTGAAAAGAAACTGGCACCGCCACAAGTCGCTCAGATTTTTCTACAGCAGCATCCTGAAATATGGAAAAAATGGGTACCCGTGGATGTCGGTGCCAAGATCAGTGCGAGTGTGAAGTAATATGTTTTTTTCGCTCTCCTTAAAGTCAGCCATTAATAGCGGCGTTGATTGGTTGGTCACCCATTACGGCGATCATTTTCATGCAATCAGCGATGCGGTATTGACGTGGGTGCTGGTTCCGCTGGAAACCGCCTTACGCGCAGCGCCGCCGTGGTTGATCCTTCTGGCAATGGGATTGATGGCGTGGCACGCAACCCAACGTATTGTGATCAGTCTGTTGCTGGTGGCTTTGTTGTACCTGATTGGCGCGTTTGGTTTGTGGGATAAATTGATGCAAACACTGGCGCTGATGTTGGTATCAACGTTGATAACGTTATTGATGGGCATTCCGCTTGGGATATTGATGTCGCGCAGCACGTGGTTGCGTAAGGTATTATTGCCAGCGCTGGATGTGATGCAAACTTTGCCGACCTTTGTTTATCTGATTCCGGTATTGATGCTTTTCGGCTTGGGCAAAGTCCCTGCGATTTTTGCAACGGTGGTGTATGCGTTGCCGCCCTTGATTCGATTGACCGATCTTGGTATCCGTCAGGTCGACACCGATCTGACTGAAGCGGCCTGGTCTTTCGGGACCAGCAAATGGCAATTGCTGATCGGTGTGCAATTGCCGTTGGCCCGACCCAGCATCATGGCCGGAATTAATCAGTCCACCATGATGGCGCTTGGGATGGTGGTGATTGCGTCCATGATCGGCGCGCGCGGGCTTGGCGAAGACGTTTTACAGGGCATTCAGACGCTCGATACCGGCACCGGTTTGCAAGCGGGTATAGCAATTGTGATTCTGGCTATTGTGATTGATCGCATCAGCCAAGGTTATGGCCTGACGCGCCGCCAGCGTATTGCGCTTAAACAACCGCAGACCAAAGAGCAAACGCTGAAATGATCAAAATCGAAGCACGCCAAATCGTTAAAATCTTCGGTCCTCACGAACAAGAAGCGCTGAAGCAATTGCGCAATGGCAAAACCAAAGCCGACATTTTGCAGCAGCACAATTGTAATGTCGGTCTTGATCACGTCAGCTTACAAATCGCAGCAGGACAAATTTTTGTCATCATGGGATTGTCAGGTTCAGGAAAATCGACGCTGGTGCGCCACTTCAATCGCCTTATCGATCCGACGGCTGGTGAAATCTTCATCGATGGTCAAAATATCTTGACGCTGGATGCCGCAGGGCTGCGTGACTTGCGCCGCCGCCGAATTAGTATGGTGTTCCAGAATTTTGGTTTGTTGCCACATCAAACCGTGTTGGAGAATACGGCATATGGATTGCTGGTACGCGGCGACAACCGTGCTGAAAGTCTGGTTATCGCACGTGACTGGATTGAGCGGGTTGGGCTGACTGGGTATGAGGGCAATTACCCCGATGCCCTTTCCGGCGGCATGCGCCAGCGCGTCGGTTTAGCGCGTGCCTTGGCAATGGATACCGATATTGTGTTAATGGACGAAGCTTTTAGTGCACTCGATCCGCTGATTCGTAGCGAAATGCAAACGCAATTGCTGGACTTGCAGGCGACGTTGCAAAAGACAATTGTGTTCATCACGCATGATCTTGACGAAGCGTTGCGGATTGGAACCCGCATCGCCATTTTACGTGATGGAAAATTGGTGCAAGAAGGTACGCCAACCGATATTTTGCAAAATCCGGTAGACGATTATGTGCGACGCTTTGTGGAAAAGCGGGAGGTGGTGTAGATGAGAAGTATTGTGCGATGTCATGCACAATATTGCTCAACAATTGCCTTATTTTCGTTTGGTCGGCGTAAACACTCTGCCATGGATCGCTGAAAGAATGGCTTCGATGGCCGGATGCTTGATTTTACGTTCATTCGATACGGCGTAAAACTGCTCATGGACCTGATCCAGCTTACCAATTTGTTCTGCGCCAAATTGTTCCTGAACGTCTGCTGCAAGCGCGGATGGTGCAGGAAATAATCCCAATCCGCTCCGTCCAAACGTATTCAACAACGCATTGTCATCGAATTCTCCGACCACGTCCGGGCGCAGATTGCGGGTTTCAAACCAGTGGTCGATGCGGCCGCGAATCAGATTGTTGCGCGTAGGTAGCAGAAGCGGTGCGCCGTTGAGGCTGGTCGGAAATTGGTCGCGATAGCGCTTTGCCAGTTCCGGCGTGCCAAATAACGCAATGTCGCTTTCACCCAGCAAATGGCTAAATACACGCAACGTGGTGCCGGATGGTACAGGACGGTCGGTCAGTACAACGTCGAGTTTATGTACCGTTAAGTCGCCTAGAAGTGACTCGAATTTATCTTCGTAACAGATTAGTTTGACCCGCTCTGGTAGTCTCAATGCGGCTTCCAGCAAGCGCGATGCGATCAGCTTCGGTAATGAGTCAGAGATGCCAACGGATAGCCGCAACATGCGGTCCTCGCTCGTGGCGGCAAGTGCCTCTTGCATTTGTTCGCCCAAGAGAAAAATCTGATCGGCATAACCTAATGCCATCCGTCCGGCCTCGGTCAGCACCAGTCGGCGTCCCTGTGGGGCCAGTAACGCCTTACCGATTGATTGCTCGAGCAGAGAGAGTTGCATGCTGATTGTCTGCACTGCTACGCCGAGCCGATCGGCTGCACCGGTGACGCTGCCTTCCTTGGCAACGACCCAGAAATAGTGGAGATGTCGAAAGTTTAATCCTGTTGATTTCATTGTTCTGTTTTTCCGAAGTAATACTTCAATTATCTTCGCTTTTTAAATGATTAGGGCAACGTTATGATGATTTTTCCTAAAACGAATTGGAGTCATTATGAAACCGACGATCGTTGCAAAAGGGGTAAAACTCAGCGCCAGATTACGCGAGTATGTCATTCATCGTCTTCGCATGACGCTCGACCGCGCGCACTACAGTATTCAGACTTTGAAAGTCCGTATTACGGATCAAAACGGTCCGAAGGGCGGAATGGACAAGCACTGCCAGATTCATTTAACCATGCCAGGGTTGCCTACGATTGTTGTGATCGAAAAAGGTAACGATATTGCCGCTATGGTGGATCAGGCTGCGCAGCGCGCCGCACAGGCAATTGACCGTTTGTTGTCCCGGGCAAAATCGATCCATCACAAGAAATTTGCTGCAACCGTCGCGACTGTTGCGGCCATGGTGACCGCCGACATTGCTTTGCCAGTAACAGAGCCGACGCTCATTTAATTTATTTTATTTTCACGAAAGGATCATGCATGAATAACCGTTACAACACACTCAGAAATAGCGCCTCCAGGTATTCGACGACCACGGTCATGGATGGCGCGGCGCGGCAGGTTTTGCGCAACACCTATCTACTACTATCGCTTTGTCTTGGCTTTAGCGCAATCACGGCTGGCGTCACAGCTGCACTGCGTTTGCCGGGGCCGGGCATTCTGATCACGATCGCTGGATACTTTGGTCTGCTGTATTTGGTGACCAAAAATCGGGACCGTGGTTTGGGTGTGGCGATGGTGTTCGCTCTGACCGGCTTTATGGGCTATACGCTCGGTCCGATTATTAGTCATTACTTAAAGATGCCAAACGGCACTATGACGGTGATGATGGCGCTGGGTGGTACTGCGGCGATTTTTCTGGGTATGTCGGCATACGCGTTGTTCACCAAGCGTGATCTGTCGTTTATGCGCGGGATGTTGACGGTGGGTATTCTGGTGGCTTTTGTTGCCGCACTGGCAGGAATTTTTCTCCAGATACCGGCGTTATCGCTGACGGTATCCGCGGTCTTCGTGTTGCTGATGTCAGGAATGATTCTTTATGAAACTAATAATATTGTAAGAGGTGGAGAAACCAATTACGTGATGGCGACGGTCAGTCTGTTCGTGTCAATTTTTAATCTTTTCACCAGTTTGTTGCAGCTATTGGGATTCGCTAACAAGGAATAAATAAGTACGCTGCCCAGGTGTGCTACCTACGCAAAATGACGACGCATCGCACCTTTGTATGTGACTTGTGTATTTGATTTCTACTTCGCATATTTTTGTTAAACATCATCACTTCACAATCCTCGCTGAGGTTATTTCAGTGAGGGTTTTTATAGTCAACCATTGGAGGTTTCCATGTATTGCCCTGTATGTAAAGAGAAAGAGCTCGTTATGAGTGAGCGTCAAAATATCGAGATCGATTATTGCCCAAGTTGCCGCGGTGTCTGGCTTGATCGTGGTGAGCTCGATAAAATCATTGAGCAATCGATGCTTGAAATAACACCGGTTATCGAGCCGCCGATCAGATCTACGCGGCAGCAACCGAACTATCGCTCGGAACATCATGAGAAAGATTCTTCATCGTACGATAATCGCCATCGCCCCAAAAAGAAAGAGAGCTTCTGGCAAGAATTGTTCGATTGAGATGCCGTTGTTTTCGGCAGAAAAGGGTTTAAGAGGGCGCAAAACAGAGGATAAAAACATCCTGGTTTTGCGCCTTTTTCTTGCCTAAATTAATGTTACAGGTGTTTAGATGCAAGTCAGGATCGTTTTTCTTTGAGTCTATTTTGTCCTCAAAATTTTTCTATCCAATTGGTATTGAACAGGCGTTGAACGTTGCGTTAAGGATGCCAGCACACAGTTTGTGCGGTCCCACCATTGTCGAAGGCGGTTTGCTGATTTGCCTGGTCAACGGATAATGTTGCACAGCTGGTATCTTGAACCTGAGTCCCAATCGCGGTGGCCGTGAGCGTAAAGGCCGTTGCGGTCTGGATCGGAAGCGTAATCGTGTAGTAGGCCTGTGGCGACGCCAGAGGAAAGGCCGGGAGCGAAGCGCACGCCTGATTGTATGTAAAATTCTGGGCGTAACACCGTTCCAGTATGACCTGATTCTGGGATAGCGCGTTTAACGCATCGGCGCGATGTGATTTCAGCACGTAAGACGTATAACTTGGGTACGCAAAAGCGGCAAGAATCCCGATAATCGCGACCACGACCATGAGTTCGACAAGGGTAAAAGCCCGTTGCAGTTGCCTCGACAAATGAAATGGAGTTGTGTGCATACGCATAGTGCGCGCCTTTTATTGAAGTTGCCACCACGTCAAGCGTCGTGGTGTGTTGTTCGGATCACGAATAGACTTCTGCTGTCCTCCGGATTGGGTAATCAATTTGATGATTTGATTTTTTGAATTCGGACCGATTGGGATTGGGGTGCTGGAATAGCCCGTACCAAGCGGAAGACCGACGGCATTTGAATCAAGCGCATTAATAACGCCATCGCCGTTTGTATCTAGTTGTGGTTGTGAAAAGGCACCGCCGGTCTTAAAATTTAATTCCAGGAACGTGGCGGTAAACCCCGCATTGCAGGTATTCGCCGCTGGTGGCGTATTCAAGGTCGTTATAAATGCCCCATCAAGCAACCCCGGAGCCGTGACCACGCGTTGCCCGGCCACCAGCAAGTCGTCATACCAGCCTAACTTTTTAGTCCAGTCAATCGGCGTGCTGGTATCAAACAACAAACCTCCCGCGCCCACTGTCAGTGTTTGCACTTGCAGATTACTGCGGGGGGGGACGGTGGTATTTCCCGGTTTGTCCCAAATGGCATAAATGGTCTGTTTTAACTGATCGCTCAAATCTGCGACGGTCAGCAATTGGCCAGTGCCAAACAAGATGAATTGACCTTGCAGGCGCGGATAATTCGGATGGAGTGTGACGACGGGTGCGACAGTGATCGGTTGAATATTGCCGCTCGCATCGCGTGCCTGAAACAACAACCGTACTTGCCATTTCGATGGGGTAGCATTGGATACATCAATTGCCCAAAGATTGCCTTGTAAATCGCCGGCATAGACTTGCGTGACAGGCTGAGATTGCAGACCATCTGCATTTCCTACCGAGACAGTCGACAAGCCTTGCGCAAGCATGCTATTGCACGCCCCCGACACGGCAGCGCATAAATCTATTTTGGCAATAGTCTGTCCGGTACTTGGGTTGATCGCGTAGAGAACGGCCTTGTTGTTGGGGCTGTTATAGCCGTTACCGAAGAAAACCGCAAAATTCGGTGTAGCCGTAATCGGCGCAATTTGAGGCTCACTGTAGCTGAGGCCCATGTCGGCATCGGTAAATTCCCACAATACCTTGGCTGCTAGTGCTGCTTCGGTCGTCAAACTTTGCGGATTGGTTATATCGAGAGCATAGATGCTTTTTCCACCGCCGCCTTCGCCACCGACCAAAATGGTATGCCAGGTTGTATCGGGAAATTGGACATCGCCAGATTGTGGCGATCCGTCTACAAAGAAGAGATGGTTTTGATTGTAAATAGGGATCGTTAATGCTTGCAGATTGGGAAGGACAGCGTTCGGTATAAAAGCAAATTTTTCCGCACCAGTGGTTGCATCGAAGGCGTGCAGCATACCGTCATTTGCGCCGGCGTAAAGCATAGGTTGCCGTGCGGCCTGAGCCTTCTGAAACGCGAGATAACTAGCCGTCAAATACGCGGCGTTGGGTGTGCCGACATATAGTGGCTGACTATCGACGATATCTCCAAGAATATGTGACCGATTGCGGAAAGTGCCGCCGTTGCGCTTTTCCAGAGCCGTATTGCCGCGGATGTACTGGAGACGACTCTGTCCAAGATTATCGTTAGGTTGCATCAAAAGCTGTTGGGCCGGACTTAGGTTTACCCATTGATAGGGCACGCCATTGCCGCCTGAGTTAAGAGCTGGGTTGGTGGTGGCGACGACGCGCCCGGTCGACCATCCAGTTCCAATAACTTGCGTATCCAATAAAGATTGTGTAGTCGCCCCGCCCCATGGCGAAATGGTGGTTGGGATGCCATTTTTGTCGAGCGCCGTTGGGATGATACTGCCGGTCCAATCCTGATAGGGCGTGTCGTTTGGATTAAAACTGGCTTGATACTCGACCACGGTCCCATTCTGGAGAGACGGTGAATTGACGGCGGCGGCGGTCGTTGACTGGGTTCCTTTTTGAACCGAAACTAAAATAGTATTGAGATCGTTGACAAGATCACCTGGGCTGCTGGCGGGATAATAGTTAGCCGTTCCACCAGCGATTGCCATTGCTTGCAATGTGGCCGCGGCTTGCGGATTTACCGCGGGATCTACTCCGGCCCCTAAACCAATGACGTAAGTGCTGATACCAGCCGCATTCATGTTGGTAAGATTGGTAATCGTATCAATCAGCGCCTGGTCATTGCCCGGATTGGCGGTATTGAGGGAGCCATCCGAATTGAAATTGGCGGTCACGCCATAACCGACGGCTGCTGCACTACCTAATGGAGGCCAATATCTGCCAGCCAGATCCTGAGTTGGTAACCCGTCAGAAATGAGCACGACATATTGTTTGGGGATACAAGCAATGGTTGATCCTGCTACGCTCGCCAGATAACTTTGCGCCTTTGCCAATAATCCGGCGGTTGGTGCCTGACCAGCCACTGCCTTGATCTCAGCGGTGTTAGTGTTGTTGGTTTCGGGCGCTAAATAAGGTAAAAAAGCACTTACCGCAGCGGTCACTGTGGTGGTGGTCGGGGCTGCTCCCGCGGAAGTCATTGGAACAACAACATTTCCCGAGGTGGCGGATTGGCCTCCACCGTAGCCAAATCCACGCTGCACATACATGACCTGTCGTGAAAACGGTACGTATCCGGCGTTAGTGGGGCCGGTTGACTGATTGGCAGAAGGGGCGCTAAATTGGTAGGAAACATTAATCGACCCGCTGTTGTAATTACCTAATGAGTAATTTGGCGGAAATGGCGTGCTGGGGCTAATATTTCCATAGTTAATGTAGACGCTGGCCTGCGATCCGGCATAGAGAACATCATTGATGGTTGCGTCGTCGCTGGATGCGCCAATTTGCATATACTGCGAGTTTGCTACCGCCGAGGCAGAGTACAAACTGGAACCTATAATCGAAGCGCAATTATTTTGTACCGTCGCGCTTGCGGATGGGTAACCAAAACATGGATTGGTAACATAACGGTTGCCGCTTACCTGAGTATTGGTAAAGGTGAAACCGCTCGTTGCGGGAGACATGTAATACACCCACGTTGTATAAATCCTTGTGTTGTTTGTACTGTAGTTAAGGAGCGCAAAGTCGGTATTTTGCATGTAGGCCTGGATAATCGCCTGGATGCCGCCTTTGGCTACGTTCAGCCGACTGGCCCCGTTATCGGCCAGATTGCCGTTCTGACTGACCGTGTAAGGCGCATTGCCTGCCAGGTCGGCTGCCTGTATTGGTGGCGTGAAACCGGCAGGTACAAAATAGGTTACCGGGGAGCTGGAATTTTTTAGGCTGGCTAATCCGCTCGGCACACTACCAGACCCGATCATGATCGCGCCGCTTAGCGTCCCATCCATCGATTCTGAGTTACCCAGCGCAATTAAGACCTGCGGATGCGCTGGTGTGGATACGGTCAACGGTACCTGAGAAATCGCGAGCGTCACGCTAGGCTGGGCGTTTGCAGGAGGAATCGTTGTTGACGAAGCTAGCAAGACTGCCGCCGCCATTACGGCAGCAATGGCAGGCAGGTATTTCAAGCGCATCCTCGATTTTTGTTGTTGCTGCATACGTCGATCCTCTCATTTCTTCCGCGCTACTGTAAGTGATGCGAAGTGGCGGCTGACTTGTTACTTAATTAATCTTGCGCGCAGATAGCGCTACTGTTGAATTTGTACCGTTGCCTGCAGCAATACCGGTGCGCCGCCACTGGCCCCAACTGCCCGCGCCGTGACGCGAAAGACGCGCGTGACTTTTTTCATGTTTTGACCCGGCAATACGACTGAGGGCAGAAGCTCAATAAAGTAGGCAGCGGCGGTGTTGGAGTTTCCCTGAAAGCTTGAAATCACCGCCGCACCACTCCAAAGAATGGTGGTCCACAATGGCGGATTGGCTGGGTTAAACAAATACAAGCCGTTGCCATTAGATTGAAAATTTCCTACCGGATAAGCACCCGCGAGGAGATTACTTTGGGCTTGATTCAGTGCCGCTTCAGCGGTTTGAAAGGCGATTTGCACATCGGCACTGTTGGTGGCGATGCGGGTTTGGGTACTATTTAACGCCACCAATCCGAGGGCGAGAATGGTCAACATTAACACTAGCATAACCGTGATCAGCAATACTGCCCCGCGTTGCGCGCGTGCTTTTTGTCCGCGAAAAGCACGTGCGCTAAAAGGTGGAACACTAAAAGAGCGTGAGGGAGTTTTCATGCTGCATTCCTCAGGTTGATCGTCATTTCATAGACGTGCCGTAAACGGCCATCGGCGGGCACCGTAACAGTGGTATTCAAGACGGTAAATTGGCGGGAGCTCGCATTTGATGTGGTCCCCGAACCAACTTGGCCCTGTATCAGAAACCCCAGGCGCACCGAATAGACTTGTGTCCAGTCTGTTACTGCATTGGCAGAAACATACTGGGTCAGGATGTTATTTGTGCCGATCCCATATAAAACCTGCATCGCTTCAACCCCCGGCACCAATGGCAGATCGGTCCAGACGCCATTGTTATAAGTCGATCGCATTAGCGCACTTTGATCGCCGCCGACACCTTGCGCTACATAAAAGGCAGTTTGTTGCAGGGGCACAAATAGCGCACCGGTTTGATAGTTGACCGCGAATACGCTAGTACTATTTGTACCGATCGCACCTCCAGTAGCCGCATGGGTAATGGTATTTCCGGCAATAGCGGTGATTTGAAAAATACTTGATTTCAGGCAATCAGAGACGATTCCGAGCTGACCAACTGCCAGACCTGTTGTATTCTGCAAGGTCATCGTTGCCGCACCTAACGGAATAACGGTCACCCCTACCGGCGGGGTATTCGGCATTGCACCCAGCAAAATCAGCACGTCACTGCCCGCCTGGACTTTGCCCGTCAGCGTCGCGTCTAGCGTCGGACTCCAATCGGTGGCGATCACATCATTCGCACTATTATCTTGCACGATAGTCAAGGTAGCGCCGCTGCCAGCATAGCCAAACAGCGCATTGATCGATGTTCCCAGCGTACCCAAAGGCGGCGGGCCACCGGCGTTAAGGTTGGACAAAGATTGCGTCAATGATGAACAACCATTAAAGCCTGCAGCGCGTATGACCGGCGTGACTAGTCCCGCAATAGCATTCTCTGCATTTTGGATGCTCGCTTGCGAATTCGTGGATTTGTAAATCTGCGTTTCCGCGAGATAAACGCTGATGATCGCGCCTACTAAAAATAGCCCAAGCGTGATGGCGATCATGAGCTCAATTAATGAAAACCCGCGGACGTTTTTATTTATCGGCTTCAAAGAGGGCCTCATAAGAGTGTCTGCACGGTAAATTGCGCCAGATTGGCGCTGGTCCCTTGAGTCTGCGTGGACGCCCCTAGTTTGCTTTGCGCTGGGGAGTCATCCCATTGCACCGTCACGGTAACCAGCGTGTTGTTACTGGTTGCTACGGCAGCGGTAACGACAGAGCCACGTCCGTTTGGTAATTGCGCGATATCCTTAGCAAGCCAGTACCATACGTCGTAGGCGGCTAACTGAGCCACGCTACAGGCCACAACGCTGCAATCGGGAGGGATCGTCGCCGGAGCGGCGGGAAGGACTGCGCCGGTCAGTAAATTATTGACGTTATAACTACCGCTAACGGCAGCAGGACTGTTAGCGCGGACGCGGTCGATGATGTCATAGGCTGATTGGACGGCCTGTTGTTTGAGATAACTCGCGCTATTCGCTTTGTGCGCTACCAACAACATTCCGGCAATACCGATCATGCCAAAAGCAAGTACAACAAGTGCAATCAGGACTTCCAGCAAGGCAAATCCGGTGCGGCGGTCGATGGTTCTTTTTTGACTCATGGCATTCCACCTTTTGCGCTTACTTTATGCTCACCGTTTGTGCTCATTTTTTACGATCATTTTTTTTGAATACAATCATTCGCTAAGGACAAACCAACGCGCCACCCCATACAGCGGTACCCGGCGTAGGCCCTTGCTGAATTGACCCCGTGACAATAACCTGAAGCGATCGTGCATAGGCCGCACCGCGGGTATCGCAAATTTTGAAATTGGATTGCGTGGTAGCAAGGCCGCGAGGGTCGAAGGTGATCGCAGTGGCCGTTACGCCACCAAAAGCCACCGCCGATAGCAACGGATCATTTGGTCCTGCACGATAGCTTTGCAAAAGCGTACCGATGCCCGCAGTGGGAACTGTTTTAACAATCCAACCGGTATTCCAGTTAGCGCCGCAAGTGACAGAACCGGTTGCGCCGACGGGGCAAACCTGCGTAGTGCCATTTTGCGTCAGCGCGCTAGCGCGGGCGTAATTCAGCGCGCTCATAAATGCATTTGCTTGCCCAGTCTGGCGATTATTGAGTAGCAACGTATTGAATGATGGCAGAGCAAGCGAAACTAAAATTGCGGCAATGGCAATCGTGATCAATAGTTCAATCAACGTGAACGCAGCAAAGCTTGAACGCTTGATCACTGAATTTTTCATCAAAGGTCGTTTAACTGAGACGTTAAATAGCCGCCATGTTGATAGGACATTACGGACGATATAAAAAAGATGCAGATAAAACGTGCATCGTCGCTAAACAGGCAAACGCACAATATAGAGGGAAGCGTGAATAAGTTATCTTGATGCAAGTCTGATGTCGCAACTTCAGGAAAAGAATACGTGCAAACCTTGTTTAAACAAAACTTTTTAGACGGACGGCAATTTTTTCCGGATCAGCGGTATTGGTCTCTGTAACGGAATATAAAATAAGGCAAATAAAATGGGATGTTGCGCTGTTTCAACTATTTTTCTGTGCTCAATCAGCGCTGTTTTCAGCGCTGTTTTTTGAACAAACATCGACGTTAGTTCGAGCGGCACTAAGGCTTTTATTTAATACACATCGCGCCGATAGCGCCCTTTGGCGATCAAGTCATCCAGCGCCGCTTCGCCGAGAATGTCGGTGAGTACGCTGTCAATCCCTGCGGCCATTCCATCCAGACTTCCGCAAACGTAAATAACCGCTCCGTCCTGGAGCCATTTGCGCAATTTATCCGCCGCCATACGCAAACGATCCTGAACATAAATTTTTTCTGGTTGATCTCTCGAAAAGGCGAAATCTGCGCCAGAGAGGACGCCGTCAGTCAACCATTGCTGAATTTCATCGCGATACAAGAAATCGTGCGCCAGATTGCGTTCACCGAATAACAACCAATTTGTGTGCTGGCCGGCGTGCGCCCGCGCACGCAAATGACCGCGCAAACCAGCGATACCGGAACCGTTACCGATGAATATGGACGGTGCGTCAGCAGCAATCAACTCGAAGGCAGGATTCGGCAACAAACGCATCTCTACTTCAGAACCCAGCGGAAGGTGTGCGGTAAGCCAACCGGATGCCAGACCAACACCATCTTCATGCATAACCTGACGCACTAATAAGTGGACGCTGCCATCGTTTGGAATTGAGGCGATGGAATAGCGACGCGTGCCGAGCGGTTGTAATTGATCGGCTAATTGTTGCGCGGTGACCGCCAGCATTTCGTTGTTGTGATGCGGCAATATACTCCCAGACAATATTTCACCGAGTGTGATTTCTTCGCCGTTATGGGTGATGATTGTCGCCGCTTTCAGCGCCAGTTGTTGGAGAAAAAAATCGACGCGCGCAATCGAATGGCGTGGTCTGACTTCAACCAATGCGCCAGAAATCCAATGCGTTTGGATTGCGTTCGGCAGGGAAAATTCCAGATGGAAAATAGGGTCGCCCTGACTGCCTGGATTGGATTGTCGGCGCGCATTCAGTCGCCATGATTGGTAAGCACCTGGTGAACGTTGGTCGTCAGATTCCGTAGTTACCGAAATGGCTATTGTCGTGCCTGCAACTTCGCTTAAAGAATGCTGCCAACGGGATAATGCAGCGCTATCGCCGTTATCGACTTCTATCATCGGAAAAAATGCTTGCGCGCCCTGATTTTGTAGCCAGTGATCCAAAGTATGGCCGAAACCACAAAACTGTGGATAAGCGCTGTCGCCCAATGCCAAAATGCCGTAGCGCAGATCTGGTAAAGAATGCCGTGAGGATGGCGATAATGGGGATAATTGTCGGGCAAAGCGTCGTGCGCTATCCGGTGGATCGCCCTCGCCAAAACTACTGGCAACCAATAGCACGCGATGGAAATGGCGTAAACGCTCGGGGTCCAACGTCGCAAAAGACTGTATAGACACCGATACGCCAGCCGCCTGCAACGCGGCTGCACTGCGTAAGGCGATACTCTCGGCAAATCCGGACTGGCTTGCGAAGGCGATCAGGAGTGGTGGCAGTGGCGGTGTTGATACTACGTTATCGCGCGTGGAACCAGCAGGATCGATCTTGGGGCCAGTGACGTTTTCAAGTGCGGCACGTTCGGTGCGCACCATGCGCTTTTTACGCCGACGATCCAGATATAACATCCAGCCTGTGATGCCGAAGAGCGGCAGTCCGAGCCCTGCGAGCGTCATGATGATGCGGCCGGTTAGTCCGAAATAACTGCCCATATGAAGCGGGTACACGCTGCCAATCAAGCGCCCGCCAGCAGATTTGTCGACATAGCGCTCAATTTTAGAAACTTTACCCGTCTGTGGCTGAATCAGCATTTGATTGCGGGCCCTTTCATGCGGCGGGTTTGCGTCGAGGTAGAAAATTTGGATTGGCTTACCGGGTTGTTCTGGCAAGCGCAAACGGGCGTTACTGTAGCCGCCGGTTTTTGCCGTCTCTTCCAAAAACGCCTGCCATGTCAGTGTCAAATCCAGATGACTCGCGGAATCATTCGATGAAGCCGTTGCATCGTCCGGTTTTTGGCGTCGTCCAGAAGATTTATCACCGCGTCCGGCACCTGTTTTTTGCATCCCATCGGCTTGTTTAGATGGCATTTGTTTGGCACTTGGCGTGTCATTGGCCAGCCAATTTGCCCCATCTTTAAACCAGTCGAAGGCCCAATACAAACCGGTCAGGCTAAAGACTAGATACATCACTAGCGCCCAGGTGCCGACCACCGAGTGCAAGTTCCACAAAAACGCACGTCCTGTCATTGAAAAATTGATATTGGTCCAGTTGCGCCACGCCAGCGGACGCCGCGGCCAGCGGAGATATAGTCCGGACAGCGCCAGAAATAGCAGGCACAGCGCGACACTTCCTGCGACTACTTTACCGATGTCTCTAGGAAGAAGGAACCAGCGATGCAACCGTTCCACAAAGGAAAAAAATTCATCACCTTGCAATGCTGGAAGCAACGCGCCAGTGACCGGATTGACATACCGTAGTTCGCCACGTTTTGCGCCCGGCTCTGGCGCAAAATTGACCCGCGCCGCCATATGTGGGTCGGCGAAGACCGTCACCTGTGCGACAGGATGGGATGGTTGTGCGCTCTGTATCCGCAAGATCAACTGATCCGGCGTCAGTGGTGTGATCTTGTTAGAGGATAACGTCATCACTCCGGGGTTCAGAAGATCCAGCAACTCTTCCCTGAACGATAATATCGCACCCGAAAGGCCAACCAGCATGAGCAAAGTTCCGGCAGTAATGCCGATGAACCAATGCACTTGAAATAAGATTTTCTTAACCATATCGGGGAATCAAAAGGGAAGAGTGGT
This sequence comes from Glaciimonas sp. Gout2, assembly GCF_035018905.1. Classification (NCBI taxonomy): domain Bacteria; kingdom Pseudomonadati; phylum Pseudomonadota; class Betaproteobacteria; order Burkholderiales; family Oxalobacteraceae; genus Glaciimonas; species Glaciimonas sp. Gout2. The sequence goes on along the minus strand of NZ_JASJXA010000006.1, from coordinate 29,091 downwards.
GAGTGGCTGGCAGATTTTTCGACCGTTGTCGTTGCATTGCAGATTGCGTTTTTTATGCAGACAATTTTGCAACGCTACGTGTTTCATATCGGAAGGTCTATGCTCACCTTGTTATTTATTCGGGATTATTATGCGGCATTATAGCTTGGGATAGTAATCATTATCATTCGCATTAAATGAATATTTAGCGCGAGACCTGTTCGACCATTATGTAAGCTCCCCAAGTTTTAAGGCAGTTGTTACGGTCGTTTCGTTTAAAAAGATAAAGAAAGAGTAAAAGCAGATTTTAAAGTAACTGTACAAAAACACAGTTATTCTATGTTTCTCAGTATAATCAGGCAGCGTATCTTCTAGTTGGTTGGCGGTAGGATTGATTAAGCGTCAGTTCTCATTTGTTTATATTTTAGTGATTCACACCACCATGACGATCAAACCCGTAATAGCGGCGGACATTATCGACAATCTCACACGTTGCGGATGGGCTAATCTCAAGAATCCTCTTTACCTGCAGTATCACGATGAAGAGTGGGGTGTGCCTTGTCACGACGAAACGCGGTTATTCGAAATGCTCAATCTGGAAGGCGCGCAAGCGGGTCTCAGTTGGGAAACTGTTCTCAATAAACGTGAAAATTATCGGATTGCGTTCGAACATTGGGATGCCGAAAAAATCGCGCGCTATGATGCCGATAAGGTGGCGGAATTGATGGCGAATGCTGGCATTATCCGCAATCGTCTGAAAATCGCTGCGACAATTAATAACGCACAAGCCTATTTGCGTTTGCGCGATGAGTTAGGTGGATTGGATGCCTTTTTATGGGCTTACGTCGATGGCAAGCCAGTGCGGGGTAACTGGTTTAGTGGGAATCCCAGCCCTGCGAAAACACCACTTTCCGATCGCATTTCAAAAGACATGCTCAAACGCGGATTTAAATTTATTGGTTCGACCATCATTTACGCTTACCTGCAAGGCGTTGGTCTGGTTGACGATCACACAGGTGAATGCTTCCGCCATCATAGTGGGAAGAAGTCCAAGAAGAAGTGAGGGCTTACGTCAATCGCCCCAACTGCGTTGTGCTTTCCTAGCCACCTCGGCGGCCCCGTATTAGCGTACTGTCTTCGTTGGCAGGGTTGGTAAGCCCGTTGCTGAGATGGTTTTACGGCAGTCCTAAAAGGTAAAGGAGTGGCTGGAACAGAGCAGTTAAGTTTCGCCGAAAAGTAAAATCGGGAATGGTGTGTAACAGTGCAGACTTCACCTGAAAATCACCAACGTCACCTCGGGTCAATATCAGTTGAAGTCCGCATTCTTAAAAATTACGCAAGTTAGTTAGTGCACGCTATCGATCCTTAACCGGAAAACGCCTGAATCCCTGTTTGCGCCCGACCAAGAATCAATGCGTGCACGTCATGTGTTCCCTCGTAGGTATTGACCACTTCCAGATTCACCATATGACGAATCACGCCATACTCATCGGATATACCGTTGCCACCTAACATGTCGCGTGCAAGCCGTGCCACGTCCAGCGCCTTGCCGCACGAATTGCGTTTCATCATGGACGTAATTTCAACCGCAGCGGTTCCTTCATCCTTCATTCGGCCGAGTCGCAAGCAGCCTTGTAATCCCAGTGTGATGTCGGTTTGCATATTTGCTAGTTTGAGTTGCACCAACTGATTTGCCGCCAAAGGTCGTCCAAACTGTTGACGATCTAGCACGTATTGTCGCGCCCGATGCCAACAGTCTTCGGCGGCCCCGAGTGCGCCCCAGGCGATGCCGAACCGTGCAGAATCCAAACATGTGAAAGGCCCCTTTAGGCCCCTCACGCCCGGGAGCAAATTTTCTTCGGGTACAAACACCTGATCCATCACGATTTCGCCAGTGATTGATGTGCGTAGGCCGACTTTGCCGTGAATCACTGGCGTTGATAATCCCTTCCAGCCTTTTTCCAGTATGAAGCCGCGAATCACGTCATCCTCAGTTTTGGCCCACACCACAAAAACATCGGCAATCGGCGAGTTAGTGATCCACATTTTTGCGCCTGATAACTGATAGCCGCCGTCAACTTTTTTGGCACGTGTGACCATACTGCCCGGGTCAGAGCCATGATTTGGTTCAGTTAAACCGAAGCAGCCAATTGTTTTTCCACTTGCCAGCGAGGGTAAGTATTGTTGCTTTTGTGCTTCGGAGCCAAAAGCATTGATCGGCACCATTACAAGCGACGATTGCACACTCATCATCGAACGATAACCAGAATCAACGCGTTCGACTTCGCGTGCTATCAACCCATAAGCAACATAACCTAAGCCACCGCCACCGTATTCCGTCGGGATCGTCGCGCCTAGCAATCCTAGCTCGCCCATCTCGCGAAAGATACTCGGATCGGTTTCGCCATTGCGAAACGAAAGCAGAACGCGCGGCGCAAGCTTGTCTTGCGCATAAGCACGGACCGCGTCCCGTACCATGCGTTCGTCGTCACTTAGTTGCTGATCTAGCAATAACGGGTCAGACCAATTGAAAGCTGCTTTAGGTTGTGCCATGTAATTTTCCGGTTGATGTTCTGCGTGATTGCTATATTGACCGCTGCTGTTGGTCGTTGTTTTGAGACCGCATTTTCAGGTTCACTTCGGGCTAATTGGAATAGATAGATTTCGTTAGATTGCTGATTGCAGCTTCGCCGTGATGGCGCTTTGATCATTTTATGGTAATCGATTTGTACGTATTTTGTATCTGTTTATCTACCGATTTGACTTGGGCTCTCACGTGGCCATTATCATTTTGTATGTGATTTTGTTTGTGCGCATCTTGATGATCGGTTTCCGTAGCGGGATAGACGCGAGTATCATCACGTCATTCGCAAAAAATAAGGGAAATTAGTTGTATTTTTGCTACTTTTCTGTTCGGTTCAGTATTTCGTCGACTGCATCGCAATATCGTCGCATCGTCATCGCACCGTCATAGCGCCATGAGACACCTTGCAATGCTACTCGACCGCGTCACTCCCTATTTTTACCTTTTCAGGATTTCACATGTCAACAGAACACTTTATCCCCGGCAAAGACGCCTCGCTAGAATCGTCGATCAGCTCTATGCAAGGCAAGCTGGAGGCGCTTGATTTTCATATCGAAGAACGATCATGGCTTAATCCAGTCGATGGTTGCTGGTCGGTGCATATTCGTGATCGTGATTGCCCGTTGCTGTTTACCAATGGCAAAGGCGCGACTGAACAAGCATCACGTGCAAGTGCGTTGGGCGAATTTTTTGAGCGGCTTTCGTGTAATTATTTCTGGACCCATTTTTACCTTGGTGAAAAAGTGGCGAATGGCCCATTTGTGCATTATCCACGTGAAAAATGGTTTGAACTGAATGACGAAAGCGAAACATGGCCAGCGGGTTTGCTGACCCCGGAATTGCAAAAATTCTATAATCCGGAAGGCACAGTCGATGCCACGATGCTGGTCGATTACAACTCTGGCAACGAAGATCGCGGCATTTGCGCGATTCCTTACGTACGCGAACGTGATGGCGAGACCGTCTGGTTCCCGGTTAACATTATCGGCAATTTGTACGCCAGTAACGGTATGTCAGCCGGTAACACGGAAGCCGAAGCACGCACCCAGGCACTGTCGGAAATCTTTGAGCGCGACGTCAAGTTCCGCATCATCAAAGATGGTCTGTGCTTGCCGGATGTGCCGGAAGAAGTCATCGCACGTTATCCTCGTATCGCCTCCGGGATTCGCGCTTTGCGTGCCGCAGGCTTTGGTATTCTGGTCAAAGACGCGTCGCTCGGCGGGCAATATCCGGTGATGAATGTCACCTTATTAAATCCAACGGACCAAGGCTGTTTCTCCAGCTTTGGCGCTCATCCGCGCTTTGAAATCGCCTTGGAACGGGCATTGACTGAATTGCTGCAAGGCCGCGCGCTGGATGCATTAGGCGGCTTTCCGGAGCCGGGGTTTGATCTGGAAGAAATTGCACATTCACAGAATCTGGAAATTCACTTCGTCGATTCCAGCGGTATCATCAGCTGGAACTTCTTGCGTGATACACCGGATTTCGCGTTCAGCGACTGGAACTTCAGCAACACCACTGCCGAAGATTATGCATGGTCGATCGCCGCCATTCATGCCAAGGGTCACGATATTTATATCGCCGACTTCACCCATTTGGGCGTCTATGCGTGCCGGATTCTGGTACCCGGCATGTCAGACATTTACCCTGTCGAAGATTTGGAGTGGGATAACGTCAGCGTTGGCAATGAAATCCGCGAACCGATTCTGTTCCTGGCAGATCTGGACGATGAAGAATGCACCGATTTGCTGGGTGAATTGAATGAATTGGGATTAGCAGATCAGCGACCAGTTGCTGCATTGATCGGTTTGGTTGCCGACGTTGGTACGTTGTGGAAAGAACTACGTGTCGGTGAATTGAAAACGCTCCTGGCATTGGCCATCGGCGACCGTGAAGCGATTCGTGAAGGCTGTGACTGGATACGTCACTTCAATCAAATTAGCGCAGACCGTCAATTGGTTTATCGTTGCATCGAAAGCCTGATCGGTTTAGATGATGCCAAACCTTACGCCGCCGCCTTGCAACACCTATACGGCGCTGAAACAGTGCTGCAAGCGCATGCATTGCTGAATCGTGAACAACGGTTCTTTGGTATCAAATCGCCGGGCCTGAATCTCGAAGGTTGCGATATGCATCAGCGCTGGTTGGCGGCTTATGCCAAGGTACAAGTGGCTAAGTGAGGCAATAAGCATGATAGGAAGCTCGGAGTAATTCAAGATCGTCTGTAGCCTTGACTACAGGCGATTTTTTTAGGCTACCATGGACTGTGAATGGCTACCTAGCGCCTTGACCTCGCGCTTTCTGTCGACGTAATTCGCACGCTTTTTGCGGTTGAAATTGACTGTTTTAATAATTAAATCTATGAGCAAATTAACCTTAGACCGCATCCTGCAATCACAGGGTGTCGGTACGCGCAAATATTGCCGCACGTTGATTGATGATGGCGAAATCAGCATCAATGGTGAAGTAGTGAACGACTACCGGGCCAAGATCGCAACCGATGGTTTGGTCTTTGTGTTGTTTGATGAGGAATGGGTATATCGCGAGCGCGTCTATATTGCTTTACATAAACCGCCGAATATTGAGTGCTCCCGTAAGCCGAGTCATCATCCGGGCGTTTTGTCGATCTTGCCGGAGGAATTTACCTGGCGCGAACTGCAACCGGTTGGTCGCCTGGATCATGACACGACGGGTTTGCTGTTGATGTCGGACGACGGCACTTTTATTCATGCGCAATCTTCGCCGAAGCGCCATGTTCCTAAAGTGTATGTCGCGACCACGCACGATCCGGTGACACCAGAACTGGTCGCGCAATTGTTAGATGGCGTGCAATTAAACGATGAGCCGGCTCCGTTGAAGGCGGTCAGTTGCGCCATGATTGACGATAAACATATTGAGATCGTGCTTGAGCAAGGTAAATATCATCAGGTTAAGCGCATGTTGGCCGCAGCCGGAAATCATTGCGTCGCGCTGGAACGCACGGCAATTGGTGCAATGACGCTGGCCTCTCTGGCGTTGGAAGAAGGGGATTGGTGTTATTTGACGCCGGAACAACGGGCATTGCTGATACCGGCCTGAGATTGATCCTAAAACCGCGGCTAAAAAAATAGGGAGAAAAGCGTTTGGCTTTTTCTCCCTATTTTGTTTTGCTCATTCTGTCATTAGCAATCTTGGAAGAGATTCGCCAACGGAATGCATATTTAGATCAATGCGAACGGATCATGGTGCCGAAAGCCTGCTCACTCAAGACTTCTAGCAGCAATGAGTGTTCAATGCGACCGTCGATAATATGGACTGCGTTGACGCCAGCTTTGGCGGCATCCAGCGCCGACGAAATTTTTGGAAGCATACCGCCAGAGATGGTGCCGTCTTCAAACATTTCGTCAATTTCGCGTGCTGACAAATCCGTTACCAGATTGCCTTCTTTATCCTGAACACCAGCGATATTGGTCATCATGATCAATTTTTCTGCGTGCAGGATTTCCGCTATTTTGCCCGCTACGACATCGGCATTAATATTGTAAGCCTGACCGTCTGCGCCGAAACCGATTGGCGAAATAATAGGAATGAAGGCATCGTCCTGCAACGCTTTTACCACGGCAGGATTGATTGCCTCGATTTCACCGACGAAGCCAATATCCAGAAACTGTCCTGGATTTTGCTTGTCCGGCATTTTCATCCTGCGTGCCCTAATCAGACCGCCGTCTTTGCCGGTTAAGCCAACTGCCTGACCGCCGTAGTGATTAATTAACATCACGATATCTTGCTGCACTTCGCCACCTAATACCCACTCGACGACTTCCATGGTTTCTTCGTCGGTGACCCGATGGCCCTGAACAAAGATACCTTGCTTGCCGATTTTTTTGAGTGCGTTTTCGATTTGCGGACCGCCGCCGTGCACGACTACCGGATTCATGCCGACCAGTTTTAACAAAATCACGTCGCGGGCGAAGCCATGTTTAAGGCGTTCGTCTGTCATCGCATTGCCGCCGTATTTGACGACAATGGTTTTGCCGTGAAATTTTCGGATATACGGTAATGCCTCTGCCAGAATTCCGGCTTTTACTTTTGGAGGAATGTTGGCAAGTTCATCGGTCAAGTCGAGCATGGGATATCCTGCGATAGTCTGAAAAAGGTGAGCAAAGAGCCGTGGATAAGCGTGGATGTCTGCGAGGTCAAAATTGGCCAACAGCAATCCGCAATTAGGTGTGCGGCAATGGGCGCGATTTTACATGGAAAAGTCGGAGCTTGTTGGGTGCAAAGCAGGGATGTTCGGATAAAACACACAATCACCCTTTTTGATCGGGATAATCGCTGATAAATGACGGCGCAAAGGAGGATTACATCGATCAATTTTATTGCTAAATAATTATTAACCGAATTGATGTCAAAGTTTGATGCAAGGCGTCACGACCAAAGCTGAGCGCATTCATCGTAGAGGATAATGTGGTGCGGGTCGGGGGCGGGTTGAAGTAAAAAATGCGGTGGCGCGCCAGCATTTACACATTTCATGCCTTGCCTAAAATGTACTGGTTATGGCAACGATGTGTACTTTCTTGGTATTGTATTAACTCCGGGTGTGAGGGATCGCAGCACACCCGGTGCAATCAGCATTGCAGATTTACATCCGTCATTGGCTGACGTGGATCATTTCACGGACGATCGGATAGACTTCTTTGTTCCAGCGTCGTCCGCTAAACACGCCGTAATGTCCGACACCGGTTTGCATGTGGTGTGACTTCATGTAGCCCGGAATGCCGCTGCAAAGGTCGTGCGCAGCCATCGTTTGCCCGATTGCGCAGATGTCGTCATGTTCTCCTTCTACGGTCAACAGAGCGGTGCGTTTGATCGCCGCGGGTTTGATCAGGCGTCCAGCACATTCCAGCTTGCCCAACGGCAACGCGTACTCCTGAAACACATCGCGTATTGTGTCCAGATAAAACTCTTCTGTCATATCTAGCACCGCGAAATACTCTTGGTAAAAGGTGCGAGTGGTGTTGGCTTTTTCCAGCGCGCCTTCCGCCAAATCGGAGTACAGCCCTTTAAATGCATTCACGTGGCGTTTAAGGTTCATGCTCATGAACGCGGAAAGCTGCAGGAATCCGGGATACACACGGCGCCCGCCGCCGGGATGGCGCTGCGGGACGGTACTAATCAGGTTCTTTTCAAACCATTCAAATGGCTTGCTGGTGGCCAGTTCGTTCACTCCGGTCGGATTGACCCGGGTGTCAATTGGCCCGGCCATGAGTGTCAGGCTACGCGGTTGGGCGGGATTACCATCTTCGGCCATGATGGCAGTGGCAACCAGAGCGGATACACAAGGCTGGCAGATTGCCACCATATGCGATCCCGGGCCCATCACCTCTAGAAATGCGATGAGATAAAGTGCGTATTCGCTCATGCCAAAAGGGCCAGCATCTAACGGTACGTCCCGGGCATTGTGCCAGTCGGTGATGTAGACGTCGTGATCCGCCAGCATAGTGCGCGCAGTTTCACGCAGCAACGTCGCGAAATGGCCGGACATGGGTGCGACGATGAGTACGCGCGGCTGATCGGTCACGCCCTCTTTCTTAAAATGCAGCAAGGTGCAGAACGGCATGACGTGCGCGACTTCTTCATGCACCAGTACGTCGTGAGTGCTATCTCCTTCGCCTACGTGTATGGTGTTGAGGCGAAAGTCGGGTCGGGTGTGGGTAACTTCAGTGCTTGCAAACATCTCATAAGCTGCAGAAAGTTTACGAACGCCTGGAGCCGCACTTAAAAAAGGGTGGGACATGGCCGTGACGGCGGCCTGTGTAAATAAACGCATCCCCGCCATCATGTCGGAATGCGCTTGATAGACTTGATACTTCATGAGTGCTCCCTTGCCCGAGAGTGGGCGATGCTGAAAGGCATTAGCAAGTTGCAGGCCATCGAATTTCTGGCATGAAGTTTGCTGAGCTGTTTCTGAAATTGTTGTTTATCGAGCGACTCCGCCCACATGCGTTAATGACTAGGGAATCTGCATCATGGCACAAGCTACTCTCTCCATCAGCAGCAAGAATTATTCGTCGTGGTCGATGCGCGGCTGGCTACTGGTTAAATTCTCCAAACTGCCATTTGATGAGCAGATCATATCGCTTGATGATCCGGCTATGCGTGCCGAAATCCTATTACTGGCACCGTCGATGTTGGTACCTTGTTTGTTGCATGACGGGGTTAAAGTGTGGGATACCCTCGCGATAGGCGAATATTTACATGAAATCAAGCCTAAGGCGGGTTTACTGCCAGCTGACCGCGGTGCGCGTGCCCATTGTCGCGCCGTTTGCGGTGAAATGCATTCAGGATTTTCTGCTCTGCGTTCCGCGTTGCCAATGAATTTGCGGGGCCAATTTAAGGAATTCAAGGTTTGGGCGAGAGCGCAAGCCGATATTGATCGCATTGTCACCATTTGGCACGAATGCTTTAATACGTATGGCGGACCATATCTGTTTGGCGCGACACCGTGTATAGCAGACGCTATGTATGCGCCAGTGGTAACGCGCTTTTTGACATACAACGTCAAGTTGGACGCCGTTTGTGCAGCCTATTGCGAATGTATTATGGCTTTGCCGCAAGTGCAAGAATGGGTGGAAGCGGCGAAGTTGGAACCGGTCGAGATTGAGGAACTCGATGCTGAGTTTTAATCATTGATTAATTGCCGTATAGGCATCTAGTTCTGTATTTTCTTTTGTGATTGTTCTTTTATTCTTTAGGGCCGATACCTGACATCGCGCTTTAATGTCTCTGAATAGTCCATTGCCAGCGTAAAAATGACGCTAAAAAATCTCATTCTTTAGTCAAGGTGGGATTTTTTTGACTGCATTGATTCTGTCGAATTTCCTTTGCGTTTCCTTGGTTTCATTATTTCCCTTCATAGGTAAAAAAGCGCTACGCCTCTTTGATACTGAAGAGTAGAGTTGCCTTATCATGGTGCAATCAGACGCTCCTTTTGGATGCATGATGGGTGCCAATATGGTGCGTGAAAATGACATCCGCTTACACACGGTCCAGGTCGGCAACGTGAATTTCTTTTTTCGTAGTTCTTATGAGATTTTGCTGCGGACAAGCGCCAATGAATTTGCTAATTTGCGGCAAAACAAGAGGCAATCGCCGCTAGTGTGTTGGGTATTCGCTGATTCCTGTGGGATACTTTATCGTGCAGAGCAGCGTTAAGGGACCCATTGAGGGTAAGAATAACGGGGCGCAATGAAGTGGGGAATCAACATGGCGGAATGTTTCGTTTGCAAGAGGCAATTTATCTGCGGCGTCCTTTCGCGCAGCGCGTCGACTTGTTGGTGTCAGGCGCTACCGGCGCTAATGCCTGTGCCATTAATGTTGGCAACAACGCCCACAATATCGTCAAATGTAGCGCAACCAGGTTGCTGCTGTCCGGAATGCTTACAAATTTTATTGCTTTTGTAGCAAGTTTAAATCCGACAAATAGTCTTTAGCCTTCGAAAAGTGCCGATTTCGCTTAACTTCGTTCGGGAAGTGTCGCTTCATCGCAGCTACGCACTTCCTTGTGGGTAAAGGTGGCGACGACCTTGGTTAACTGTGCCGAGGTCTGAGCGTTTAACAGCCGTAATTGGAAGGCCACCTTGCCAGCTGTTGCCTTACGCGCTTCTACTCGTATGCCGATCAGACCCTTTTCTTCCAGGCGGGCAACCTGAATTTGCGAGGCCTCTTCAGATTTGAATGTGCCGAGAGAGATGCCATAAAGGAGCGGTGGCGCATCTTGGATGACAAAGAAATCGGTGATGCCAAGGCCGAGCAATTCCTCCCCTTTTTTATTCGCCGCGTCTTGGCTCCCAAACGAAGGCAAGTACACGCGATAACTGGCAATTTCTTGCACTGGGCGGCGGATTGGCTGCACGGTTGGCGCGACTTCAGCTAACTGACTGGCAAATCGCCTTGCTTCAGCAGCGCTGAAATTGCCTACTTCAGTGCAGGCAAAGGCGCTGTTGGCAGCACTGTCTGTGCCATCTTTCTCGCCACCACCTGGATTAGCGGTTGAGGTAATCGCGGCATTATTTGCATTATTTGCACTATTTGAATTAGTCACACCGTTCTGGTTGGTCCTTGCGCTATTGCCTTTTTCACCCTCAGCCTCGGTTACTGGAACCAATTTAATTTTGTCCGCTTGCAATTGGTTAGTTAAACGGGCGGGCTCTCTTCCGTTCGAGATGAGGCCGATGCCCTCCACATAGCCGTGCTGTAACGCAAACAAACCTGCGTTGATTAATAGCAGCAACCAGAAAAATATTTTCAACATAAAGTGTTATTCGCTCAACGTTCGGTTTCTGCGGCAATGCTGGTCCACAGGCCAGTCAGGACCAAATGGTCAACTCTTTCATGGGGCGATGTCAGATAGGGTGCAATAACGCCAGCACTTCCACCCGTAAGAATACATTTTATTTCCATTCCCGGATGATGTTGGGTTTGCAGCGTCAATGCGGTCGAAATTGCGCCAACCTGCGCGGCGATACAACCGCTCATGATGGCATCCTCGGTGTTGTCCGCAAATGGTGTCGTGATCACGACATGGTCAAGGATGCGTGGCAACTGTGCCGTGCCGTGCGCCAATGCGTTCGCCATCAAGCCCAATCCAGGCAAGATCATGCCGCCTATAAACGTGCCGTCGGCATTGATGACGTCAATCGTCGTGGCGGTGCCGCAGGTTGCCAATAACAGGGCTTGTTGTGGATATAGCCGATGTGCGCCGATTGCCGAAGCAAAGCGATCACAACCGAGTTGCATGGGATTGCGATAGGCGTTGCGAACGCCCGCCAGCTGCGGCACGGAGGCAAACCATTCCGGCAAAATACTGCTATCGAAGGCCAGTTGCAATATTTCATGCAGACGTGCACCAACCTTACTGCCCGCGACATTTGAAATCAACACGCGCGTTATCTGAAGGCCGCGCCAAAGGCCGAGCAACTCCGCAATTTCGTTATGCGCCACAGAGCCAATGTCTCGCCATATAGGAGGAGCGGTGGCATGGCCGAGGGTCGGAATAGTTGCCAAGGCCCACTTTATGCGCGTATTGCCAGCATCAATTAACAGTAATCCCATTCTTACGTTTCCTTTACCCGCAGCGAAATGTCGCCCGCCATGATAGCGACAGGTAACGCATCTTGCGCGGTTTGTAACAAAAATCGACCGATCTTATCAATCCCCAGCGCTGTGCCCTCATATAAAACCTTACCCTGATCCAGAATAACCACTTGTTGTCCTGCATGCGCGTGGAGTTGATTCCAGCGTGACACAAATGGGTTGAGGCCATCGTTTTGAAATTGTTGTAATGCGTGGGTCAGGTTGGATAGTAACGTCGCCATTAGCGCGTTGCGATCAGCCTCGACAGGGCAACTATCGGGTCCTGATCTTGGCAAATTGGCTATCTTGCGCTCAAGTTGCTGTTGTATATCAACCGGGATGGCAAGATTGATACCGACACCAATCACTGCCCAAGTGGAACGCTCGGCGTACCCGTTGGGCTGAGCGCTGCCACTCGCGGTTTCAATCAGAATGCCGCCCAGTTTGCCGTCGCTCTCGCCGTCCACTAACAGCAGATCGTTAGGCCATTTTAATCGAATGCCGAAATCGGTCTCTGCATTTTCCTGCTCTTGAGCCGCGCCAAAAGTCTGGTGCAAATACTGGTTTAAGCCGTCAGCAATCGCCACGCCGACGGCTAGCGGCAAGCCAATCAATTTTTGTAGGGGGCGATCAAAACGCCATGCCAGCGAAAACATCAACGCAGCGGATGGCGCCGAAAGCCAAGTGCGTCCAGCGCGTCCTCGACCAGCGGTTTGCTGTTCGGCAATGCGCAGCATCGGTCCAATAATCGCGTCGCCGTTGTGGTGCGCGTTTAGACCGGATGACCCATTTTGTGACCCTTGCGGGTTTTGTATTAGCGTCAGAAGGTCGGCGTTGGTGGAGCCGGTCTCAGCCACGACCTCAATTGTGATGTGATCGGGAAGTGATGCCGAAAGTGCAAAGATGCGCTCTGCAGAAAGAGTAGATGTCATGCCGCGCATTGTAGCGGATGCGCGCTGTCGTCAATTATTTCTTGGTGTGTATTTGCCATTGATGGAGACGAGGATAAGTATTTTGCGTATAAAAGTCTTGGTGCGGCGAGATTTTGTATCCATTCTCACTTAAACTTGATGCATGCCAAAATCCGATGTCCAACTCCCCGCGATCGCTCTCGCTCATCTTCATGATGGAGGTGATAACAAGACCGAGGACGGTGGTAGTGGCGATGTCAATGTCGATACACGCGTGGCAATGGTCCGCGGAAACTGGCAAGTCAATGCGATGGCGCAACCGGGTGTCATGCGAGCGTTGCAGTCAAGATTGAAAATGCTGGCAAGGCGCGCTGCACGGCAATCTCTCCAATGGGATTTGTCGCAGGTTACAGCGCTCGATCATATCGGCGCGCAATTATTGTGGAACGCATGGGGAAAAAAACGCCCGGATTCGCTGGTGCTTACGCGTCAGCAAAAGGATTTCTTCAAGCGCCTCGAAGATGCTGGGCCATTATCTTTGCCACCGCCACCACCGCGACGGCGATTGTTGATTGTCATTTATGATTGGGCGCGCGTCGGATTGGATCATTTGAGCGGCTTCGTCGCATTACTCGGACAATTTATCCTGGACTTCAACCGCATGGTGCGCACGCCGCGTCGGGCACCGTGGAAAGAGATATCCGCAAACATTTACCACATCGGTTTTCAGGCGTTGGGAATTACTGCGATTGTCGGGTTTCTGATTGGCGTAGTGTTATCGTTTCTCTCCGCGCAGCAATTGCACACTTTTGGCGGCGACATTTATCTCGTCAATATTCTCGGGATGAGTATCATCCGCGAACTGGGACCATTGCTGGCAGCCATTTTAGTGGCGGGGCGCTCCGGTTCTGCCATCACCGCGCAACTGGGTGTGATGCGGGTGACGCAGGAACTCGACGCGATGGAGGTAATGGGTTTGCCGCATGGCTTCCGTTTAATCTTGCCGCGTGTGATCGCTTTATTGATCGCGATGCCGTTGTTGGTGATCTGGACGGATGCGATTGCATTACTCGGTGGGATGACCGCGGCGCAGTTACAACTCGGATTGTCACCGACGTATTTTCTACAGCAATTGCCGGGCGCAGTCCCTTTGCCCAACTATCTGATTGGGCTTGGCAAAGGTGCCGTATTTGGTGGACTGATCGCCCTGGTCGCTTGTCATTTCGGTTTGCGCATTGAACCTAACACTGAAAGCCTTGGTCAAGGTACAACAACCTCCGTGGTCAGCGCGATTACTATTGTGATACTTGCTGATGCGGTGTTTGCAATTCTGTTTAGCGGGGTTGGATTTTGATGACTAATTTGCTGAGCAATCCACTTTTATCGACTCGACCATTAACGCCAGCCCCGCAGCCGGTCATTCAGGTCGACAAACTCTGGACCCAGTTCGGCAAGACAGTTGTTCTGCAAGACCTTGATCTGACGATTGAACAGGGTGAGATTGTTGGCGTGATCGGTGGTTCCGGTTCTGGAAAAACTACGCTCTTACGCCAAATTTTGGGCCTGAATCGACCTACGCGCGGCACCGTATCGGTCTTAGGGTTGGATATCAGTAAAGCTAGCGTTGATCAAATGGCTGCGTTACAAAACCGTTGGGGAATGTTGTTTCAGATGGGCGCGTTATTTTCTGCGCTGACGGTGCTGGATAATGTGGCGATGCCGCTGCGTGAGCTGCGTGCATTACCGGAAAGTCTGATTCTGGATGCCGCGTTGCTGAAGTTGCAATTAGCCGGCATTGGTCCCGAGCACGCGCTTAAAATGCCCTCTGATTTATCGGGTGGCATGATTAAACGCGTTGCCCTGGCGCGGGCGTTGGCGCTAGAGCCAGAATTATTGTTTTTGGATGAACCCACCGCTGGCCTGGATCCTGCGTCGTCCGCAGCGTTCGTTAAACTAATTCTGTCGCTGCATAAGGATATGCGCTTGACGGTTGTCATGATTACCCATGATCTGGAATCGTTATTGGCGATGTCGACCAAAATCGCTGTGCTGGCCGATAAACACGTTCTTGCCTACGACACGCCCGAGCAGGTGATGAAGATCAAACATCCCTTTATAGAAAATTTCTTCCTCTCGGCGCATTGTGAGCAGGACACAGTAGGATAGGCAGCATTATGGAAAATAAAGCACATGCGTTAATTGCCGGACTATTTACCGTCGTCTTATTGTTGGCGGCGATCTTTGGCGTCATGTGGTTCAACGGTGACCGCGTGCAGCGGGTACCGTATGAAATCGCCACCAAGCTGTCGGTTCCGGGCCTTAATCCGCAGGCGGACGTCCGGTATCGCGGTCTCAACGTTGGCAGAGTCGATACGATTGTTTTCGATCCGCAAAGTCCGGGGCAGATTCTAATTCGCCTGAAAATTAATCTTGATACCCCGATGACGCCGGCCACGTATGGTACGCTGGGTTATCAAGGCGTGACAGGGATTGCCTATATACAGTTGGATGATGATGGTAGCAATCCTGCCAAACTGGCCAGCAGCGCCAGTAAACCGGCGCGCATTACGCTGCGGCCGAGTTTGTTCGATAACATTCAAACCAAAGGCGCGGCAATTTTGTTGCAGGCAGAAGAAACCGTTGCCAAATTAAATGGTTTGCTCGCCCCTGCGAATCAACAAGTGATGGTGGCGGCGTTTAGTGATGTCAGTAAAACGGCGAATGCGTTTGAATCGATACCGCGACAGTTAGAGCCGACTCTCGCCAAGCTACCGGCGATGACCGAGCAACTGAATCAGGCATTGATGTCGATTACGGCCCTATCCCAAAATATGACTGTACTGAGTCATACTTTGAATACCTTGAGCACCAGTTTACAGGGTCCGAATGGCGCGGTGTCCAGATTGTCGGCAACAATGGCGAACGTGGGATCAGTCGCCGATAGTGTGCAATACGACGCGCTGCCACGGTTTAATGTGCTGGCGTCAGAGGCGCGTTCGTCGGTACGTGCATTGAACGAGACGCTAGAACACTTTAATCAGCAACCGCAAAGTATTTTGTTTGGCAGCAAAGGCGTGCCGCCGGGGCCGGGCGAAGCGGGTTTTATTGCCCCTGTCAAATAAAATAGGCATAAGGAAATCGATGAACAAATTGAATGCGCTCTTTAAAGCTGTACTGGTGTTGTCCATTGTGGTTTTGGTCGGCGGTTGCGCTGCGCCAGCGGGTGTCTATGCCCGGTATGATTTTGGCCCTTTACCAGCGCTTGTAAGTTCGCCGACTGCGGCGATGATGACCTTGCCAGCTGTCAGTCTGGCAGACGTTACTGCGCCAGCAGGATTGGATAATACGATGATGATGTACAGGTTAGCTTATGCGAATGATCTGCAATTGCGCCCGTATGCGACTTCACGCTGGACCATGTCACCGGCGCAGTTATTCAGCCAGCGTCTGAAGGCGCGTTTCGGTCAGGTTGGCGGTGCGGTGGTTTCTGTTTCGGACGGAGCACTTAATGTTCCAGTATTGCGGATCGACATGGATGATTTCAGCCAGACCTTCGACAGCGCTTCGCATAGCGTCGTAAAGGTCACCATTCGGGCGTCCATCTTTAATGGCCGACTTTTGCTAGGCCAGAAGATGTTCAGCCATTCAGTTGCTACGCCCACTCCAGACGCCGCTGGCGGTGTACGCGCTTTTTCAGTTGCCAATGATGCATTAATTGATGATCTGATGGAATGGTTAGCGGCGTTGCCGTTGAAGAAGTAGCTGAAAAACCAGGACTATGACAGCAGTACCAACAGAAGCACCTGCAAAAATAGCCGCCGAAATATGGCAGAAACAATCTTGATTCAGACTAGCAGTACGCGCTGTCTAATCCCACCCTCATAAAATCATCACCGGATGGTTAAACTTATGCCGGTAAAATTTACTTTTAAGCAATAAGGACAGATTGCAATGACTGGTTCGTCATTAATTATTGAGCGTAGCTCGTCATCCCCGTCGTCATCGTTTGCACGTGTCAGTTTATTGATATACCTGCTGCTGATTATTTATGCCAGTTGGTATCCGTTCAGCGGGTGGCGCGACGTTGGATTGACGCCGTGGGCTTTCTTATCGGCACCGCTGCCGCATTACTGGACCTTATTTGACGTCTGGACCAATATTGTCGGCTATATGCCGCTCGGGCTGTTGACCGTATTGGTGCTGCCGCGCAGAATTCCACTGACATTGACAGTCATCCTGGTCACCTTGGCCGGCATCTTGTTTTCGGGAGTGATGGAAGCGGTGCAGACGTATCTGCCCACGCGCGTGTCATCCAATCTTGATCTGTTAACCAACAGTATCGGTGCGCTGTCAGGCAGCATTATTGGCGCTATTTTCCGCTATCGGTTTAGTCCGGAGAACAAATTGCTGTTGCTGCGGGAACGGTGGTTCAATCGTGAAGCCAGCCATGGCATGGTCATGATTGCATTGTGGCCGCTGGCGCAACTGGCGCCATTGAATCATCTGTTCGGGTTTGGGCAAGTCACATCCATGCTGTCGACCTGGTTGTCGGACTGGTTTGAGCAGCCGATTGATCTGGCCGCATGGATGACCAACGACGTACAGCTATCGGCCGAACAATACTGGATGACGGAATCGATTATTACCGCTTGTGGTCTGGTCAGTGCGGGCTTAATGCTGATGATCGTGTTACGCAAAGACGCGCCGAAAGTCGCACTGACGTTCCTATTGATATGGGTAACGCTTTCGGTAAAAGCATTTGCGTCCGCGTTATTATTTACCCCGGAGAATGTGCTGGTCTGGTTAACCCCGGGAGCGTTGACCGGATTGCTGGTCGGTGCCGTGGTGTTGGTTACATTTGGATTTACACCGCAGCGCGTGCAACGCTGGGTTGCGGCATTGGCGGTGTTCGTCAGTTTGGTCTTTGTTAATGTTATCCCGGACAATCCTTACTACGTCGAAACGTTACAAACATGGTCATTAGGTAAATTTCTAAATTTCAATGGTGCGGCGCAGTTTTTAGCACTTTTGTGGCCATTTTTTACGCTTTGGTTTTTATTCCACCCTATGCACCGAGCGAAACGAAATGACTCCGGTGTATGATTATATTAACTATCCTAACTACTTTCTTTTTAGAGCTGTCCAGCTATGAGCGATAACCTGAGCGAAATTCCCTCCACCGAACCAACAGAAATTGGCTCCGTACCGCCTTTTTATGCCCATCATGTGTTTTTTTGCCTAAACCAGCGCGCACCGGGTGATCGAGTATGTTGTGCCAATAACGGCGCGCAAGCCGCCCAAGAGCATGCCAAGCGCCGTATCAAAGCACTCGGTCTGGCTGGCGACGGCAAGGTCAGAATCAATAAAGCCGGTTGTCTTGAACGTTGTGAAGAAGGCCCTGCGTTAGTTATTTATCCAGAAGGCGTCTGGTATACCTACGTCGATACGGAGGACATCGACGAAATTATCGACGTGCATATCGTCGGTGGAAAAATCGTTGAGCGTTTGAAAATTTAATTCCGAGAGTTTATACGTCATTATTTTTCAGCATAATATCCGCCTTATTATTTCTATCATTGGCTGACATGGACGAACAAAAATCCCCCTGAATGCGATACTATTTTTAGTCGCCGGGTATGTCAGCCAATTCGTTGAGAATCAAACGAGAAGACATGAACGCACAGACCACCTCTTTTTCTATTACCGGTCCCGCTGGCGCACTTGAATGTGCGCTGGACCTTCCCGCTTCGGATCAATTTCCAGAGCCAAGAGGTTTGGCGCTGGTCGCCCACCCACATCCGCTATATGGCGGAACCATGGACAATAAGGTTGCACAAACCTTGGCGCGTGGATTTCTGGCATTGGGATATGTGGCGGTTCGGATGAATTTCCGCGGTGTCGGAAATTCATCCGGGGTCTACGATGAAGGTCGTGGTGAGACCGATGATATGGCCGCGTTGCTGGTCCACATGCGCGAAAAATATCCCGCATTGCCACTGGCGCTTGGTGGTTTTTCATTTGGCACTTTTGTGCAGTCACAATTGCAGCAACGGTTGATTACGGCCGGTTCGCCAGCAGAACGGTTGGTATTGGTTGGCACTGCTGCTGGAAAATGGCCAATGCCGACAGTTCCCGCAAACAGTATTTTGATTCATGGTGAACTCGATGAAACCATTCCGTTAAGTGCGGTATTTGAATGGGCGCGTCCGCAAGACATTCCGGTTATCGTCATTCCTGGTGCGGATCATTTTTTTCATCGCAGATTGCAACATATTAAGAACTTGATGGTCGAAATGTGGCATCGGGAATCCAAGGCCGGCTAAAGCGGCTATGCACACAAAATAATGAGTCGAAATGGCATGTCATTGTTCGGCGATTTTTGTCGATATTGGACTTGAAATCGTGACCACGTTATCTTGCGCAACTGAGGAGGCTATAATTCCGGTTAATTGTTTTTTTGTAGTTCCCTGGTTAAGTGCGTCTTTACCCTCTGGTTCTGCTACCTATTCATCCGTGCGATAGCTGTTTGCTGTCTGTCGTGCCAACGTCCTTAACACCGACTTCACCGATTTCATTCACTTATACCCTATGAAAAAAATATTCGCAGCCTTAGCTGCAACACTCTTGTCCGCTTCGGTTGCTTTTGCCCAGACATTGCCACCGCCATCCGTCGCTGCCAAATCCTGGTTATTGTTGGATACCACCAGCAATCAAATCGTTGCCTCGGGAGATGCCGATTTACGCGTCGAACCCGCATCGTTAGCCAAGATCATGACCGCCTATGTCGTGTTTGACGCTCTGAAGGACAAAAAACTGACGCTCGATCAGATGGTGACCGTCTCCGTACGCGCCTGGAAAGTTGATCCGAGCAGCTCGAAAATGTTTATTGATCCAGCGACGCCGGTATCGATCAGTGACCTGTTATATGGCCTGATGGTAGTTTCGGGTAATGACGCAGCAGTGGCATTGGCCGAAGCAGTATCCGGTACTGAAGACGCATTTGTGGTGCAAATGAACCGCGAAGCGCAGCGCATGGGCATGAAATCGACCCACTTTGGCAATCCGCATGGCCTGCCGAGCGCCGATACCTACACAACGTCACGGGATCTGGCGGTACTTGCCGCCCACGTTATCGTTGATTTTCCAGAGTTTTATAAAATCGATTCAACAAAAACGTTTACCTACAACAAGATCAAACAACCCAATCGCAACCGCTTGCTCTGGTCCGATCCTTCTGTTGATGGCATGAAGACCGGTCATACTAACAGCGCCGGTTATTCGATTATTGCATCTGCCAAACGTCCCAATGGTACTGGCGAACGTCGTTTGCTGGCAGTTGTTGTGGGGACCAACTCCGACCAGA
Organism: Glaciimonas sp. Gout2; assembly: GCF_035018905.1. NCBI lineage: Bacteria > Pseudomonadati > Pseudomonadota > Betaproteobacteria > Burkholderiales > Oxalobacteraceae > Glaciimonas > Glaciimonas sp. Gout2. Next base: position 9,140 of record NZ_JASJXA010000006.1, on the reverse strand, counting down.
CGCGTACGCAGGAAGCGCAAAAATTATTGAACTGGGGTTTCCAGAACTTTGACACCGTCAAGCTCTATTCAAAGGGACAGGCGCTGGCCACGCCGCAGGTATGGAAGGGGTCAAAAAGCGAAATCAAGGTTGGATTTGACCGCGACATATTCGTGACGGTACCAAAAGGTGTCGCCGAAAAAATCAAACCAGTATTGGAGCGTACAGATCCGCTCATCGCTCCCATTGGCCTCGGCAACAAGATCGGCACATTGAAGATTATGGTGGGCGATACCGCGCTGACGCAGTTGGATGTGCTGGCCTTGGAAGAAGTGAATCAGGCGAGTATTTTTGGCCGGATCTGGGATTCGATTCGTTTGTTCTTCAAGAAGCTTTGGTAGTCTATTCAAATTAATCGGTTGAATGAGTGAATGAGTGAATAGCGCCCCTGTCATGCACGTGACCGGGGCGCAGTTATGTGGCGATGATGTGACTTCATTGGCTAGTTGCATGCTCAACGTGGATTTTTTTCGCGCGCCGCAATAATGTGATCGGTCACTAAACTCGGTAACAGTCGCAATATTGTGTTTTGTAAAACGAACACCAGTTAAAAATTTAAAACAGCATCCGGTTTCTCCAACAAAATCACGCGCTTAAACTCCGCCTGTATCCGTGCCAGCGCATCTTCCGATTCGGCCTCAAAACGCATGACTGCCACCGGCGTGGTATTCGATGCCCGCACCAATCCAAAACCATCCGAATATTCGACGCGCAGCCCATCAATCTTGATAATCTTATCAGCACCGGGGAACTCCGCTTGCTCTTGAAGAGCGGCAATTAGCGTGAAGTTTTCACCTTCGGCCAATGTTAATTGCAACTCAGGCGTACTAGTCGATTGCGGTAGTGCATTGAGCACCGCAGACGGATCACTTTCCCGACTTAACAATTCCAGCAATCGGACACCGGCATACAAGCCGTCGTCAAAACCATACCAACGGTCTTTGAAAAACACATGCCCACTCATTTCACCGCCCAGCGGCGCACCGGTCTCACGCATCTTGGCTTTGACCAGTGAGTGGCCGGTTTTCCACATCAGCGGCTTGCCACCGTGCTGCGTAATCCATGGCGCCAGATGGCGCGTGCATTTGACGTCGTACAAAATTTCCTGGCCCGGATGACGGGTCAGGACATCAGCGGCAAACAGCATCAATTGCCGATCCGGATAAATGATCTGACCATCTTTGGTGACGACGCCCAGACGATCGCCATCGCCGTCGAACGCCAGGCCAATTTCTGCGTCAGAGGTTTGCAGCGCCCGAATGACATCCTGCAAATTCTCCGGATGCGCTGGATCGGGATGGTGGTTCGGAAATGTTCCGTCAACCTCACAAAACAATTCTTGCACTTCGCAACCCAGGGCGCGATAGAGTTCTCCGGCAAACGCACCTGCCACGCCATTGCCGCAATCGACCACAATTTTCATCGGCTTTGCTAGTTTGACGTCACTGAGAATGCGCTGAAGATAGGCTCCCTTAATATTGTGGGTGCAGTAACCACCCGGATGCTGGACTTGCGCGGCGGCCGCTGTCGCCGCACCTGAGACGATGCTCCGATAGAGTGCCTGAATGGTTTCACCATACATAGCTTCACCCGCCAGAACCATTTTGAAGCCGTTGTAATCGGGAGGATTGTGACTACCGGTGACCATGACGCCGGATTGTGTGCCCAACATATGCGTCGCAAAATACACCATTGGCGTGACGACAACGCCGAGGTCAATCACATCCACGCGCAAGTCTTGCAATCCTGCTACAAGGGCCGCCGCCATCTCAGCGCCCGATAACCGGCCATCACGGCCGACTATGACGGTTTTTTGACCTTTCGCAAGCGCGGCCAAACCGAAAGCCCGACCGATTTGCCGGGCTACATTAGCATCGAGCGTTTTATTTATGACGCCGCGGATGTCGTAGGCTTTAAATATAGAACTTTGTATTGATGGCATCATTTTTAATCCGTTGCTGAAGAGAAAAGTCATAGAACATAAACAACGCCAAAAAGTCTCTCTAATTTCGCTTGTATATGTCCTCGAATCGCACGATATCGTCTTCTCCGAGATAGCCGCCGGATTGAATTTCTATGAGATGCAATGGCATTTTCCCGGGGTTTTCCAGTCGGTGTTTTTCGCCGATAGGTATATACGTTGATTCGTTTTCAGTAAGAAATTTCTCCTCGTCTCCGCAGGTAATGCGCGCTGTTCCGCTTACCACGACCCAGTGTTCGGCGCGATGATGGTGCATTTGCAGCGATAGCTTTCCACCAGGATTAACTGTGATGCGCTTCACCTGGAAACGATTGCCAAGGTCGATTCCCTCATAACTTCCCCAAGGCCGATAGACGGTTGTGTGATTCAAATGTTCGGTACGATTATTTTTTTGCAATTCTTCGACGATCTTTTTTACTCTTTGAACCTGATCTTTATGAACTACCAATACCGCATCCTTGGTTTCGATAACTATCAGATTCTCAACGCCGACCACTGCCACCAAGCGACTTTCTGCACGAATCATTGAATTTTTAACATGGTCGGTATACACGTCGCCACGGAGTACATTGCCTTCGATATCGGCATCCAGTATTTGCGACAACGCAGACCACGATCCGACATCGTTCCAGCCTATCTCTGCTGGGACCACGACTGCATGGGCAGTGTGTTCCATTACTGCATAGTCGATCGACTCGGATGGACATTCCGCAAAGAGAACCTCATCGAGACGACAGAAGTCCAGATCGCTGTAGGCGTCCTTGAACGCTTTCTGACAACTGACGGCGATTGCTGGACGAAAGGCGGTGAGTTCTTCTAGGTAGCGCGACGCCAGAAACAAAAACATCCCACTGTTCCAGCTATAAGCAGGGTCTGCAATGAGCATTTCCGCGGTCGAACTATCTGGCTTCTCTACAAATCTTTCAACGGCGTAACAACCTTCAGTTCCGTCTGCCAACTTGCCACGGCGAATATAGCCGTAGCCAGTCTCCGGCCCGGACGGCACTATACCGAAGGTTGCCAGAGCACCGTTGCATGCAGCTTGTGCCGCACGCTGCACCGCCACATGAAAAGCCTTAACATCCGCAATCATATGGTCGGCAGGAAGCACTAGCATGAGTGCCTCTTTATCCTCTTTTAATAAAAAATGTGCGGCAGCGGCCACCGAAGGAGCAGTATTTTTTCCGCATGGCTCCAGTAAGATGCCCATGGGTGCCACACCGATGGCGCGCAATTGCTCTGCCACAAGAAATCGATGTTCGTTACCGCAGGTGATGAGCGGCGGCATCAATTCAGTCCAATCCAATAACCGCAACAGCGTTTCCTGCAACATCGAATAATTAGAGCATAAGGGCAATAGTTGCTTGGGCAGTGCCTCACGCGATAATGGCCATAAGCGTGTGCCGGCACCGCCAGCGAGAATAACCGGATAGATTCTCATGCGGCACCTACCGGCAGGACTGCGTTGAGGTCCCATCTGGGCTCTTGCAGATTATATTGTGACTCTGGCTTCACTAAAGTTGGCGATTCTATTGATAATACCGGCGTCAACACCGGCAGCGCTACCGATCGCTTATCGCGGGCATCGCCCCACGCGTGATGACCGGCTTCTGGTAAGTGCACCATTTCACCGGCACGGTTCACGCTATAGTCTTTGACTATAACCATTTCTTCGAGATAAGCGCCAGGGAAAATTCGCGTGTATTCAAATAAGGCGCTACGCACCACCTTCGAACCGGAACAAATGTGACTGCCATGTCCGATCCAGGTCGGCCCGATGATGGTAGAGCCAGCCTCAATCTGGCAACCGGCACCAATATAAACTGGCCCCTGAATGATCGTGTCTTGCCAGTTAATCTGGGTATTGAGACCCACCCATACACCATCGGCAATAGGTGTTCCCGGGACTTGAAGTTGCGCCACCTGGCCTAAAAGAACGCGTTGCATCACGCTCAGATAATCGGTGACGGTGCCAATGTCAATCCAGTTAAAGAACCGTTGTTGGGCGTAAAACGGTAGACCCTTTTCAGCCATCAACGGAAACAGATCAGAGCCGATGTCGAAGATCGTGCCAGAAGGAATCAGATCAATGGCCTCGGGCTCAAAGATATAGATTCCAGTGCTCGCAAAATTGGAGAGTGCTTCTTCTTGTTTCGGCTTTTCCTGAAACGATTTGATCCGTCCATCGGAGTCGGTCACCACCACGCCATAGTTATCGACTTTATCCCACGGTACTTTTTTGGTGATTACACTGACCATTGCACCTTTTTGCTTATGTTCAAGCAGCGCGGAAGCCAAATCCAGATCAATGAGCGCATCGCCACATATTACAATAGTCGTATCGTCGAAGAAGTTCGCAAACTCCTGAATTTTCTTGATGCCGCCAGCAGAACCTAAAGGTTCAGCAATCAGTTCCCCGCGCTCGTTGACATAACCTTCAAAGGAATAGCCGATCTGAACGCCGAACTGACTTCCATCCCCGAAGTAGTCTTCAATTTTTTTGTGCAAATAACTCACGTTCACCATAATATTTCGCACGCCATAACTGGCAAGAAATTCGACCAGATAAGCCATTACCGGTTTTCCCATAATCGGTATCATTGGTTTCGGAAGATCATAGGTCAAAGGACGAACCCGCGTACCCTTGCCAGCTGCCAATATCATTGCTTTCATTTTGTATACCTCGAAAATTTAATATTTAATTGCGGCTAATATTTTCAAATTTCCACCTGTCCGTCATGCCCTAAGTGCGGCGTTGTTACTTCAGACTTTAAGGTTTGTCGCGTGTCTAATTGATCTGTTGGGACGGTCGCCACGATGCTTCTGGCATGCAATCAAAAATTGGATAATGTCGATGGTGTAGCGTCGAATTAAGCGGCGGGGTTCAAGCCATAATCGATACAACCACTCGAGCCGGATGCTTTGTAAAAAAATGGGCGCGCGTGTTTTTTCGCCACTCCAAAACTCGAACAATGCCCCGACGCCGATCACGACATTTGCATGTAGCTTGCTGCGATTCAATAGTATCCATTCCTCTTGAATCGGATTGCCGAGGGCGACCAGCACCACTTCTGCATGAGAGAGGTTGATTGCGTCAATTAATTCGGCGTGATCATGTTCAAGGCCGGTATATCCGTCGCACTTGCCTACGACCGTCTGGCCTAACGCCATCTGAACATGTTCAACTGCTTTGGCGAGAGTTTCGGGCTTTGCCCCAAGCATAAATACACGCAGTGGTCTTTGTACCCCAGAAAAAAAATAGGGGATGAAATTCGTTCCGTTTAAATTTTCCGTAAATTTTTCACGACGGAACAAAAATGCGGCAATATCCAAGCCAATGCCATCATTAACAATGGTGGTGGAATTACTTTTCATTGTCCCTAGGAGATAGCGGCACTGAACGATAAAATTCGTGTTGGCAAAAAATAGTGACACCTTTCGTTCTTTCTTTACGGTTTGACGCAAGTATCTGGCCAATACTGGTGAAGTCGTCCTAGTGACCGGATAACCCGCGATAGCAATACATTTTTCTTCATTCATCAATAACTCCCTAAAAAAAACTTCTTACTACGCGGCCGCAGAGCAGTGCAACGGGCCACCGGTCAAAGTATTTCACTTGATGATCGCGTAAAGAATCGACGAACCCGCAGTGCTGCCATCAGCATTTCGTGCCAGGAACTGTTGAATGCTCTTATTTTCCAACCGGTAATAACGACGATGAATGGATACAAGAGGCAAGACACAAGTACGCCACCGCCAATAGAAGCCACATCGGTTAAATGATCCGGGATACACAGTAAATAGACGCTGAGTCCTACAAATAACATCACGCTGCCGACTAGAGGCGGAGCCAGCGCGTGCCACATCATGCGAAGGTTTAGATTAAGTATTCGATTCAGAAATACCTGCGAAATCGGATACACCAGCAAAAAGGCCCCACAAAATGAGAGGCTCATTCCGATCAATCCGAAGTTTTGAAAGATCGCAGAAAATCCTGCTGCCAGTAGTAATTGGATTATTCCCAGCAGTACTGGAACACGATTCTTACCCATCGCAAAAAACAGATAATCATTTAACTGCGTGACCGAGGACAGCAAATACAACACTGCTAATGCAGCAATCGTTGGTGCGGCAGGCAACCACTTCGTGCCGAACACTATCGCTACCAAAGGCTTCGCCAGCACCGCTTGAAAACATAGCAATGGCGCAACGCAGAAAATAGTGATCCCGAGTATTTTTAAATATCCTCTACGCAGCGCTGCTAAATCGGTACCCGCATCGGAGAATACGGGTAGTGCGACTTTGTGCATGGAGCTGGAGATGACCAGATACACGGCCGAGGTGACGCGCTTGGCAAGGTTATAGACGCCGGTAGCATATGGGCCAAGCAGTAAACTGACTAGTAATGCATCACCGTTGGTATTGACAAAACCAAGCAAACCGGACAATCCGACCTGGCGAATATCTGCCAGATAACGGCGCATCAGGGCGCTGTCGAAAACCATCCGTGGCAGCCAGCGACTTTGGGCAACAACCAACAGCAGGCCGAGACCGGATGCCGTTACCTGCTGTACTACCAGAGACATGCCGCCCCATCCATGCGCGGCCAGATAGATGCCGACCAGGCCACCGACGGTTATGGAGACAATGGACCGCACAGCGAGTTGTCGGAACATCATGTTGCGCACTAACCTGGCTTCATAGGCGCGCACTAAACCGTAAAACACAATCGATAAACTCATGCCTTGCAGCACCACTTTTAGGTCGGGTGCGCGAAATAGTGCAGAAATCAATCCAGCCGAAAAAAACATCGCGCCAGCGAGCACCAGGCTTGCCAACATGCAGCAGGTGAATACCCAAGAGTAAAGGCGGTCGGTTGGATCTTTTGTCCGCACGATGGGCATAGCAATCGCATCGAATACGACAAGTCGGGTGAAGAGGATAAAAAGATGGGCGGTCGTCAGCAAGCCAAAAGCATCGGGCGCAAGAAAGCGCGCCAGAACGGCAAAGATAATGAAAGACAAGGCTTGCTGAGCAAGGTTATCTACGATCGACCAGATCGAACCTGAAGCAACACCGCCCGATTGATTAATCTTCATCGCGGCGCTTCGTTCCATTTGATGTTCGGTTTCCCCATCATGTGTGTTCCTGTTTTTCGTTTATATTTTTGAAGTGGTCAACAATGCGTATTGGCTGAATACTCATTGATGTCATGCCACGTAATTGCCACATGAGTGCCGCATAAGTGCCAAGTAAATGCTAAATAAGCGATACAACAAGAGTGACATTTAGGCCAACTCAAGAGGGTTACATCGCTTGCTTTAACACCGCCATTTGTGGTTTCTCACCGTTTGCGTCGGGCAGCAGGTTGTATGGATATTCTGCTAACCATGGACCAGTCGACCAATAGGTCCAGCCGCGCCACGCCGAAGCGTTTTTTGTACTGTTGACAATGGCCGCTAACGCTGCCAAACATGGTGAAGTGGGATAGACCCCTACCTCCCCAAGAAATAAACGGTGTTGCGTCGAGATTGCCCATTTCGTCAGCTTTGACATGACCGTGGTTAATATTGCGGGATCAACACAGGTGTTATGGGTGCCCGAGAAATCTTCATCCGCATACTGATGAGTTTCGATCAGGTAATTATTTGCTGCGTCATGAAATGTGCGAAACGCATCCGCATTTGATACTCCGCTAGCGTCTGCAAACCACGCATGTGCACCACTCCAGCTTCCGCCCGCAACCAGAATCAGATTTTTGGCACCATTTTTCCGTAAAGCATCAACTGTTTCCTGCGCTGTTGCAGCCCATTTCGCTATCGGCAACTTACTTGGTTCGTTCATCAAATCGAACGCGACGTTAGTTGGGTCCGTGAAGTGCGGCAGTAACCGCTTCCAAAGATCGACCAGAGCGGCTGGTGGCACGGTAACCGAGCCGATAGGCTGACCGCGATATTCACCGTAATTGTGCACGTCAAGAATGATGCAGACATCCAGCAAACGTGCATCGGCGACTGTATCCATCATTAATTTGAGCTGCGGCGCGTCAAGGTCGCCGAATAGCGCTGGTTGGATTCGCTCCCATAAAAAAGGCAGCCGAAAAGTATTCATTCCTTGTGATTGAAAATGGCGCATATCGGCGATATCGGGATAGATATAATCGTGAAAAACTAATCCCGGTAACTTATTTGCGGCAAACTCCGCACCGCTTAAATTGACGCCGGTCAGGCGTTTGCTATCAATGCAATTAGCAACTGCGCCATGTGTTATTGCAAAACAGCCCGCCAGGACGGCGAGAAACATTTTGACCGAAAATCCACTCCTCAAAGTGTGGCGGTGCGCAAATCTTATGGTATTTATAAAGGATTGTAATACGTCGCTACAGAAGTTTTTCATGGTCAGTTACCACCCTTGACGGAGAACGGTTGTGTACTTTTCGCGACTGGAAATAGCCCTAGGACCCTCTTCTTTAAACGATTTCCGAGAGATTTAATGAGGCGCGCTCCAGGCTTCTCGATATACTGAAAGTTAAGCCAGGAAACCAGCAAGACGATGATGACAAGTGAGGTGAAGAAAATAATATTAGCCCCGATCGAAACAAGATCAGCAGGCTGCCCTGGAAGAATTTTTTTGTATAAATACAGCACAGGCATATGCAGTAAATAAATTGAAAAGCTGCATTCACCGCAAAAAATAACTAACCTGTTTTCAAGAAATAATTTTCCAATGGCGGACGGAAACGTAAAACTGAAAACAAGAAAAGCGCCAAAAATTGCCGTCAATATGCTGTTGTAAAATTCTTTATTATCTGCGAATGGTAAAGATATCAATCCCATCTCCATTAATACTACCAACGAGACTAGAGCCAAATGTAAGAGCGTCATTGCTTTTCTGCCTTGTCCCTCCTTAATTTTTGAACGCATTGCACCAGCAATAACGCCGAACAAAAAAAAGTGCAGCTTTGAGCCCACAAAAGTTCCAGGGAAAATATCCCGGTATGACAATAAGACTATGCTGCCGAGAATCAAAGCCAGAAGGGCAACTGGGTATTCTGGCCGATCGTGACCACCGATTCTGGTCTATCGTGACCGACCATTCTGGCGCATCGTGACCGCTCATT